>NZ_JBIAXG010000025.1:0-130641 GCF_042896465.1 Streptomyces sp. NPDC001292
ACCGGCATCTGCACCACCTGCCGCCAGCCGCTGCCCACAACCCGGATCAGACACCACACAGCAAGATCCACAACGACCTAACGGAGCCCTACTAGAACAACTGCTCAATGGTGATCGGAAGGGAACGGACCCGCCGCCCCGTGGCGTGGAAGACAGCGTTGGCGATGGCAGCGGCCGTGCCCGGGATCCCCAGCTCGCCGACGCCCTTCGTGCCGATCGGCGTCTGCGGGTCGGGCTGTCCGACGAAGAGCACGTCAAGGTCCGGCACGTCAGCGTTGACGGGGATCAGGTAGTCGGCGAACGTCGCATTCGCCACACGCCCGGTGCCGGGGTCGAAGACGGTGTCCTCGAAGATGGCCTGGCCTATGCCGCCGACCGTTCCGCCGATGATCTGGCTGCGGGCGAGCTTCTCGTTGAGGATCCGTCCGGCGTCCACGGCCGTGACCAGCCGGGCGATCCGGAGAATGCCCAGGTTCGGGTCGATCCTGACCTCGGCGAACTTCACGGCGAAGGGCGGGGTGAGCGCCGTGCCGGTCCGAGTCGGATCGGGCGGCGTCGCCTCCCCGTCGGCCGTCAGTTCGTCCAGGCCGTGCCGTGCCAGGATCTCGGCGTAGCTCTCCCCCGCACCCGGGTCGTCCTTGCGGTGCAGGCGTCCGGCAGTGTCCGTGACGTCGTCGATCCCGCAGCCCGTCAGCGGTGAGTCGGCGTCGCTCGCGGCAAGATCCAGGAACTTCCGCAGCAGCGCTCCACAAGCCACATGCACGGCCCCGCCGAGTGAGGTGGTGAGGCCCGACCCGCCGGCCGCCGGCGACCACGGCATGCTGGAGTCACCGAGGTCGAAGTGGACCTGTTCGAGGTCGAGACCCAGGAGTTCGGCCGTGAGCTGCGTCATGACGGTACGGGTGCCGGTGCCGATGTCGCAGGCGGCGCTGCGCACGACCGCGGTTCCGTCGCGGCCGATGGTCGCTCGCGCCTCACAGCGCACCTGCCACCAGTGGTAGGAGACGCCGGCGACGCCGTAGCCGACCAGCCACTGGCCGTCCCGCATCGAGCCCACCGCGCGTCCTGTACCGGATGCATCTCGCCGTCGGGCGCCAGTACCTCGACCGTGGCACGCAGAGCGCCCCACCGATGGAATGGCGGGGCGCGTTTTCCGCGGCAACCTCGACAACTGGGATCCGACCCTGGTCGACAGCCTCGCCCGGCACCGTGAGGTGATCCTGCTCGACAACTCCGGAGTCGGCCTGTCCACGGGTGAGGTACCGACGACCGTGACGCACATGGCCAGAGACGCGAGCCTACCGGGCCCAGCCGCTGATCAGGGCCTACCTCGACCACCCCGTCAGCCTCGACATGGGGTACCTGGGATTCGTGGGCCCCGCTGATCCCCTAGAGCACCCGGTGATCGGCTACGAAGGATCCCGTGCGGAGTACATCCGTGAATTCACGGGGCCACACCCGCCGAACACGGACGTGCTCACGTTGGACGGTTGGTGGCTGGAGGGCGGCACCCACGCCGTCCACGCCACCTGCAATCCCAGCTCTTGCCCGCACGACCCTCCGAAGCCCACCCCGCGGCAGGGCAGCGAGGCCTACCTCGCGGACCTCCCCGGCGACACCATCATCGTCCGGCTCCACTGCCACTCCTGATGCCGGGCCTGCTCCGCCCCGGTTCTGGATGAACACAGTCAAATGACCGATGCGGACCGGAGGTCCGCGCGATCAGGCTGGACGGGAGCCGGAGGCATCCGCCCCAGCTCCGCGCGCCTCGACGCCCTGGGAATGGTCATGCCTCACATCACTGTCGACCACGACGGCACCGCGGTCGAGCTGTTCTACGAGGACCAGGGTGCGGGGCGACCCGTGGTGCTGGTGCATGGCTATCCGCTCGACCGCCGCGGATGGCACCGGCAGATGTCTCCGCTGCTGGCCGCGGGCCATCGCGTGATCGCATACGACCGCCGAGGGTTCGGCCGCTCGTCGCACGACGGACCGTGCTACGACTACGACATCCTCGCGGCCGACCTGGACGCCCTGCTGACCGAACTGGACCTGACCGACTCGGCCTTGGTGGGCCATTCCTCCGGAACCGGTGACATCACCCGCTACCTGTCCGTCTACGGATCCGCCCGGGTGAGCAGGGCCGCGTTCCTGTCCGGGCTCGGCCCGTCTCTGCTGCGCACCGCCGAGAATCCGCAGGGCATCGAGCTGGCCGCGTTCGACGCGCTGATCTCCCTGGCCCGCCGAGACCTCCGGGCGTTCTTCACCACACTCCGCGGTGACTACTTCAACAGCGACGAGAACCTGGGCAGCAGGATCGCGGTCGACGCGGCGGACCGATTCGTGGACATCGCCACCTCCTCGTCGTCCAGGGCAGCCGTGGCGGTGATCCCGACCTGGATCACCGACTTCCGCGCCGACCTCGCCTCTCTGGACCTCCCGTTGCTGATCGTGCACGGCGCGCATGACCGACTTCTCCCGCCGGACGCCACGAGTCGCCCCCTGCACGAATTGCTGCCGCAGGCCGCGTACCACGAGGTCCCCGGCGCACCCCACGGACTCCTGTGGACGCATGCCGACGAGGTCAACCGGATCCTGCTGGACTTCCTTCGACACTGACGGCTGTCTGTCCAGGTCAATTGGCTGTGCGGCAGGCCGTTCTGAGGCTTGGCGTCATAGAATTTCGCTCCGTTCCGGCGGCATCGTGCCCGGATCTCGGATCCGCTGGGGAGGACGCAATTGCCCGTACGAGATGGTGCGCCCGGGGCCGGACTGATCGAGCGCCGGAGCGAGTGTGACCGGCTCGTTCAGCTCATCGACGCCGTGCGCGGAGGCCGGAGCCGGACTCTGGTGCTGCGCGGTGCGCCGGGTGTCGGGAAGACGTCTCTGCTGGACCACCTGATCGCTGAGGCGTCCGACTGCCGGGTCCTCCGTCTGGCCGGTGTGCAGTCGGAGATGGAGCTGGTCTTCGCAGGACTCCACCAGCTGTGCGCGCCCCTTCTGGACCGGATGGACCGCCTGCCGGCGCCGCAGGCCGCGGCTCTGCGCGTGGCACTCGGATTGAGCGAGGGGGCGCCGCCCGACCGGTTCCTGGTGGGGATGGGCGTCCTGAGCCTGCTGTCCGAGGTCGCCTCGGACAGGCCCCTGATCTGTGTGGTCGACGACCATCACTGGCTGGACCGGGCCTCGGCCCAGGCCCTGGGGTTCGTCGCCCGGCGGCTGGCCGCCGAACCGGTCGGTCTGGTGTTCGCGACACGGACACCGTCCGAGGAGCTGCGGTCACTGCCCGAGCTAAGCGTGTCCGGTCTGTCGGACAGCGGGGCCCGGACCCTGCTGGACTCCCTGCTGACCGAGCCGATCGACGAACGCGTACGCGAGCAGCTGGTGACTGAGACCGCCGGAAATCCCCTGGCGCTGATGGAGCTGTCACGCGGACTGAAGCGGGCGGACCTGGCGGGCGGGTTCGGGCTGCCGGGAGCCGTGCCGCTGTGGAGCCGCATCGAGGACAGTTTCCTGCGCCAGTTCGACGCTCTTCCGGCAGACACGCGCCTGCTGCTGCTCATCGCAGCGGCCGACCCGTCCGGTGACGCCGCCCTCGTCCACCGGGCCGCCGAACGGCTCGGTGTGCCGGCCCACGCGGCCGCCGCGCCCGCGGTGGAGTCGCAGCTGGCCCGGTTCACCACCCGGGTCTCGTTCCGGCATCCCCTGCTGCGCTCGGCGGTCTACCGCTCGTCGTCGGCACAGGAACGGCAAAGGGTGCACCGGGCTCTGGCCGACGCGACGGACCAGCAGGCCGATCCCGACCGGCGGGCCTGGCACCGATCGCAGGCCGCGTCCGGCCCGGACGAAGCCGCCGCGGCCGACCTCGAGCGGTGCGCGAGTCGGGCGCGGGCACGCGGCGGACCCGCGGCCGCCGCGGCGTTCCTGGAGCGCTCCGTGCTGCTCACCGCGGATCCCGCACGCCGTACCGACCGCACGCTGGCGGCCGCACAGGCGAACCTGCAGGCGGGCGCGTACGACAGGGCGCTGGACCTGCTCCACGCGGCGGAGACCGAACCGCTGGACGACGCGCAGAGCGCCCGGGCGGACCTCCTGCGGGCACGGGTCGCCTTCTCCTCCGGGCTGGGCAGCGAGGCACCGCCCCTGCTGCTGAAGGCTGCCGGACGACTCAGGCCGCTCGACCTCGATCTGGCGCGTGAGACATACCTGAACGCGTGGTTCGCCGCGATGTTCGCCGGGGGCCTCGCAACCGGGGGCAGCCTGCGGGACGTGTCGGAAGCCGCGCGCGAGCTGCCCGCGTCCGAGTGCCCGGACCCGGCAGAACGCGTACTCGACGCACTCTCTCTGGTGATCGCTGAGGGACCGGAGGCCGCGAAGGAAGCCCTGCGAAGAGCCACGGGGATCTTCACCGACACGGACCTGAGCGACGAGGAGGTCCTGCGCTGGGGCTGGTTCGCATACGCGGCTGCCGTCGGCCGGTGGGATCACCATGCCTGGCGCTCGATCCTGCAGCAGGTCAGCGTCGTGATGCGCCGAGCCGGCGCCTTCGACCTCTTGCCGATCGTGCTGGCGACGCTGGCCACCGTCACGCTGTGGGCCGGGGATGTCGCCGACGCCTCCGTCCTGATGGCCGAGTCCGACGCGGTCTGCGAAGCCACCGGCGCCCCCGCCCAGTCCTTCGCTCCCCTGCTCCTCGCCGCGCTCCGGGGCGAATCGGACCGCGCCGTGCCCATGATCGAAGCAGCCGTCGCCAGCGCCCCGGCAACTGGTCAGGGCGTCGCGGTGACCTACGCGCACTGGGCGGCGGCGATCCTCCACAACGGCCACAGCCGCTACGAGGAGGCGCTGGAAGCTGCCACCCGCTCTGCCGAGAGTTCGCCAGACTCGGTCGTGGCGCTGTGGGCTCTGCCGGAGCTGGTCGAAGCGGCGGTGCGCACCGGGAGGCCGGATCTCGCGGCAGGCCACATGGACACACTCGCCGCGTCGACGACCGCGGGTGGCACCGACGTGGGTCTGGGCATCGAGGCGCGATCGCGCGCGCTGCTCCATGATGGCCAGGCCGCCGAGCAGCTGTACGTGGAAGCTATCGAACGGCTCTCCCGTACGGGGTTCCGGCCGGATCTAGGCCGTGCGCATCTTCTGTACGGCGAATGGCTACGCCGCGAGGGCCGCCGCTCCGACGCGCGTACGCATCTGCGTACGGCCGAAGGCCAGTTGAGCGCGGTGGGCGCGGACGCCTTCGCGGCGCGGGCCCGGTGGGAGCTGCTGGCGACGGGCGAGCATGTGCGCACCCGCGGTCCCCGGACGACCACCAGCCTCACCGCGCAGGAGGCTCTGATCGCCAGACTCGCCCGTGAGGGCCACACCAATGCCGAGATCGGCACCCAGCTGTTCCTCAGCGCCCGCACCGTCGAATGGCACCTGCGCAAGGTCTTCGGCAAGCTCGGCATCCGGTCGCGACGCGAGCTGACCCACCTCGCACAGCTGACTCCGGAGGCTTGAAACGGCATGGGCTCACCCCCGGCGACCTGCGCGGCGCCGGGGATTGTCGGCGGTTCCTGCCCGTGGCATGATCAGGCCGCTTTGGGAGCATGAGATGGGTCGTCCCACGAACGCCCTTGTCGACCGGAGGGCGGAGCGGGTCGCGCTCACCCAGATCGTCACCGCCCTGCGGGCCGCCGAGAGCCGCGCACTCGTACTGTGCGGTGACCCGGGCGTGGGAAAGACAGCGCTGCTGGATTTCCTCGCTGGCCAGGCCACCGGCTGTCATGTGCTGCGGGTGGTGGGGTTGCAGTCGGAGATGGAGCTCGCCTTTGCCGGGCTGCATCAGCTCTGCGCACCGTTCCTGGACCGGACGGAGGACCTCCCCGCACCGCAGCGCGATGCTCTGCGCGTGGCGTTCGGGCTGGAAGAAGGGTCGGCTCCGGACAGGTTCCTGGTGGCGCTGGCCGTCCTGGGCCTCCTCTCCTCCGTGGCCGAGGAGCAGCCTCTGCTCATCGTGATCGACGACCAACAGTGGCTCGACCGCGCGTCGGCGCAGGCACTCGGGTTCGTGGCGCGGCGCCTGGCGGCGGACCCGATCGCCCTCGTCTTCGGCACAAGGGTGCCCGGGGAGGATCTCACCGGTCTGCCGGAGATGCGGATCACCGGGCTGCCGGAGGCGGACGCACGCGCGCTGTTCGACTCCACACTCATGGGGCCCATGGACCCGCAGGTCCGCGATCAGATCCTGGCCGAGGCCGACGGTAATCCGCTCGCTCTGCTGGAGCTGCCGCGGGACCTGACCCCCGCGCAACTGGCGGGCGGGTTCGGACTGCCCGCTGCCGTGCCCCTGTCCAGTCGCATCGAGGAGAGCTTCCACCGACGCCTGCGCACGATGCCCGAGCAGACCCAGTCGCTCCTGCGGCTGGCCGCGGCCGATCCGTCAGGCGACTCGGCGCTCGTGTGGCGCGCCGCGGCCCGTCTCGGCATCCCGCGGTGGGCGGCGACGCCCGCCATCGACGCCGACCTCGCGGAGTTCGGCACACGCGTGCGCTTCCGCCACCCACTGCTCAGGTCTGCGGCGTACCGGGCCGGATCGCCGGCGGACCGCGAGGCCGCGCATCTCGCACTCGCGGAGGCGACGGACGCGGAGACCGATCCGGACCGTCAGGTCTGGCACCGGTCCCAGGCGAGCGACACCCCCGACGAGGAGATCGCCGCGGCGCTGGAGCGATCGGCCGGGCGGGCACGGGCGCGCGGCGGCCCCGCCGCGGCTGCCGCGTTCCTGGAGCGATCGGTCCGCCTCTCCCTCGATCCCGTCCGGCGCGTGGAGCGCGTTCTGGCGGCCGCTGAGACGAACCTGCGGGCCGGCGCCTACGAACCAGCCCTCGAACTCCTGATGTCGGCCGAGGCCGCTCCGCTGACCGAACTGCAGAGCGCGCGCATCGACCTGCTCCGCGGGCATGTCGCCTTCGCCCATGGCCTCGGGAGCGAGGCTCCGCCACTGCTGCTGAAGGCCGCTGAGCGGCTTGAGGCACTCGATCTCGGCCTGGCGCGCGACACCTACCTGACCGCATGGATGTCGGCACTCTTCGCAGGCGACCTGGCCACCGGCGCCGGGCTGGCCGAGGTGTCCGCCTCCGCCCAACGACTGCCGAGTTCGGCGCGGCCGGAGAGAGCGGAGCTCGTCCTCGACTCACTCACTCTGCTCGTCACCGGAGGCCTGGCGGCCGCGGCTCCGCAATTGCGGCACGTGACGGACATCTTCAGGGATTCAGGTATCGCCCCGGCGGAGGATCTGCGGTGGGGATGGTTCGCGCAGGCCGCCAGCAGCGCCCTGTGGGACATGGACGCCTGGCGCGCCATGCTGGAGCGCCAAGTCGGCATCATGCGCACATCCGGTGTGCTTGACTCCTACCCGGTGATGCTGGCGGCGCTCGGCACCGCGACGGTCTGGGCCGGCGACTTCGCCGCGGCGGCGGCGCTGGTCACCGAATCCGAGGCGGTGTGCGAGGCGACCGGTACTCAGGCGGCACCGTTCACCTCTCTGATGCTCGCGAGCCTCCGTGGTGATCAGGCGGCGGCCCTGCCACTGATCGAGGCCACTGCCGCCGAAGCCACAGCCACCGGACAAGGCATCGCTGTGGCCTACGCCCATTGGGCGGCCGCGATCCTGCACAACAGCCACGGGCGCTACGACGAAGCGCTCACGGCCGCCGAGCAGGCGAGTTGCGGCGCTCCCGGGCTGTACGTGTCGCTGTGGGCACTGCCCGAGCTGATCGAGGCCGCGACCAGATACGGAGACCCGAAGAGGGCCGAGGCCGCGTGGGAGCTGCTCAGCGAGTCGGCGCAGGCCGGGGGCACCGATTTCGGACTCGGGGTGGCAGCTCGCTCCCAGGCCCTGCTCAGTACGGGGGCGACAGCCGAGGCACTGTACGAGAAGGCCATCGCCCTCCTGACGCGCACCAGGCTCCGTCCGGAGCTCGCCCGCGCCCACCTGCTCTACGGCGAGTGGCTGCGCCGGGAGAACCGGCGCGGAGACGCGCGTACCCAGCTGCCCACCGCGTACGACCTGCTGTCCGAGATCGGCGCGAACGCCTTCGCGGAGCGCGCCCGCCACGAACTGCTGGCGACCGGCGAGAGGGTCCGCAAGAACACGGCGCCGAGCACCAGCGTCCTCACCGCCCAGGAGAACCTCATCGCACGCCTCGCCTGTGAGGGCCGCACCCATCCGGAGATCGGCGCCCAACTGTTCCTCAGCGCCCGCACCGTCGAATGGCACCTGCGCAAGGTCTACGGCAAGCTCGGCGTCTCGTCCCGGCGGGAACTCAGCTCCGCCCTGGACCAGAACACGGCTCCGACCAACCGGTGACCTGAGGCAGGCGGAGCAGCCGGTGGGTGAGATCTCAAAGTCATACCCTGCATCAGTCCAGCCGTGAAAGGGCTGCCGACAGCTCCCGCCGCGAGGCGATGTCCAGCTTCGTGAACACCTTGCGCAGGTGCCATTCGACCGTGCGCGCGCTGAGAAAGAGCTGCGCGCCGATCTCGGGGTTCGTGCACCGGTCCGCGGCCAGCCGGGCAATGAGTGTCTCCTGCGCCGTCAGCGCGACACCGGCGCCGGACCCCGGGCGCCGCAAACGTTCACCCGTTGCGAGCAGCTCGCGGCGGGCACGCTCGGCAAAGGCGTTCGCGCCGAGCTCGAAGAACATGTCGTGCGCGGTGCGCAGCTGACCGCGGGCGTCACCCCGCCGGTTCTCACGACGCAGCCATTCGCCGTAGAGAAGGTGGGCGCGGGCGAGTTCGGGCCGAAGGCACGTGTGCCTCAGACAGGAGATCGCCTCGCGGTACGCCGCCTCGGCGTCGGCCCCCGTCGACACCAGTGCCCGCGAGCGGGCCTCGATCCCCAACGCGAAGGCGGTTCCGCCGGCGTGGGTGGATCGCCGCAGCTCTTCGTACGACTCGCGTGCCGGGTCCGGCTGTCCGGCCCGCGCGGCCGCCTCGACGAGTTCGATCCGTGCCCAGAGCGACACGAACAGACCGGGCATCTCCCGCGCGGCCGCATCGGCCAGGGCCAGAGCCTGGCCGTAACGACCGAGGGCATTGCACAGGGTCGCGCCGTTCCAGTGGGCGAACGAAGCGGCGAGGCCCTGGCCTCGCACCTCGTACTCGGACGAGGCGGGGGCCATGAGCGGCAGCGCCTCGTCCTCGTCACCGCGCAGAGCGGCGACCCTGGTCGCGACGTAGGGCGCGATGGTGACTCCGGTCTCCGCGCAGACCGCGTCGCATTCCGCACCTAGCCTCAGAGCCGTGGCGAAGTCCCCTCTCCAGGCCACGGACACGCCGAGACACGCAGTCAACGCCGGAAGCCTGTCGAGGGCCCCTGCCTCACGTGCCAGCTGGACTTGGCGGGTCAGGACGGCGTGCCACGCGTCGAAGTCCCACAGAGCCACAGCCGCCGCCTGCGCGAACCAGCCCAGCTCGAGTTCCTCCGCGGCGTCGATCGCCGAGCCGGTGAAGTGGGCGACGACTCCTCGCAGTGCGGGTGCCGCCTCTTCCAATCCACCGGACCCCAGCAGGCTGCAGGCGTGGAGCATCATGCTGGCGGCGCTGGTGTTGCGCTCCGACGGCCGGAGCGCCCGCGCGGCCAGGGAGATCTCACCGATGTCGGTGCCGGCGGCACGCCTCCCGGAGGTCACGGCGGCCCTCCAGGCCGTCAGGTAGGCCTCGCACGCGAGGTCTGTGTCGAGCGTTCCGAGTTGCCGCGCCGCCTTGAGTAGCAAGGCAGGTGCTTGACTGTCGACGGCGGACGCGAGACCCACGTGGCCACGCAGCAGATCCACCCGAGCTCCCTGTCGCTCATCCAATGCGGACGCCTCGGCCGCCGCGAGAAGGTCGAGCGTGGTGTCGTACGCACCGGCCTGGAGGCTTCGCCGCGCCGCCGCCAGGATCCTCTCGGTACGGCGTAGCGGATCGTCGCTCAGCATCACCGCGCGCTGCAGGAACGCGGCGGCGGCCGCGGGACCACCGCGGGCCAGGGCACGGTCGGCGGACGCCTCCAGGGCCCGCGCGACATCCTCATCCGGACCGACGGTGGCCTGGGAGCGGTGCCAGGCCCGGCGATCGGCGTCGGCGGTCGGATCGGTGGCCTCCGCGAGAGCCCGATGGGCCCGCTGCCGCTCCGCCACCGAAGCGGCCCGGTAGGCGGCCGATCGCAGCAGCGGATGCCGGAAGCACACTCTGGTGGACATGTCCATCAGGCCCGCCTCGACCGCCGGGGCGAGTGCGTGCAGACGCACGCCGAGGAGTTGGGCGGCCCGCCACACCAGCGCCGCGTCGCCGGACGGCTCCGCGGCTGCGAGAAGCAGGAGGCGCTGTGTGTCGGACGGCAGGGAACCGAGCTCGCGATCGAATCCCTCGGCGCCGGGAGCCGAGAGCGGCACCGCGTCCGGCAGTCCGAACCCGCCCGCCAGCCGGGCCCAGGACGCACCGCTCACCCAGTCGAGCATCGCGAGGGGATTTCCCCCGCTCTCGGCCACGATCAGCTCACGTACCCGGCTGTCCAGCGGCCCGGTGAGCACCGAGTCCAACAACTGCCGGGCATCCGGCGCCCGTAGTCCGCGCAGATGCATTTGCGGCAGCCCGACGAGCTCCCTCGGTGCCTCACGAGAGCCGAACACCACACCCACCGGGCACGTCGCCAGACGGCGAGCCACGAACCCCAGCACCTGCGTCGAGGGCTGGTCCAGCCACTGGTGGTCGTCCACGACGCACAGCAGCGGTTCCTCCTGCGCCGAGCGGGTCAACAGGGTCATCACGGCGAGCCCGACCAGGAACGGCTGGGGCCGATCGGCTCCGCCCAGCCCGAAGGCGGCCCGCAGCGCGTCTCGCTGCGGCACGGGCAGAGACGCGGCCCCGGACATCAACGGCGCGCACAGCTGATGCAGACCCGCGAACGCCAGCTCCCGCTCCGGCCGCGCCCCAGCCACCCGGAGCACGCGGCATCCATGGGCTTCGCCGACGAGCCGGTCGAGGAGCACCGACTTTCCGACGCCGCGCGCCCCGTGCACAACGAGCGCCTGGCCCACCCCGCTGCGGAGGGCGCACACCAGTCGGCCGAGTCGCGCTCGCTCGTCGGACCGGCCGACCAGACCGTCGATGGGCCCAGGCTGCCCGAATGCCAGACTCATGAGGAGATCTCCTGTGGGAAGTTCACAACGCCCAGGACGTTCCGCTCCGGCCGGCGGAGTACGAGTACGGGGGCAGCCCGGCGCGTAGGCCGACTTCGGCCTGTAGCGCGTGAGATGTGGGCGTGCCGGCCCGTTCCGTCGTGGACCCCCGAGGTCAGACCGATCCCGTCATGGGCCATGTCTGTGCGGCCGCTCCAGCGGCAATGATCGCGAGAGAGGTGTTCGTCCGACCGCCGTCAGGCGGACGTCCGGCCGAACTGCGCTTCTCCGCACGGCCCGTGCGCGCCCGCCATCTCTGTCTTGGCGCGCGGCGACGACTGGTGGATCACAGGTGAGGGCGGTGCGTCGGAGGTCTCCGCCATGAGGTCTCCGCCTTCCATGCGAGGTGCTGGACGTGACACGGCCGTGTGGCCGTGGTGCGCCCAGGCTGCTCGGCCGGGCATGCGGTCGCCATCGGTCAAGCTACTCTGATCCGCCGGCCGTAACGGCTGACGGTCATCCGACCGACTTAGCGCAGGGGCTCAGGCTTCTCCTCCAGGGCGTTGAGCTCCTCCAGCGTGTTGAGCGCATCACGCAGACTCGCCCGCGAAGTGATTCCGAGCTTCGGGAAGACCTGGTAGAGGTGAGCGCTGACCGTGCGGGGCGAGAGGAACAGGCGCTCGCCGATCTGCTTGTTGGTGAGTCCGGACGCCGCGAGACGTGAGATCTCGAGCTCCTGCGACGTCAACCTGGTCCTGTCTGCCCGCCGGGTGGGCTGCCCGGCAGCGCGCAGCTCCCTGCGTGCCCGCTCGGCCCACGGCTGTGCCCCCAACCGGGAGAACACCTGCAGCGCGGCCGTCAACTGCTCGCGCGCGCTGTTCTTCTCATTGGTACGCCGCAAACGCTCGCCGAGCGCCAGCCGGATGCGGGCCGAATCGAAGGCCCAGTGCTCCGCCCCGGGCACGGCGAGCGCGCGCCGGAACCGGTCGATCGCCTCGTCGTCCGCGGCGCACAGTCCTGCCGCGCCTTCGACCAGCATGGCGTACCGGTCGGACAACCGGCCGATCCCGAGCTCGCTCATGGCCCGCAGGTGCGCCGATGCCTGGTCGGCCCGGCCTGTACGTACCGCTGCCTCGACGAGGTCGTACACGCCCCAGAGCGCGTGCGCGGTGTACGGGGCCAGCGCGCCTGCCGGCGTGAGGGCCGTGGCATGACGGTAGGCGGCCTCGTAGTCGCCGCGGCCCAGGCACACCACGGTCCGAGCCTGGTGGGCGAGCACCGCGGCGGCGCCCACACCGCGCCGCGTCGACCAGCGCAGCATGCGCTCGGCGAGCGCCTCACCGGCTTCGGTCTCGCCGCGCACACCGTGCAGCAGCGCCTGGACGAACTCGAGGTACCAGGTGAAGAAGGGGTAGCCGGCCTCGCTGAGCAGCCTTCCTTCGTCGACCAGCTGTTGTGCCTCGTCCCAAGCGCCGGTGAGGTAGTCCTCCATGCACAGGTGCATCAGCGCCGCGATGTGCCGGCGGACGGTGCCACCACCCTCGCGGCTGGACCGCACGACCTCCCACAGACGGTCCCTCAGTTCACCGACCCGGTCGAGGTAGACGCTGCCCGTGGCGCCGCGCACCACCAAGGTGTGATCCACCGTGCCGCGCAGCACGCTGCGTGCCTCGTCCAGGACGGCCAACGCCGCGACGCCGGTACGCGCCGGGTCGGGGAAGGCCAGCGCGGAGAGCGCCAGCACCGGAGGGGGCGCGGGCCGCAGCTTGTCCACCGTGTCGATGAACGGCTGCCACAGTTCCTCACGGCCGATCCACCAGCACAGGAGTTGGAGGGTGTGCAGCGCGTCGATCAGCGCGGCGTCGTCGGCGTCGTATTCGGGGCCCGCCTCCTCGATCGCTGCGGTGAGCAGCCGGTACGCGACACCGAGGTCGGCGTCCGTGTTGGTGAGGACGTACACCGCTGCCGCCGCCGCGTACAGCGCGCCGTCGCCGAGGGAGTTGTCGCCCTGCATCTGGTGCAGCAGTGCGGAGGCGTTGGTGACGTCGCCGGTCGACTCGGCGCCGATGTAGGCCGCCTGCGCCAGGCGGCGGGCGCGGTCGGGCGCAGCCGGGCTCAGATCCGCCGCGCGGGTCAGGGCGGCGACGGCGCGGACCGCGTCGCCACGACGCAGAGCCGAATGCCCCGCCTCCTGGAGCAGACCTGCCACCTTCTCGTCCGGTTGCATCGCGGCCTCGGCCAAATGCCAGGCCGTCCGCTCCGGTTGGTCCTTCAGCGCCTCGGCCAGGGCAACGTGCGCGGCGTGCCGCTCGCCGAGCGTCGACGCCGCCACGGCCGCGGCCCTGATCAGCGGATGACGGAACGTCAGACGTCGGTCGACGGGATCGATGAGCACCAGCCGTTCGCGCTCGGCCGCTCCGAGCGCGGTCAAGGCGGACGGATCCGCTCCGGCGGCACGGCGCAGCACCGTCGGGTCGCCGGTCCCGTCCAGGGCAGCCAGGAGCAGCACGTGACGGCCGGCGACGGGCAGCGCGTTGATCCGGGCTACGAAAAGAGCCCTCAGCCGCTCGCTCAGTGGCAGTACGTTCGGCAGGTCCTGGGTCGCGGACTGCTGTGCACCGGTCAGTTCGGTGGGCAGCTCCAGCAGGGCCAGAGGGTTCCCGCGGGCCTCAGCGACGACCCTGGCCCGGACCCGGGCGGCGATCCGCGGGTACTTCGCCGCGAGGAGCAGGTGCGCGGAGTCGTCGTCCAGCGGCGCCAGTTCGAACTCGTCCAGCCCTCCGTGGTCGAAAACGCACTCCGAGCCGGTGCGGGACGCTCCCAGGAAGCACACCCGGCTGCCGGCCAGGCGGCGGGAGACGAATCCGAGGGCCACCGCGCTCGCGCGGTCCAGCCAGGGAAGGTCGTCGACGATCAGGAGCAGCGGGGCTTCTGCGGAGCCTTCGCGCAGCAGAGCCATGATGGCGTTGACGAGGACCAGCCGATCCGGGGTCTCCCCCGAACAGAATCCGAGGGTGACCTCAAGTGCCGTACGGTACTCGGGCCGGAGCTGCTCGATATCGTCAAGCAGCGGCGACAAGACCTGGTGGAGTCCGGCGAAGGGAACGTCCGCCTCGAACTCGACGCCGGCGGCTCGCAGGACCCGCATCCCGGCCTCGGTCGCCACCTCGGCCACGGCGTCCAGCAGCGTCGTCTTCCCCACCCCGGCCTCGCCGACGATGTGCAGACCACGACCGCGCCCCGACGCGTCGTCGAGGAAGTCCCAGACCCGCTGTACGTCCTCGATGCGCCCGACGATCTGCGAGCGCCCGCTCCATGGTCCGCTGCCACTCATCGCTCTTGACTCGCCTCCGTGTCCGGGCCGTGACCGCGCCATGCGTGCGCACAAGCTACGCGGTCGGCCCCGGACGCCGGAAACCCGGACGGCAGGCAGGCCGGGCACAGCCCTCGTAGGGGCAGCTTGCCGGAGCACGGCCCCGTCCGCCCCCGTGACAGTCACTGGTCGGCACCCTGGCGAACCCTGGTTTCGGTGACGGAAGGGAGCGAATCACCCGCCGGGCGCCGGCTGTCGCTCGCCGTCGGGCGTGAAGAGCACGGCGATTCGACTCGCATGGGCCACCGCGTCACTGACTCTGGGGTCGAAGAACGCGGCCACCGCGCCTCGGTGCTGGGGGCTGATCATCAGGAGATCCGCGCCCACGTCCCTGGCCGCGTCGGCGATGAGGCCCGGAACCTCGAAGGTCATGCCGAACCGAAGGTCGCCGGACGCCTTCACCTCGGCCTCCCGCAACGCCGCGACCGCTTCGTCGATGACCTCCTGGCCGTCGCCGCCCTCCTCCAACTGCACGACCGTGTCCCAGCGGACAGCGGAGGGCACGACGTGCACGACGACGACCTCGGCGCTGGTGAGCCGAGCCAGCTCACCGGCCATCCGTACGGTGGCGAAGCGGGCCGGACTCGCATCGACCGCCACGAGAATGCGCTTGAACATCGGCTCTTCCCTCTGCTCAGGACGTGAACGACGTCGGTCTCCCCATGCCCTGATGTTCGCGCGGCGGGCAGGCGCGGCGCGCCTGTCAGATGACTTAGCTTGGTCTGATGCGCTGGGTCGAAAGCGGCAGGTGGCCCTGTTCACAGAGCGACCCGCTGTTCCTGACTCAGCTCTGATGGGCAGATGACCGTCGCTGAGTGGGCGCCCACTACGTCGGTTGGTCCTGGCGACGAGCCCGATCTGCGCGCCTTCGCCCGCCTCGGCGAGGAGGGCGTGGACCTGTTCCTCACCGACTCCACCAACGCCGAAGTACCCGGCTTCACCACCTCCGAGCGAGAGCTGAACCCGGCGATCGAGCAGGTGATGCGCACCGCGCCGCGCCGGGTCATCGTCTCCAGCTTCGCCAGCCACGTGCACCGCATCCAGCAGGTCCTGGACGCCGCCCACCAGCACGGCCGCAAGGTCGCCTTCGTCGGCCGGTCGATGGTCCGCAACATGGGCATCGCCCGTGGCCTGGGCTATTTGAAGGTCCCCTCCGGTCTGGTCGTGAGCACGAAGGAGCTGGAGAAGCTTCCGGATCACAAGATCACTCTGGTGTGCACCGGCTCCCAGGGCGAACCGATGGCCGCGCTGTCACGGATGGCCAACCGCGACCACATGATCCGCATCGGCAAGGGCGACACCGTCCTGCTCGCCAGCTCCCTCATCCCTGGCAACGAGAACGCCATCTACCGGGTGATCAACGGACTCACCCGGTGGGGCGCCCACGTGGTCCACAAGGGCAACGCCAAGGTGCACGTCTCCGGGCACGCCAGCGCCGGCGAACTCGTCTACTGCTACAACATCGTCAAACCCCGCAACGTCATGCCCGTGCACGGCGAATGGCGCCACCTGCGGGCCAACGCCGACCTCGCCATCCGTACCGGTGTCGACCCCGACCGGGTCGTCATCGCCGAGGACGGCGTCGTCGTCGACCTGGTCGACGGACGCGCATCCATCACCGGCAAGGTCCCCGCCGGCAACGTCTACGTGGACGGCATGGAAGTCGGAGGCGCCACCGAAGCGTCCCTCAAGGACCGCCTCACCCTCGCCGCCGAAGGCGTGGTCACGGTGGTGGCGATCGTCGACGCGGACACCGGCGCCCTCGCCGAGGCCCCCGACTTCCTGGCCCGGGGCTTCGTCCACGACGACGCCACCTTCGAGCCGGTCATCCCCGTCATCGAGAAGACCCTGGCCACCGCAGCCGAGGAAGGCGTCGGGGACGCGCGCCAACTCGAACAACTCCTCGCCCGCGCCGTGGCGAACTGGGCGTTCCGCACCCACCGCCGCAAGCCCCTCATCATCCCCGTCATCATCGACGCCTGAGCCATAGCCCGGCAGCACGGTCCCCGCTCCGGCCGCGGCTCCGCCCGACGGACTTCCGGGGCGGGGCCGCCTCAGCGGCGGCCAGAAGCTGCCCCAGTTCCAGATCCCCGCCACCCATGGCAACCTCCTCTCGGTTGCCGCTCCTTCTTCCCCGGGTTCGCCCCCTCGTCGCCCACTACGTGCATCACGCCCGCTCACGGTTCTCTCTTCCGTGGAGTCCGGTTGACGCGTTGAGCCCGTCTGAGCTGCGGAACGGCGGTGCGGTCCCTCAGCGGCCTCGTCCGTCGGCAGTGCATCGGTCGCCTCGGGTTCGGGCGTTCTGATCAGGTTGATGTCTTCGGCTGAGGCTTGCCGCCCTCGGCGCGCAGTTGCTCGTTGATGCGCTGCGCCTCTCCGAGCTGGTCTTCGAGGATGACGATGCGGCAGGCGGCCTCTATGGCAGTGCCCTGGTCGACGAGTTCGCGGGCGCGGGCAGCGATGCGCAGCTGGTAGCGGGAGTAGCGGCGATGGCCGCCATCGGAGCGCAGCGGGGTGATCAAGCGGTGTTCACCGAGGGCGCGGAGGAAGGCGGGGGTGGTGCCGAGCATCTCGGCGGCCCGGCCCATGGTGTAGGCGGGGTAGTCGTCGTCATCGAGAGGGGTGACGGGACGGGAACTGGCAGGGGGCATAGACCTCTTCTTCCGGGGACGCGTCGGGGGGCTCGGGTGCCGTGCCGGCACCCGAGCCCCGAGCTTTCAACACCATCTACCGGCGCACTGCGCCGACCTTCTTCGTCCGCAGGTTCCGCCTGGAAGGGCGGGACTGCGGGGATCGCGGATGCGTGACCGGGGACCACCTTCCAATCCGGGGCCTGCGGTACCCGGGCGGACTGCTTCCTCGCCCGGGCGATCCTGGATGGCGTTCTGCTCCTTACTTTCGATTACTCGGTTGTACTGCTGGGTACCGCGGGTACTGCTCACGGCCCTCCTGGGGCCGTGTCCTGCTTGACCTGCATGCGCGGCAGTTCGTGTCTGCCGTGCCCTCTTCGACTTCCTGGGTACGACGGAAATAGTAACCTTGCGACGAGCCAATGTCTACTGTTGCCATGACAGTTTTTCTCCACGGAGTGTGCGTCTGCTTCTACCGCAGGTACATCAGGAAGAGTGCTCACTCGAATGGCTGTCCCCGCTTCCCGTACAGCAGTCCTCGGTGGGACCGGCCCGGTGCTCGCCCACGCTGAACGGCGTCCCAAGCCGCGTACGTCCACCGCCACAACCCCGCGCCGAGGCCCAGATCAGGACCGCTCTCCGACTGGAGATCCTGCGAGACGTGGCCGCGCACGAGCCAAGTTCAGAGTGCCCTTCGGCTGGCGCCGGGGACGGGCTCAGACATCCAGGAGGATCCGGGCCGTGATGCGTTTGCCGACCGCTTCCCGATCGACGGTGAGTTCCTGTGCGATGGCCTCACGTTCTCCAGACAGTGCCGACCTACCCGTTGCAGGTCTGCTCGCCAGGCTGCCAGCAGCAGGGGATCAGTGTCCCAAACCGTGCCCCTTACCTCCCCGCCGACCAAGCACAGCTGCATAAGGACGGGGCCGGGCACGTACTTGATTGGTGACCAGCTCGCTGATCACCAGCTGGGTCAGGCCCACGATCCGCTCAGAGACCCCAGCCGGGTGGCCGCGGGTGGGGAAAGCGGCGGCTCGATGGCGGGCTTCGGCGATGCTGGCTCCGTCATCGGCCAAGGCGATCGTCATCTCCATCGCGGTGCATTACCAGCACCACGCGCAGGCGGCTTTCCGTCCGGAAGCGCAAGGATGCCGACGTCGGTGACGGTCGTTGAGGAGAGCGTGGAAGGCATCGACGGGCCGCCAGAAGGCAACCGATTGTCGATCACGCGCGCCTGCTTCGAGGGCTTCAGCGTGGCGGGGTCTGCGGCGAAATCGACCGGGACAGTGCCCCTCAGCTTCTCGATGCCGCAGCTGCTCACGGCGCCGCCTCGTACCGGACGGTGCTGGACCTCGACGGCGTCACGATCGTGGGCTCCAGCGGCGTCAACACTCTCCTCATCACCCACCGAATCGCGCGAAGCGCCGGGGGCCGGCTACGACGTGCAGCACCCAGTGCCTCCGTCGCACGCCTCTTCCAGATCGTCGGCCTCGGGTGAGGGAGAGGCCGCCGGCGCAGGCGATCCCCTCGCCAGGGCAGAGACGACGGCACACACGGAGCGCGCCATGCAGGCGAAGCCGGTGCCCCGCCAACCGGCACACCGCGTCATTCCGAAGGAATGCGAAACTCGAATTCCGGACGGTCCCACAGGACGGCGGGCGGGTTCGCGAGGGCGGTCCCGATCCGTACTGCACCGACGCGGCGGTAGAAGCCCTCGGCGGGAACGTGCGACACGACCATGACACGGTCGAGCCCGGCGGCACGGGCCTCGGATTGCATGTGCGCGACGAGCAGTCGTCCAATACCCCGTCCTTGCGCTTCGTCGGCGACGAACAGCAGGTCGAGCTCCGGTGGAGCGAGGACGAGCGAGTAGAACCCGAGGACCCGGCCTCCATGCTCGTCGGCGCCGACGGCCACAAAGGCGCGGTGGGCCTCGATGTAATCGGGCCCGACCCGGTAGCCCGCGACTGCGGCTGCGTACTTACCCTCGTAGGCGCCTGAGCCACGCACGAGACGTGTGAGCCGTTTGGCATCCCGCGCGACGGCCCTCCGTATGGTGATCGGCTGACTGATCGGGGAAGTGCGTGAACTCATCGGGAGAGTATTTCGCACCGGGGGGTGCCTTCGTTCGGAGGGGTCGGCTGCTCGGGCACGCGTTCCTGCACCGCTCTCGGGAACCACTCGTCCAGGCCCCGCCCTGCTCCTGTCCGGTACCGTCGGCAGCGCGCTCAGACAGGGAGCCGGAGCGCTCATCAAGGCGTTGCGCGAGCGGCGCCAGTCCGTCCGTGCCCTCGCCGACTGTCCGTGCCCTCGCCGACTGCTCCCGTCCGGCCGACCTCCTGGAGGCAGAGCCCGATCTGGAAGCCCTCAGCTTCCACCCGCATCTTCTCGCCTGGGACCTGGCCCAACTCATGGCCGACAAGAGCGCGCTACCCGTGATCCTGCTGGACACCTTCGAGGACACCGGCGGCCCCACCCACCGTGACTTCGAACGCCTGCTGCAGCGCATCGTATGGCTCTACGCCTGACCGAGTGCCCTTTCATCCGGGAGTCCCCCTCCGGGGCGACCTCGCACTCCCCCGAACACCGTACGAGCACGATGGATCGACGGGGACTGACAAAGCCGGGCACGATGGCGCAACATAGTGATGAGACGCCGCGATCACGTCGGTACGGCTCATTGAGCCGCAGCACCCAGTCAGCGGCTGCAGCGCACATTCGCCCATCGCGGGCCCACCCCAGGACCTTCATACTGCTGGGCCTCCGGGACAGCCTGTCCGGGCGTGTGGGTAAGGCATGGCCGCCAATCAGGGGTGAAGGATCTCCAGGAAGCGACCGTGGGCCGACGTGACATCGGTGAGCGTGAGTGCCGTCGGCGCAGATAGGCCAGTGCGGTGGCAGGGCCTCTCCCGTGCCGATCAGGGCGGCTCGGGTCAGGCAGCGGGCCGGGAGCGTTCGGCTGGCCACCGCGATGGGCGGCGTCTTCGTCAGCCCGGCGTTCCAGTGCGAAGCCGAGTTCGGGCACGCCCTGTCTCCCGCCGTTCCCGGGCAGGAACAGCACAGCCGCCGGAGGTGTGCGTGTGGAGACGAGGCGGTCGTACGGAAGGTACGCGGCGACCGGGCAGGCGGGGAGTAGCGTGGTAGCGAGGACCACGAGGAGTCTTCATGCCCTCGGCGGTAACCGTCCCCCTCACTGCCACCGGCGGTCGGCGGCCTGCCGGCACCGAAAGGCAGGTGAGTTCCATGGCCGTCTCCGAGCCCCCTCCCCCGGCAGGACTCCTGGCGGACGGTGCGTACGAATCCCTGCGCCCCGGAACGGCACTCCTGCGGCTCACGACCACCCACGACCGTGAGGGCGTTTTCGACGGGGCGTGGTGGCCCCGCTCCAGGAACCCGGGCGCCGAGCTGCCCAGCCTGATCTCCGCGCTGACCGACCGGCTCGGACCTGTCGCCCGCGTCGGCCTGGACCGGGACGCCTGGGACGAGCTGCCGACCCGGATGACTGTCGACGGACGCGTCGTGCGCATCGACTCCTCCGTCGTGGGGGACGACACCGCCCTCGTGACCCGTGGCGACCGCGATCTCTTCTCGCTGCTCGTGATGCCGCACGACCCTGCCCGCGGCGAGGGCCGCGATGGCCGATGCGGTCCGTACCGGCAATCTCCGGCGGGCCGGGCAGATCCTGGTCGAGACCGGCAGTGGTCGGGACCGCCCCAGCGATCCGTCGGCGTAGCGGCACGCGCCGATCGCCGAGCGGATCGTCGTGACAGTCGTGCGGCCGGGTTCCCACAGGACCATCGGTTCACCGGAGTTCCGGTGAACCGGGGACCGGGCCCCCGCGGCGGAGTGTCCCGTGAGGGGGTGCGCGACGTGGTGGAGGACGTGAGGCCCGGCGGAGAGCGGGAGCGGCGGCTGTCGCCGGCGGAACCGGGGCTGTGGCATCGGGTCGTCGAGCAGCTGGGCACGGCGGTGACGGTGATCGACCCGGCCGGGCGGATCGTCGCGGTCAACCCGGCCGCCGAGCGGCTGCTGGGGCGCCCGACAGCGGCGATGTACGGGCAGGACCTGCATGACCTGTGCCATCGGGACCCGGGAGGCGCCCGGATCGCACGAGAGCGCTGCCCGTTGCTGCGGGCCCTCGCCAAGGGGCGTCCGGCGCGCGGGGACAACGACAGGTGTCTGCGGGATGACGGACGGCTGGTACCGATCGCCTGGTCGGCCACTCCCCTGACGCAGGACGGCGTCTCCCAGGGCATGGTCGTGCTCATCGTCGAGACCGCAGCGGACCGCGGTGCCCGCCGGGAACACGCGGAACGTGCGGAACGTGCGGAACGTGCGGAACGCGGGGAGCAGACGGAACGCACCGAACAGGCGGAACGAGCCGCCCGTACGAGCGCTCTGGAGGGACTCACCGAGCGGTTGACACTCGTCGCGGAGATCACCGACGTGCTCGGCCAGACCCTGGAGGTGGACGAGGCCCTCGCCCGGTTGGGCCGGCTCCTGGTTCCCCGCCTGGCCGACTGGGCGGCGGTGGACCTCCGGGTCGGCTCCCGTCAGGTGCACCGGGTGGCGGTGACCGGTCCCGAGGGCCGTGACGCCGGACAGGAGGACTGGCGCGGTCAACTTCCGCCCCCGGCCGGGGAGGCGGCCCACTCGCCCCTGGTCCAGGTGCTGAACGGAGGCGATCCCGCCCTGCAGCACCGGGCCGACATGGGCGCACCGCCCGACACCCCCCTGGCCGCCGTTCACAGCGCCTTCCTCTCAGCGACCGGTGCGGCATCCGCCATCACGGTGCCGCTGGGCGCCGGACGGCGGGTCACCGGTGCCCTGACCTTGGTGCGCACCGACCCGGCACGTCCCTTCGACACCGGCGACCTGGACGTGGTGAGCGAGATCGGCCGCCGGGTCGGTCCGGTCATCGACAACGCCCGCCGGTTCGGCCGCCAGCGTGCCGTCGCCGAGGCCATGCAGCGCAACCTCCTCCCCCCGCTGCCCCGGCACGGCCGGATCCAGCTGGCCGCCCGGTACCAGCCCGCTCCGGTCGGCTCGCAGGTCGGTGGCGACTGGTACGACGCGTTCACACTGAGGGACGGCACGCTCGCCCTGGTCATCGGCGACGTCGTGGGCCACGATCTGACCGCCGCGGCCGGCATGGCGCAGTTGCACGGCATCCTGCGCTCCCTCGCCTGGGACCGCACCGGTCCGACGGGGGCCGTCGTGGACCGCCTCGACGACGCCATGCACGCCATCACGACCGTGCCGATGGCCACCCTCGTCCTCGCCCGGGTGGAAGGCCCGGACACCGGCCCCTGGACGCTGCGCTGGACCAGTGCCGGGCACCCGCCGCCCCTGCTGCTGACCCCCGACGGGAACGCGCAGTACCTCGAAGCCGGTCAGGGACTCCTCCTCGGAGCCCGCCTGGGCGTCGGCAGTCATCGTCCGAGCGCCGCCCACGCCCTGCCGCCGGGGTCCACGCTCCTGCTCTACACCGACGGCCTGATCGAGATCCCCGGCAGCGACCTGGACACCGGGCTCGGCCGGCTGCGCCGCCATGTCCTCGCCCTCGCGCACGAACCGCTGCACACCCTGTGCGACCAGCTGTCCTCCCGGATGCCACCCGGCAGCACCGACGACATAGCCCTCCTTGCCCTGCGCCTGCCCGTGCGCTGACCTGGGCGGGCCGTGATCGATGACGGCGCTGCTCACGCCCCCGCAGACAGCACCAGCACGCGGCACGAGCCGGGCGGTCCGGCCGTGTGAGTGTCGCCTCCGGCGCTCCGCCACCCCCACGACCTCAACGTCTCAATCATCCCGGCGTCCCGGGCTTCCACCAACGTGACTCCAAGCGCGGCGCCGTGGTCGGCGAGCAGTCGCCGCTGCAGGCGCCGGGCGAGGTTCCAGGCGCGGTCCTGGTACTCCCGGCGCACGCGGGACGCGACTACGATTCCGGAGACGACGAAGAGCCGCCCAGGGGCGACGCGGCGAAGCAGGCTCCCCCGAACGTGCCCGTCGAAGCCCGCCCACCAGGGACCGGCGCCGCCCACGGGAAAGCCGTAGGCGTATCCGGTCAGGACCGTGGTCTCCGCGATCAGCAACGAGAACCCCGGTCGTCGTGCGTCGGCCGCGAGGTGTCGCAGGAAGGCGGCACGCGCCTCGTTCCACGCCCAGGGGCCACCGCCGGAGACCTCCGCGTACAGGTCGCCCAGCTCCTGCAGGCGGTCCTGGACCTGGCCGCGCGTCAGCGGACGGAGACGTTCTCCCTCGCGGGGCGAGGATCCCCACTTCCGCTTCGGTCGGCCCGACGTGCGCGTGCGCGACCTGCTCGGTGCCGACCGGGGCACGGGGAGGTTCGAGGTCGTCGGGAGGAGCATGTGCGCGCTCATGGGTCGAACCCTGCCCCGGGCGCGGACCAGGGCCGACCCGGCGTCGCCGATCGCCAAGAGCGGCACCGGTGTCGGAGCCGGTGCGCGGCATGCCCTCGGTGTCTCCACCGTACTCCCGGCCGGGCCCGCCACGGTGGCGCGGCGGCGGCCGACGACTGCGACAGCCCGTTCCGGGAGAGCACCGGTCTTCCGCGAGGGGTCGGTCGTGGCACGCACATTCCCTTGCCCGGCATACCCTTCAAAGGGGGTGGCCGTGGTGACGCGCCGCAGCCCGCACCGTCGACGGGCGTCGGGCAGCGACCTCAGTCGTGGTTGCACCCTCACCTGCCAGGAGGTCCGTATGAAGCACGAGCCCTTTCCCTCCGAAGGCCACGCCGAGGTCCGCATCGTGGCCGCGACGCCCGAGGTCGCCCGGCGCGTCGCCGAAGTGCTCCGGCGCTGCTTCGCCTCGACCGAGCAGCGCAGCTATCCCGCGGGCCGCGCAGGAGGGACCCGGCTCCACATCACCCTCGACACCGCTCAAGCGGCGGAACCCGTACAGTCCTGGCTCACGACCAGCACCTCGACAGAGCAGACACAGACACACGCCGACGAGGTGTGACCCGGATCCGAGCGGCCCGAGGATCCGCCGTCGCCTCCGTCCCCACGCGGCCGTCAAACCGGAGAACGACAGCCATGACGAAACTCCGCGAACGCAAGAACAACCGGAAGGCGGTCCTGCGATCCCTGTACGGGGCCGTCGAGCGCAACCGCCCCGAGGTCAATGGATCGGCGCTGCGCGCCGAGCTGGCCCTGCCCGACGAGGACCTCTCCGCCGCCTGCGCCTATCTGACCGACGAGGGCCTGATCAGCGTGGACTGGACATCACACCACACCCCCGCCACCGTCTCGCTGACGCACGAGGGCATCCGTCTGATGGAGGAACTGGAGGAGGAACAGGAGGAACAGGAGGAACAGGAGGACCGGTGAAGCCAGAGGAGGCACAGCCGGACGACTGACCCGCCCTCTTCTCGTCGTCCAGAGGTAACCTGACCGCACCGAGAGCTTTTCGCGCAGCGCGACCGGCGGTGCCGTTCCCGGCGAGTGACGAAACGGGCAGTCGTCCGACGGCTCCCGGGACGGGACCGCACGATGGAATCCGACGGAACACCGGCCGAAGGCCTCTCGGCCGACGCGCACACGTACCGCATGCCCACGCCTCGCCTGGCCCTCACCCCGGACGTCAGCCACGGCCCGCTGGACGGGGCCTGGTGGCCGCACTGCGATGCGCTGGAGCTCGAACTTCCCTCGCTTGTCGGCTCGTTGGAGCCGGACCCGGACACGACGGTACGGGTCACCGTGGACCCCGCCGAATGGCCCGACACCCCGCGCACCGTCATGGCGCCCGGCCGGGTGATCGCCGTGGAGCCGGCCGGCCCCGGAGACGAGACACACGTCATCTCCCTGGACTGCGGCTCCGTGGGACGCTGGGTGCTCCTGGTCGTCCCGCCGGATGAGCCAGCCGGAACAGCCGCCCGGCTGCTGGCCGCCGCGGCCGACCCCGAGAACCCACTGACCGCCGCGCGCATGCTGGCCCTCGCCGAGACCGACCGCCTCGGGGGCACGACGGGGGAGGCGGAATGAGGCACGCCGGCCCTGGGGCGCCCACGGCCGGCACTGCCATCCCGCCTTGCCCCCCATCCCTCCGCGAGCCGTTGGCCACGCAAGGTGGAGCGCCCGCACTCTTCGAGGAATGCCGCATTGTCCGCGCACACGGCGAACTGGACAGGCAGACCGTGGCGTCACTGGCCCGCGCCCTGGCCGAAGCCCGCGCGGCCCGGCCCGGACGGCTCCTCCTCATCGTGGACCTGAGCGAGGCAACCTTCACCGACTGCAGCATCCTGACGCCACTGTGCGATGCCTGGTACGACTGCCGCGCCCGGAGCGGCTGGCTGCGCATCGTCTACGGCAACCACGCGACGGACCTGGTCTTCCGCTGCACCGGTCTCCTTGACCGTTTCCCCGCGTACGCCAGCGCGCAGGACGCCTGGGAGGGACGAACGGCCGACCCCGGCGCAGCGGATCCGCCCCGACGACCCGCGTGACCGCACCAGCGAGCCGAGCCGACGCGTTCCCTGCCGCCGAGGAACTCCCTGCCGCCGAGGAACACCGTCCCGGCAGAGGACGACGTACCGCGCCGAACCACTCGACAGGACGCCTTCATGACGAGCGACCGCCTACGGCCTCCACCACCGGCCCCGCCCCTCCTCCGCCTGTACCTGGCGCCCGAGAGCGCCCTGCCGCGCCGTATCGACGGGGCGTGGTGGCCGCGCACCTCCGATCTCCCGGCAGAACTCCCGCAGTTCCTCTCCGGCCTGCCCCGGGGCTGGGGCCGAATCCTCAGTGTCCGGGTGAACGGCACGGTGTGGACCGGAGCACCGGCCCGCATGCTCGTCCGCGACCAGGTCGTCCGGGTGCGGCGTTCGGAAGGCGGCCACCGCCGTTATTCCCGCTGCCAGTTGCGCATCGCCGCCCGCGCCCGTGAGCTTGTTGACCAGGGCACCCTCGTCGAGCCCGCGTGCCGCATCGTCTCCCTTGAGGACCGGCTCGACGACGCCCGGCGTCTGAACCGGGAAATACGCCGGAAGCTGGACGAGCACGGCGCAGATACCTAGTCCCGCCACTACAGAAATACACCCGACGCGGGAGGATAATTACCGGACGCTCCCGAAAACGTATGACCGTCTCCATCCGGCCTGTGTTAACGTGAGAGTAGTTGCAGTTTTGGTTGCCAGAGATTTTTTCTTTGCAGAGCTTTCCGGATCTTTCCGGAGGGGTGATCATCGCGGCGACTCGGCTCCGCAAAGTGCGGAGTCCGGCACTGCCCCCCAAGGGAGATTCAATATGGCATCTGGCACCGTGAAGTGGTTCAACGCGGAAAAGGGCTTCGGCTTCATCGAGCAGGAGGGCGGCGGCGCTGACGTGTTCGCCCACTACTCGAACATCATCAGCAACGGAGGCTTCCGCGAGCTTCAGGAAGGCCAGAAGGTTAGCTTCGACGTCACGCAGGGCCAGAAGGGCCCGCAGGCGGAGAACATCGTTCCCGCCTGACGCAGACGCGAATCGTCGCGAGCCAGTGGTTCGCGCATCATGTGGCTGGGGCCCGTGCTCTTGGGGCACGGGCCCCAGCTCATTGATTTTCCCGTTTTCCGGATTTTCCGGACCGCCGGCCGTCCCCGCTCCAGCGCCACGAGGCCCGGCTCTTTTTCTTCGGCTCATTCTTGCGAATCCTCGTGCGGTCATCACCGCTGGACGGAATTCCTCGATACGCCGCATCGAGGAAGGTTCTTCCATGAACCGCACCCCCCGTCACACCGGCACCGCTTCCGGCAGCCGCTTCCGTACGCAGGGGACGGGCCGCCAGGGTCCCCGTCCGGGTACCGGACGAAAGACTGGCCAGGGCGCACGCTCCGCCCCGCGCCGACAGGAGTTCGCCCTGCCGGTCACCCTCACCGAGCCGCTGCCGGCGGTCGAAACGTTCACCGAACTAGACATGCCCGCAAGGCTGTTGGCCGCGCTCGGCACCGAGGGCGTGACCGTGCCCTTCCCGATCCAGGCGGCCACACTGCCGAACGCACTGACCGGCCGGCACGTCCTGGGCCGGGGTCGCACGGGCTCGGGCAAGACACTCGCCTTCGGCCTACCGGTACTGGCCCGTCTGGACGGACAGCGGGCCCAGCCCCGGCAGCCGCTCGCCCTCGTCCTCGTCCCCACCCGGGAACTGGCCCAGCAGGTCACCGACGCGCTCACCCCCTACGCCCGCTCCCTACGGCTGCGGCTCGCCACCGTGGTGGGCGGCACGTCGATAGGCCGCCAGGCGAGTGCGCTGCGCGACGGCGCCGAGGTCGTCGTGGCGACACCCGGCCGCCTCAAGGACCTCATCGAGCGGCGGGCCTGCCGACTGGACCGGGTCGCCGTCACCGTACTGGACGAAGCCGACCAGATGGCCGACATGGGTTTCATGCCGCAGGTGACCGCGCTGCTCGACCAAGTTCCCGCGAGCGGCCAGCGGTTGCTGTTCTCGGCCACGCTGGACCGCAACATCGACCTCCTGGTACGCCGCTACCTCCACGACCCCGTGGTGCACTCGGTCGACCCGTCCGCGGGAGCCGTCACCACCATGGAGCACCACCTGCTGCACGTGCGCGACGCCGACAAGGACACCGCCGCGACCGAGATCGCCGCCCGCGACGGACGCGTGCTCATGTTCCTGGACACCAAGCACGCGGTGGACCGGCTCACTAAGCACCTGCTGTCCGTCGGAGTACGAGCCTCGGCCCTGCACGGCGGCAAGTCCCAGTCACAGCGCAACCGGACGCTTGCCCAGTTCAAGAACGGCCACGTCACCGCCCTGGTGGCCACCAACGTCGCCGCCCGCGGAATCCACGTCACGGGCCTCGACCTCGTCGTGAACGTCGACCCTCCCGGCGACCACAAGGACTACCTCCACCGCGGCGGCCGTACCGCACGCGCCGGCGAGTCCGGCACCGTCGTCACCCTCGTGCTGCCGCACCAGCGGCGAGCAGTGGACCGTCTGATGGGCGACGCCGGAATCGCTCCGCGCACCGCCCGGATCCGCCCGGGCGAGGCCGAGCTTCAGCGCATCACCGGCGCCCGGGCCCCCTCCGGCGTTGCCGTCGTCCTCGCCGCACCGGTCGAAGGACGATCCGAGGGCAAGGGATCCGTCCGCTGGCATCACAGGAGCCGGGCCGCCGGCCGTGGGAGGAGCGGCCAGGGGGCCGGCCGTGGCGGAAGCGGCCGGGCTGCCGCCCGGGGCCGTCGGCCTGCACCGAGGAACAACCCATAGCTCAAGCCCGGGGAAGCGCTCCCTGCGGTCGGGACGAGCCGTCGCCCTCCTGCCCGCCCCGACGATGAGGAGAAGCCCTTGACGACGTTTCCGCCCCGAACACAGCAGCTCGACAGCGCCGACGGCACCGGTCTGACCGCCCGTGACGCCATGCATGCTCCCGGGCCGCAGGTCGACGACCACATGGCGGTCGACGTGGCCCTGTCCGTGCTCATCAGTGCGCGTGTCCCGCATCTGCTCCTCCGGGACGAGGACGGCCGGTGCGCGGGA
Organism: Streptomyces sp. NPDC001292; assembly: GCF_042896465.1. NCBI lineage: Bacteria > Bacillati > Actinomycetota > Actinomycetes > Kitasatosporales > Streptomycetaceae > Streptomyces > Streptomyces sp. NPDC001292. The sequence continues at coordinate 28,650 of NZ_JBIAXG010000025.1, forward strand.
CTGGTCACCCGGGCCCAGCTCGCCGCACACCGCGGCGGCTCGTGGTACAGCGACCGGACGCGGCTGCGGGACATCCCACTCGACCGCGGACCGTTCACCTCGTCCACATCGATACTCGGTGAGGCGGAGGCCGCCATGCGGGTCCGGACGCTGGACGTGTCCCCCGTGATCGACGAACACGGCTACGCCCTGGGCGTGCTCGCTCTCACGCCCTGACCGTCGTACCGATCCCGCCCGACCGCCGTCACCCGGTCACCGTCCCCGGCATTCTCCCCCACTTCGTGGAGGCAGCCATGCGCTGTGTCATCGCCCGGTACCCCTTCGACCTAACCAAGATCGAGGTCGAACAGTCCATGACCGGCGTCCCGCCCGAACCCGTCACCGGCGTGTCTGTCACCATCGACCGCCGCGTCTACCCCGTGGTGCAGGTCGGGGAAGTGATCACCAGGCAGAACCGCCGTGACTTCACGGTGGCCGAGATGCGCCGGGCGCTGACCCGACTCGGCTTCACCTGCCACGACGCGCGCCCGGTCGCGCCAAGCTGGGATGCGCGGCGGACGACGACGCGCTCGGCTGGTGAACGATTCTGAAATCGACGGCAGGTGAATTGTCGTCCGCGGGTTGGAACACCGAAAGATGTGGCACCCGGCTGGTGGCGGGCCGGACGCGCGAGCCACGTCCCGTAGGGGCCAACGGTTCGGCAATGAGCCACGAGGCCGGTACGACCCGCCGGCCCGGTTGTCGTCGCGGGGCTGCCCGGCGACAACCGGTGCGGCCGGCCCGAGCCGTTACCCGGAAGTGCTGCACATGTGCGACCGCAACCGCGCATGGACGCACGGCGCCGAACCGCCGACAACTACTCGGCGGGGCCGCGCACACCCTGCATCACGCCCACTGATGTCGCCGTGCCCTCCGCGTGTTGCGTGCCTGCGCTGCTTCAGTGGCCGGCCACAGGACATGACGTCATGTCACAGGCGAACCGGACCAATCGCGATCACGCAAAGACCTCGAGCACGGCGAGCCGGAGCACAGCAAGAGCGCGTCGAACACCACGCATCAGGCCCACCCCCGAACGCAGAAACCCCCGCCGGAGCCGACCGACGGGGGTTCCTCACCTCTCACCTGCTATCACAAGCGTCTCACCAACAGCGTCGACCTGGACCACAAGGACCTGAGCTGCGGAAACGGGCCCGAGCTAGACCTCTTGGACCGCACAAGACGCTTCTTACAACCTGTGCCATGTGGTACCGGCACGCGCCGGAGGCGCATCTCATTGAGCGCCGTCCTTCCTGCCGCACCACAGGGCCCCAAGCACGCGAAGGTGTCTCGCCGTCCCCCATCGGTTGTGGCCTGGCCCGGAGTTCTCGCCCTCACTGGCGGATGAGAGAAGCCAAGATCCGGACCATTGACGGGCCAACGAAGCCGCATCAGGAGTAACTTGCGTCATCGACACAGGTCAGAGCCGCGCAAGTGCCGTACCACCAGCAGACGAAGAACCTGCTGGCGCCCCTCCGCGCAGGAAACCTGCGGTATTCGCTCAGCATGCCTACAGCAACTTGTCAGATGGGCTGGCTACCACCCATCGCACGATTGTGCGCATGGTGTGCTGAGCATGAGTCCAAGCGCTCTCTACACCAGAAACATGCAGGTCGCCGAGCACTCGCGGCTTCCATCTCCGCCCACGCCATGTGGTTCCACCGGCCGTTCGGTGCGGACGAGTGGTTCCTGTACGACCAGGAGTCGCCGATCGCGACGGGCGGCCGTGGTCTGGCCCGCGGGCGCATCTACGACCTTCAGGGGCGCCTGCTCGTGTCGGTCGTCCAGGAAGGTCTGTTCCGCGCGGTGTAGGCGGACACGCTCCGTCGGGCGGTCCGGGGCCGGCGGGCGCGGCTCAGACGGCTCTGCAAAAGAGCCTGCCCAGCAGGCCGCGTGACCGCCGGGAGATCTCGGACGGCTGAGACCGTTCACGGTGCTTGGACGCGGGCGGACGCTGGCGCCGTGCCGAGTGCGGGTGTGAGTCCCCGCGCCGGTGTGAGTCCCGGTGCGGGTGTGGGTCAGGGTGCCGCGAGGCCGGGCGGGGCGCGGGCCGGTGGGTTCGTGCTTCCCGCACCGCCCGTGCCAGGTCGGCGCGGAGCCGGTCGATCTCGTCGAGGTCCTGCGCCGTCGTGATCCGCTCGGTGAGGTGGGCGGCCGGCGAGCCGGGTGCGCCATGGACGGGTGGCAGCGGCCGGAAGCGGCTCAGATGGGAGCGCTCGTAGGGGTCCGTGACGATCTCGGAGATCTGGACCGGGTCGAGCAGCGAGGCCACGACGCCCGCGCGCTCCCACGGGTCCCCGGCCTGACGCAGCAGGAAGCCCAGGTGCCGTCCGCGCCAGTTGCGGGGGCGCAGGTCCAAGCCGGTGTCCAGCTGGCCCCGCAGTGCCTCCGGCAGGGGCCGGCTCAGTAGCGGGGCGTGCTTCGCGTCGGCGGCGAACTCCACCAGTTCGTCGGCCAGGTACCGCCAGACCACGGCCCGGTAGCGGTTGAGGTGGAACGTGACCGGAACCAGGAGGCCCAGTCTCGCCAGGCGGGTGAACCGGGCGGCGGTCACCTCCATGATCGCCGAGCCCTCCCTGGTCCCCACGGTCGCCACCCGCTTCCGCAGCGCCTCCGGGAAGTCCTTCTGCCCGCACAGTCGTTCGACCTCGGCGCGGTCGACATGCCGGCCGCCTCCTGTCTCAGCGGGACGGGTGCGGATGTGGCCGAGGTGCACGGCCAGGTCGAACTCGCTTCGTTTGAGCTTCAGTTCACGGGCCGCCCGGCTCTGCGAGAAGGGCGCTCGGCCCGTGGTGGCGGCCCTCCGGGCGGTTGACGTGACCTCATGTGTGACGGTGTTGCCGGACATACTCGTCTCCCCCGTGGAGTGTCGGGATCGCGCCGTTCGCGCTCACCTGCGAAAAACGTTAGCCGGTGGCGGGAATCGGCGGCACGAGCCTGTGGATAACTCCGCAAGAGGTGACGAAGGGGCAGGTCAGAGGTCTGTCGACGACGTCCCTTCAGGCCGGCGGGCGTCCACGTCGAGGTGCTCGCCGACCCGGTTGACGAGCAGGGTCATCTCGTAGGCGATCTGACCGATGTCGGCCTCCGCTCCGCTGAGAACGCACAGGCAGCTGCCCGCGCCGGCGGCCGTGACGAACAGCACCGCGTCGTCGAACTCGACCATCGTCTGGCGCACCCTGCCCGCGCCGAAGTGGCGTCCCGAGCCCTTGGCCAGGCTGTGCAGGCCGGACGAGACGGCCGCGAGATGTTCCGCGTCCTCGCGTCGCAGTCCCGTGCTCGTCCCCGTCACCAGCCCGTCGGTGGACAGGACCAAGGCGTGGCGTACGTGTTCCACGCGTTGGGTCAGATCGTCGAGCAGCCAGCTCAGTGTCTGGTTCTGCGCCATGATGCTGTCTCCCCGTGTGATCTCTACCCCCCTTGTTCCGGAGGATCTGCCGCCAGCCTTCCCCACCGCCGCTGTCCCGGCAAGGAGGATGGACGTCATGGCACAGAAGATGACCGACGAGGAATGGCGGACGTTCGTCTCGTACGGCACCCGCACCGGCAAGCTGTCGACCGTACGGGCCGATGGGAGCCCCCACGTCGCGCCGATCTGGTTCCTGCTCGACGGCGACGACGTGGTGTTCAACACCGGGAAGGAGACCGTGAAGGGGCGCAACCTGGCTCGAGACGACCGGGTCGCCCTGTGTGTGGACGACGAACGGCCGCCGTTCACGTTCGTGGTGCTGCAGGGCCGCGCCCGGCTGTCGGAGGACCTCGACGAACTCCGGCAGTGGGCCACCCGCATCGGCGGCCGTTACATGGGCGAGAAGCGCGCTGAGGAGTTCGGGGCCCGCAACGGCGTGCCGGGCGAGCTCCTGGTCAGGGTCAGGGTCGACAAGGTGGTGGCGGTGAAGGATCTCGCGGACTGACGCACCACCGGCGGGCTCCCGCCCGTCGGGCCGCACCCGGCCGGTTCCGTTCAGCCCGTGGAGTCGAGGAGCCGGGTGGTGCGATCCGGCGGTCCGCCCACCCGGCGCACTCCACGAGCCGGACGAGCATCTGCTTCCCGGGTACCCGTCCGCCCCGGTGATGAGGGATCATGCGGAACTTGACTTCCTCCCCCGCCTAAAGGCGGGGGATTCCAGCGGTCGCCCGCTGGGTTTCCTGCTTCACCGACGACCGCCCCGTCCGGGAGGACTCCCGTTGAGGTCTTACACCGTCTCCACAGGCAGACGCCGCCAGCCCGGCGGCCAGGAGGTTGCGTGCCGCGTTCACGTCGCGATCATGGGTGGCACCGCACTCGCACGTCCACTCACGGACGTTCAGCGGCAGTTTCTCGCGGACCATGCCGCAGGCCCCGCACAGCTTGCTGGACGGGAACCAGCGGTCGATCACGACGAGTTCGCGCCCGTACCAGGCGCACTTGTACTCCAGCATCATGCGGAGGTCCGCCCAGGCCGCATCCGAGATGGCGCGCGCGAGCCACTTGAAGGCGCTGCGCGTGTACTCGGCCGATGCCCGGGACTTCTTCCGACTCTTGTAGCGCGGGTACTTGGCCCGCTTGGCAAAGAAGTTGGCGAACGCCGTCTGAAGGTGACGCAGCGCCTACTGGAGCGGAACGGAGGACACCTCGGCCAGGAAGTCGAGTCCCTCGGTTTTCTTCCACTGCGTCAGCGCGGCGGACGACTGCACATAGGAGATACGGCGCTGCTCGCGGTACCAGGCGCGGGTGCGCTCCTGAAGCGCCTTGTTGTAGACGAGGCGGACACAACCGAACGTGGGGGACAGCTCCGCTGCCTGCTCATCCGCGGGGTGGAAGCGGTACTTGAACGCCCGCCTGACCAGCCGCGCCATGCCTCACATTCTATCAGCTCTCATGTGAGCTACAGGCGTCGGCCGGTGGCCGGTAGACACCGAAGCGCCCTGGCGGCGATTGGGCTTTCCCTGCCCTGCGCCGCAGGAGTCCGTTTCCTCCCCGGCCTGAAGTCCGGGTTATTTACGGAGGAATCCCGATGAGCGACGACCACACACACGTCCAGGAGTTCTTCACCGCCCGCGCCGCCGACTGGGACAGCCGGTTCCCGGACGACGGTCCCGCCTATGCGGCCGCGGTCGCCGAGTTCGGGCTGCGCGAGGGCGACCGCGTCCTCGACGCGGGCTGCGGCACCGGGCGCGCCCTGCCGCCGCTGCGCGCGGCCGTGGGCGCGTCGGGCATCGTCGTGGGCGCCGATCTCACGTGGGCCATGCTGGAAGCCGCCGTACGGGCCGGGCGGGACCAGGAGGGGCTGCTCCTGCTCGCCGATGTCGGCGCGCTGCCACTCGTGTCGGGGTCGTTCGACGCCGTGTTCGCCGCGGGCCTCATCGCGCACCTGCCTCATCCCGCCGAGAACCTGCGCGAGTTGCGGCGCGTCGTACGTCCCGGTGGCACCCTGGCGCTCTTCCATCCGATCGGCCGTGCGGCGCTCGCCGCCCGCCAGGGCCGGCGGATCACGCCGGACGACCTGCGCGCGGAACCCAACCTCCGGCCGCTGCTCTCCGGTTCGGGATGGCGCATGACGTCCTACGTCGACGAGGACGCCCGCTTCCTGGCGCTGGCCGTACGCGAGGACTGACCGCCGTCCGACCTCACGGGCCCCGCGGCCTCCGGGTGGAGAACCGCAGGTCCGGGTGTGCACGGCAGTCGTGACAACGGCCTTCCACTCGCACTAGGGTGCGCGCCGTTGGACGAACCGATGGGGAGGCTGGGATGGCCGGGACTGACGAGGAGGTCGCCGCCGCGGACGACGCTCTCTATGTGCTCACGGCGGTGCTGCTGACGCCCGCACAGTTCCCGAGCGTTCTGGGCGACGACTACCCGGAGGCCTGCGCGGCGCTCGGCCTCGCACCGCTCGCCGACGGGTACGGCCTGGTGCTCGGTCAGGACGGCGACGGGGCACGGTGGACGGTCGTCGTCGACGACGTGTCGCTGGTCGCCGTGGCCATCGCGTCCTGGGACTGCGGCATGGAGTACGACCTGTCGCCCGACGAGCGCAGCGTCGTCGCCGCCCTGCCGGGCTGGCCCCTGGCCCTCGCCGTGGCGGCTCCGGGCGTGCCCGCGCCGCACGACCCGGCCCCGGACTGCTCGGGCGGGCCCGCGCTGTCCCCGCCCGACACCAGCATCTGGGGACCGGCCCAGCGCCGTCTGGGCGCCGACGAGATCGCGTTGCAGTGGGCGGTGTGGCGAGAACAGATCGACGACGCGGACTTCCTCACTCCGGCAGACAGGGCGGGGGCCCAGGCCGGGAACGATGACGATCCGTCGAGCACGTCGACCGAGGGAAGCGGCGAGCCGCCGGACGGGACGGGTGGCGCGGCTTCCCCGAACCACAGCGGCATCCGCCGCGTCCTGGCGGAGGCACGCGCGTACGTGGACGCGCCGCCGCCGCTGGGCCGGGTCCGGTCGTCCTTCGCGCCCGGCGACGCGCGCACCCTGCGGGCCGACGGTCCCGGCTGGTCGATGGTGGCCCGCACCGACGACATCGCCTTCGTACTCCTCGACGACGAGCCCGGCGAAGTCCTGCCCATCGGCCGGGGACCGGAGCTGCCGGGCCTGCTGGCAGCCCTCGACAAGCTGGCGGTACGCCCCCTCTGAGCTCGTGTGCTCAGAGGCTGAGCTCGTGTGCTCAGAAGGCGCTTGCTCCCGGAGCATGTCTTGCCTCCCCATGACGAGCCCCCGCTCAATGTGGTGCCGACCCATGGATGACGGGGTGACCGGTCCGCACGATGGGGCAGCCCTGGGCGCTTCATCCGCCCGTGCTGTACCCGCCGTCCGTCGTGCCGCTGGAGGCCGTCATGCGTCTGTCCCGAGGAATTCCGCTCGTCGCCGCCGCTCTGATGGCGGCGGCCGTTACGTCGCCCGCTCCCGGCGCGGCCGCCTCCGACACCAACACCGGCACCGGCACTGGCACTGGCACCGGCGGGCACTGTGCGCACCAGGAGCGCGTGCGGGTACCGGGCGCGGCCTTCCAGCAGACCGCCTGTCTGCCCGATCTGACCACCACCGGGCTGGCCGGTACCCCGCACACCGATCCGAACGACCAGGCGGGGCTCACGGCCCGGGCGACGCGCACACCGTCCGGGGTGCCCGGTACACAGATCGACGGCTACTTCCCGGACTCCTCCCGCTTCAACACCACGCACGGCTGGAACCACGACGCCCAGTTCGTGATCAGACTGCCGGACCGCTGGAACGGCGGCCTCGTGGTCACCGGGGCCCCCGGCACCCGCAAGCAGTACGCGACGGACAAGGCGATCTCGGACCGGGTCCTGGCCCAGGGCTTCGCCTACGCCGCGACCGACAAGGGGAACAGCGGAGTCGACTTCTACCGCGACGGCAGCCGGCCCGGCGACGCGGTCGCCGAGTGGAACGCACGCACCACCCAGCTCACGCGGGCGGCCAGGCGCGCGGTCGCCCAGCGCTACGGCCACGCGCCACGCCGTACTTACATGACCGGCATCTCCAACGGCGGCTACCTCACGCGCTGGCAGCTCGAGCACCATCCGGAGCTGTACGACGGCGGCGTGGACTGGGAGGGGGCGCTGTGGACGGCCGACGGCCCGAACCTGCTCACCTCACTGCCGACGGCGGTCGCCCGGACCCTGGGCTCGGCCGGTGACGCGGACCTGTACGCGGTGGGCTTCGCACGGGGCTCGGAGTTCCTGTGGCCGTACCACGAGCAGGCGTACTGGGGCGTGACGCAGAAGACCTACCGAGCCGCGTTCGACCCGGCCTACGACCCTGCCTGCCCCGGGCCGTCCGCCGGGACCACGCCGGAGCAGATCCTGGCGCCGTGCGCCTCGGACGCGGTGTACGACTACGCCGCCCGTCCCGCCTCCGTGCACCGCGCCGTGGCCCGCGTGGCCCTGACCGGGCGGATCGGCAAACCCATGATCACGCTGCACGGCGATCTGGACGCGCTGCTGCCCCGTGCGGCGGACTCGGACGTGTACACGCGCATGGTCGACGCGAGCGGACGGGGCCGGCTGCACCGCTACTACACCATCCAGGGCGGCACGCACGTCGACGGGCTGTACGACGCCCATCCCGACCGGCTGCGGCCGATCCTGCCCTGCTACCGGTCGGCGTTCGACACGCTGGTGGCCTGGGTGGAGCACGGAGTCCGGCCGCCCGCGGACCGGACCGTCGGCAGGCCCGCGAGCGGCGATGTGGTCGACTCCTGCGCCCTGGGCGGGAACACGCGAGGGCGGTAGCGCTTCAGCGGCCGAGCTCCTTGCGGGTGACGCGGCGCAGCCGGCGTCGCTGCGAGGGGTCCAGGGCGAGGTACGCGGCGGCCGGGACTCCGAGCACTATCAGGACGGCGGCCCACCAGGGCAGCCAGATCAGCAGGATGAGTCCGACCGCCACTCCTCCTGCGGCGATCTTCGCGTTCTTCGACATCTGTCGCCTCCTTCGCGGCCACTGCCGCTCTCTGTCGTGAGAACGGGCCCGCGCTCCCGGCGGTTCCGGACCGCGACCCCGAGACGTCCCTGAGGCGCACCCCTACTGGTCGCGCCGGGCTGACTCTCCTCGGCCTCGCGCGACACCCCGGTCCACTACGCCCTTGAACCCCGCGTCCGTGCGGTGGCCCACGCCACCGCACGGATCGTTCCCGGTGGGCCGCCGATGTGCTGTACCCTCGGCGACCCAACTCCAACTAGTCAAATTTGAGGAATCGGCTTGGCTGTGCAGAGAACTCCCGCGGCATCACCGACCGAGATCTCCGAACTGGCCCACTGCTGTGCAGTGTTCGTGCCCGCTGACCCCGCCCGCGCCGGCCGGGTCGCCTTCTGGCTCCCCGACGGCCGTACTCCCCCGGCCGCGGTCCCAGCACCCGTCAGGGAGATGACGGTCGTACTTCCCGAAGGCGGTGACGTTGAGGCGGTGACCGTGCCGGCCGTCCTGCTTCCCGTGCGTGCGGCCCTGCCGGTCCTCACGCACGCGCGTGTCACCGGGCACGGACACCGCGCCACCGTGTTCTGGGGCGCGGCATCCGTCCTGGGCCTGCACCTCGTGGCACGAGGTCTGCTGCTGCCCTGCCTGTCCGCCGGGGACCACGACGCCTGGCGCGCGGCCCCGCTGCGCGGCTTGGACGCCGAGCACGTCCGAGCGCTGGCCGCCTCGATGCCGCCGGAGGCCCACGCCGTCCCCCTCGACGGCACCGAGCGGCTGCGCCTGCCCGACCCCGAGCGGCTACTGCGGGGCTTCCTGGACGCGATGGCCGACACACTGCCCCGCTCTCCCGCCGCGCCCCTCCTCACGGGCGGTCCTGCCTACGCCGCCAGGGAACCACGGCACGTTCCGGAGCTTCGGGCGTGGACCGCCGACGTCGCCGCGGGCCACGACGCGGGCGCGAGGATCTCGCTGCGCGTCGAGGTGCCCGGGCTCGAGTCAGCCGGGCGGCACGGCGCCGAGCCACGGTTCCGCGCGGTGCTTCAGGTGCACGGCGTCAGCGATCCCGAGCAGGTCGCCGACGCAGCCGAGGTGTGGGCCGGATCGGGCGGCACGGGCGGGTCGTTCGGCCCCGGGGTGCGGACGGACGTCCTGCTCACCCTGCGCCGCGCGGCCCGTTCGTGGCCGGCGCTGACGCCGTTGCTGTCGGCCTCCGTGCCGGACGCCGTCGAACTCGCCGCCGAGGAGGTCGCCGAACTCCTCGGCGAGGGCGCCCGGACCCTGGCCGCGGCCGGGGTTGACGTGCACTGGCCCGCCCAGCCATCCCGCGGACTGGTCTCCGGTGTCACGGTCGGACCGGCGGACGAGGACGGCGGCTCCGGCAGCACCGGCGGCACACTGCCGGATCCCCGAACAGCCCTGTCCGCCGACGCCCTGCTCGCCTTCGACTGGTGGTTCGCACTGGATGGCCAACGGCTCACACGAGAGGAGCTGGACCGCCTGGCGGAGGCCAACCGGCCCCTCGTACGGCTGCGCGACCAGTGGGTCCTCGTCGACCCCGCAGAGCTGCGCCGCGCTCGGGACCGGCAGGACCGGAAGATCAGCCCGGTGGAAGCGCTGGGCGCCGCCCTGACCGGCTCGGTGGAGGTCGACGGTCGCCAGGTCGAGGTCCAGACCACGGGATGGCTGACGACCCTGCGGGACCGGCTGGCGGGCCCGGAGGCCCGGGAACCGGTCGGGCAGCCGGCCCCGCTCGCCGCCCGCCTGCGCGACTACCAACTGCGCGGGCTCGACTGGCTGGTCCGGATGACGTCCCTGGGACTGGGCTGCTGTCTGGCCGACGACATGGGGCTCGGCAAGACGGTCACGCTGATCGCGCTGCATCTGCACCGCCAGAGCGACCCGGAGTCCGCCGGACCGACCCTCGTGGTGTGCCCGGCATCGCTGATGGGCAACTGGCAGCGGGAGATCGAGAGGTTCGCGCCCGGCACGCCCGTGCGGCGCTTCCACGGCTCCGGACGTGATCTGGAGGCCCTGGGCGACGGCGAGTTCGTCCTCACCACGTACGGCACCATGCGCCTGGACGCGCCGCGTCTGGCCGGGGTGGCGTGGGGCATGGTCGTGGCGGACGAGGCCCAGCACGTGAAGAACCCCTACTCGGCGACGGCTCGGCGGCTGCGCTCCATCGGCGCACGCGCGCGCGTGGCGCTCACCGGCACGCCAGTGGAAAACAACCTGTCCGAACTGTGGGCGATCCTCGACTGGGCGACGCCCGGACTGCTGGGCCGGCTCGGCACCTTCCGTACCCGCTACGCGGCGGCCATCGAGGGCGGCCGGGACCCGGCCGCCGCCGAGCGGCTCGCCCGGCTCGTCGGCCCGTTCCTGCTGCGGCGCCGCAAGTCCGACCCGGGGATCGTGCCCGAGCTGCCGCCGAAGACCGAGACCGACCGCGCGGTGTCGCTCACCGTGGAACAGACGTGCCTGTACGAGGCGCTGGTGCGCGAGACGCTCGCGGCGATCTCCGACGCCGACGACATGGCGCGCCGCGGGCTGATCGTGAAGCTGCTGACCGGTCTGAAGCAGATCTGCAACCATCCGGCCCAGTTCCTCAAGGAGGACCGGCCGAGGATCGCCGGCCGGTCCGGGAAACTGGAGCTGCTGGACGAACTGCTCGGCACCATCCTCTCCGAGGGGGCGAGCGTCCTGGTGTTCACCCAGTACGTGCGGATGGCGCGCCTCATCGAGCGGCACCTGGCCGCACGCGGTGTGCGGTCGCAGTTCCTGCACGGCGGCACACCCATCGCCGAGCGGGAGGCCATGGTCCGACGTTTCCAGGCCGGCGAAGTACCCGTGTTCCTGCTGTCGTTGAAGGCGGCGGGCACCGGACTGAACCTCACGCACGCGGAGCACGTCGTGCACTACGACCGCTGGTGGAACCCCGCCGTCGAGGCGCAGGCCACGGACCGGGCGTACCGCATCGGGCAGAACCGGCCCGTGCAGGTGCACCGGCTCATCGCCGAGGGAACGATCGAGGACCGCATCGCCGACCTGCTGCACCGCAAGCGGGACCTGGCCGACGCGGTGCTGGGGACGGGCGAGACCGCGCTCACCGAACTGACGGACGCGGAGCTTGCCGACCTGGTGGAGCTGCGAGGAGGATCACGATGACGGGGCACCGTGCCGACCAGGAGCGCACGTTCGCCGCGCTGCCGCCCGCGCGGGGGCGGGGTTTCGCCCGCACGTGGTGGGGCCAGGCCTGGCTGAAGGCGCTCGAGGACACGGCCCTGGACGGCGAGCAGGTGAAGACCGGCCGTCGGCTCGCCCGCGCGGGCGCGGTGGGCGCGGTCTCGGTGCGCCCGGGTCGCGTCACCGCGGTGGTGCACGACCGCGATCGTACGGCGCACCGCGCGGACGTTCTGCTGGAGGAACTGCCCGACGACGACTGGGCCCGGTTCCTGGATGTCGTCGTCGAACGGTCCGGGTACCTGGCGGCGCTGCTGGACCACGACCTGCCGCCGTGTCTCGCCGAGGACGCCGCGGCCGCTGGGATCGAACTGCTGCCCGGGATCGGAGATCTGGAGCCCGAGTGCGACTGCGGCGCCTGGGACCACTGCGGGCACACCGCGGCGCTGTGCCACGTGGTGGCGCGGCTGCTGGACCAGGACCCTTTCGTACTGCTGCTGATGCGCGGCCGCGCTGAGCGCGTCCTGTCCGCCGAGCTCCAGGTCCGTGACACCGCGGACGACGACGGGCCGTCGGCGCCGGACGGCATGGACGCCGCGGAGGCGTACGCGCTGGGGTACGCGCTGCCTGCGCTGCCGCCCCTGCCGGAGCTGCCCGCGGAACCGGGCCTGCCGCCCGCCCTGGACACCGGGGCCCAGCCGGCGCCGGGGGTCGACCCCGCCGCGCTGGAGATCCTGGCCGGGCGGACGGCGGTGGCGGCGCACCAGTGGCTCGGCGAGACGCTGACGGACGGGACCGCGCTGCATTCGCCGGCCCTGGAGCCGACCGTCGCCCAGGACGCCGTACGCCTGGCTGCGGGCGCAACCGACAGCGCCGTGCTGGACCGGCTGGCCGAGGGCTCGGGCCGCAGCAGAAACGAGCTGGCACACGCCGTGCTCGCCTTTCGGCTGGGAGGCGCTGCGGGCCTGTCCGTGCTCGAGGAGGAGTGGGCTCCGGACGGCGAGACCCACGCACGCGCGCGTGCCGCTCTGGAGTCGGCCTGGGATGAGGACGAAAGGCCGTCGCTGAGGGCCGAGGGCAACCGCTGGACCGTCGACGCCGAGGACCGCCAGATCCGCCTCGGAGGGGACGGCCGTTGGTGGCCCTACCGGAAGCAGCAGGGCCACTGGGTGCCCGCCGGGTCACCCGACCAGGACCCGGCGACTGCGCTGGCGGTGACGGCCCGTGCCGAGGGCTGGGAGGAGTAGCCGAGACGGGTGATCTGCGTACCGGCGGCCCTGTCCGTTCCGCTCCCCGTACGGCAGCCAGGTCCGGCCGGCCGTGGCGGCGGGCCGCCACCGTCCGGTCAGGGAAGCAGCGACTGGAGATCACTGGGGATTTCGCTCGGCAGACCGCTCGGGAAGCCGGATGGCAGGGAGCTGGGAAGCCGGGTCGGCAGCTCGATGGGAAAGCTCAGGGACGGAGTGGGTGAGGGGCTCGTGGCGGGTGGCGGGCTCGTGCGCGGGCTGCTGCCGGCGGGCGGACGCCCGTCCCGTGAGTCGCTCCCCGAGGAGGCGAGCACCAGCACCAAGCCGACCGCACCGGCGGCGGCCAGCACGGTGAGGAGGAAGAGCGGACTCCTGCGCCTCGGCGGTGCGGGCGGCCGAGGCGGTACGGAGGGGGTGGCCATGGCGCCCATCGTCGCCGCCGTCCGGACAACTCACGGGCCCCGCGCGGAAGTCGGTACGAACCCACGCCATGGACCGCATGGTTCCTCGGTTCCGCGCGGGCACCGGTCACGGGTGGACGGACGGCGTACCGCCCGGAGCTCCGACGCCGCACGCACGCGCGCGTGCGGACCTTCCCGGGCACACACGCGTGTGTGCCCGGGGTCGGACATCTCCGTGTCAGCCGCGTGCCCCCAGCAGATGGTCCATCGCGAGCTGGTCGAGCCGCTCGAAGGCCATCCCCCGAGCGGCGGCCGCCTCGACGTCGAAGTCCTCGAATGCCGAGCGGTCCGCGAGCAGCGCGTCCAGGCCGTCCGCCGCCGTGGGCTGCGCCAGCTGGTCGAGTCGGGCGGCGCGCAGGGCCTCCTGGACCTCCGGGTCGGCCCGGAAGGCGGCCGAACGCTCCTTGAGGATGAGGTAGTTGCGCATGCAGCCGGCGGCCGACGCCCACACGCCGTCCAGGTCCTCGGTCCGCGGCGGCTTGAAGTCGAAGTGGCGCGGGCCCTCGTAGCCGGCGCCTTCCAGCAGGTCGACCAGCCAGAACGCGGCGCGCAGGTCACCGGCGCCGAAGCGCAGGTCCTGGTCGTACTTGATGCCGGACTGGCCGTTGAGGTCGATGTGGAAGAGCTTGCCCGCCCACAGCGCCTGGGCGATGCCGTGCGGGAAGTTGAGCCCGGCCATCTGCTCGTGGCCGACCTCGGGGTTGACGCCGTACAGCTCCGGGCGCTCCAGGCGCTCGATGAACGCGAGCGCGTGGCCGACGGTGGGCAGCAGGATGTCGCCGCGCGGCTCGTTCGGCTTGGGTTCGATGGCGAAGCGGATGTCGTAGCCCTGGGAGGTGACGTACTCGCCGAGGAGGTCGAAGGCCTCCTTCATACGGTCCAGCGCGGCCCGCACGTCCTTGGCGGCCCCGGACTCGGCGCCCTCCCGGCCGCCCCAGGCCACGTACGTCCTCGCGCCCAGTTCGACGGCCAGGTCGATGTTGCGGATCGTCTTGCGCAGCGCGTAGCGGCGCACGTCGCGGTCGTTGGCCGTGAACGCGCCGTCCTTGAAGACGGGGTGGGTGAAGAGGTTCGTGGTGGCCATCGGCACGGTCATGCCGGTCGCGTCGAGCGCCTGCCGGAAGCGCTTGATGTGCGACTCGCGCTCGGTGTCGGAGGCCCCGAAGGGGATCAGGTCGTCGTCGTGGAAGGTCACGCCGTGTGCGCCGAGTTCGGCCAGGCGCTGCACCGTCTCGACCGGGTCGAGGGCGCGGCGCGTGGCGTCGCCGAACGGGTCCCGTCCCTGCCAGCCGACGGTCCACAAGCCGAAGGTGAACCTGTCCTCGGGGGTGGGCTGGTAGCTCATGCCGCGGCTCCTTGCTCGCTTGCGACTATTTCGTCATGGCGATTTACAAATTAGTATGCCGACGCATCCCTGGGAAGGGAACAAGGGTCCCGACCGGGACGGTGCCCGCGTCGCCGGGCCGTGTGCACCATGAGAACTGCGGGTCAGATCCCGCGAGCCGCGGAAAGAGGGAGAGCCGATGTCAGCAGCCGAGGGTCCGCTCGTCGTCGGTGTGGACTCGTCCACGCAGTCCACCAAGGTGCTCGTCGTCGACGCGGCCACCGGGCAGGTCGTGGCGAGCGGGCAGGCGCCGCACACCGTCTCGTCCGGTGACGGCCGCGAGAGCGACCCACGTGAGTGGTGGGACTCCCTGTGCGCGGCGCTCCACCAGTGCGGGGAGGCGGCCCACGAGGCCGCCGCCGTGTCGATCGCCGGCCAGCAGCACGGACTCGTGACCCTGGACGCCCAAGGCGTCCCGGTGCGGCCGGCCCTGCTGTGGAACGACGTGCGCTCGGCCCCGCAGGCCCACCGTCTCGTCGAGGAACTGGGCGGTCCGAAGGCATGGGCGGAGCGTACGGGCAGCGTGCCCGGAGCCTCCTTCACGGTCACGAAGTGGGCCTGGCTGGCCGAGCACGAACCGGAGGCCGCGCGGTCGACGGCGGCGGTGCGCCTCCCGCACGACTACCTCACCCAGCATCTGACCGGCGAGGGCACGACCGACCGGGGAGACGCCTCGGGTACGGGCTGGTGGGCGTCCACGACCGAGGCGTACGACGAGGAGATCCTCGCCCATGTGGGACTCGATCCGGCGCTGCTCCCCCGGGTGGTGCGCCCGGGCGAGGTCGCGGGGACCGTGCGCGACAGCCGCGACCTGCCGTTCTCCAAGGGCACGCTGGTGGCGCCCGGCACCGGTGACAACGCCGCCGCCGCGCTGGGCCTCGGGCTGCGGCCCGGAACACCGGTGCTGAGCCTAGGCACCTCCGGCACGGTGTACGCGGTGTCCCGCCACCGGTCCGCCGACCCGTCGGGAACGGTGGCGGGTTTCGCCGACGCGCGCGGTGCCTGGCTGCCGCTGGCCTGCACCCTCAACTGCACGCTCGCCGTCGACCGCGTCGCCGCCCTCCTGGGCCTGGACCGCGAGGCCGTGGAGCCCGGCACGTCCGTCACCCTGCTCCCCTACCTGGACGGCGAACGGACCCCGAACCTGCCGAACGCCTCCGGACTGCTGCACGGGCTGCGCCACGACACCACGGCCGGACAACTGCTGCAGGCCGCCTACGACGGCGCCGTGCACGCCCTGCTCGGCGCGCTGGACCTGGTGCTCGACCAGGACGCCGACCGCACCACCCCGCTGCTGCTGATCGGCGGCGGTGCCCGGGGCACGGCCTGGCAGCAGACCGTACGGCGCCTGTCCGGGCGGCCGGTGCAGATCCCCGAGGCCCGAGAGCTGGTCGCGCTGGGCGCCGCCGCCCAGGCCGCGGGGCTGCTCACCGGCGAGGACCCGGCCGCGGTCGCCCGCCGCTGGCGGACGGCCGACGGCCCGGTGCTGGAGGCGGTGGAGCGCGACGAGACGACCTTGAACAGGATCTCCGGGGTACTCTCCGATGCGGCACCGTTGCTGGAGCGCGGGACGCGGACCCCCTGACGGACACCTGCGGACGGCCGTTCGTTCGCACCGCACCGTTCGGCGCAGATCGCCGGCGGACACCGACCGAGGACGACGGAGGCATGACCGCACCGCTGCACGAGGCCTACCCGGCCGGTCCGGGGCGCGCGCTGCCCGACACCCAGCAGGGCATGCGCCGCCGCAACCTCGCCCGGGTCATGCACACCGTCCGCGCCGAGGGGCCGCTGTCGCGGGCGGCGGTCGCCTCACGCATCGGACTGACCCGTGCCTCGGTGTCGACCCTGGTCGACGAACTCGTCCGGACCGGACTGCTGGAGGAGCTGGGACCCGAGCGGCCCGGCCGGGTGGGCCGCCCCGGTTCGGCCCTGGCCGTCAGCGGGCACGGCCCCGCGGGGGTCGGCGCGGAGGTCGGGGTCGACCATCTGGCGGCCTGCGTGGTCGACCTGCGCGGCCAGGTGCGGGCACGGGCGGTACGCCACGGAACGAACCGGGGCCGCTCCCCCGAACCGGTGACGAGCGAACTCACCGCGCTGATACGCCAGGTCGTCGCCGAGGCCGAGCGGCAGGACCTGTGGCCCGCGGGGCTCGCGGTCGCGGTGCCCGGCCTGATCGCACGGGACGGCCGAACGGTCGTACGAGCTCCCAACCTCGACTGGAACGACACCGACCTCGGCGCCCTGCTGCAACCCGGCCTGCCCCTGACGGTGGACAACGAGGCCAACTTCGGCGGGCTCGCGGAACTCTGGCTCGGCGAGGACACGCCACGTGACTTCCTGCACGTGTCGGCGGAGATCGGCATCGGTGCCGCCGTGGTGGTCGACGGGCGGCTGCTGCGCGGAACACGCGGTTTCGCGGGCGAGCTGGGGCATGTGCCGGTCGAGCCGGAAGGGCCCGCGTGCCCGTGTGGCGGGCGTGGCTGCCTGGAGCAGTACGCGGGGGAGGAAGCCGTGGCGCGGGCGGCCGGTCTGGAGCCGGGCGAAGGCCGGGTCGGGCTGTTGGCCACCCGCGCCGCCGCGGGCGACGAGGACGTGCGGCGGGCCCTGCGCGACGCTGGCAGGGCGCTGGGCGTCGCGCTGACCGGGGCCGTCAATCTGCTCGACCCCCGGAGCGTCGTGCTGGGCGGCGCCCTGGCCGCACTCGCACCCTGGCTCCTGCCCTCCCTGGAGGCCGAGTTGGCGAGCCGGACCGCTGGGCCCGCCTGTCCGGTGTCGGTGTCCCGGCTGGGCCCCGAGGGGCCGCTGCTGGGTGCCGCGCACGCGGTGGTGCGGGCCGTCCTCGACGACCCTGCGGCTGTGGCCGAACGCGCCTGACCTCAGGCCCACTTCACCCGATCGAGTGGCGGAGTTTTCCACAATTCCCCGGGAGTCCACCGAACCTCGCCGGCCTCTTCTGCCCAACCCGCGAGCGCCCTACCGTGATTCACGCGAGTTGCCGCCGTCGAGTCGGGTCGACGCCGGATCTCTGGTGGACGAAAGGGTTCACATGACGGGGGAAACACCAGCTGTCCCGGACACGCACGTCCTGTCCACCGGCTCGGCGCGCCGGCCGGTGGACGCATCTCGGATACCCCGGCTCGTTTCCTGGTGAAGTGACCAGCACGCGACCGCGGTTCGGCAAGCCGGACGCCGGCCAGTCGGCCACCCGGACCGACGAGTCCCCGTTGGCCGATCCGTGTGACACCGACTCCGCGTGGGTGGCCAAGCTCCACAAGAAGCGGCCGTCGGTGAGCGAGACTCACCGCGGACCACACGGCCTCCCCACCCACCGGCCTCCCGCCCACCTTCCCACGCACACTCGCACAACCACTCCCCCACAGAAAGGCCACCGCCCATGGACCGGGCACGAACTCTTCCCAGCCGACGACACCTGCTCAAGGGTGCCGCCCTGGCCGCCGTCCCCTATGCCTTACTTCCCGCCACGCGGGCCGGCGCGCGACCCCAGGCAGTCGACTACCCGGAGGCCGAGTGGCAGTCGGCGAGCAGCTCCAACTACACGGCGTCCAGCCGGCCCACGAGCTACTCGGTGGACCGGGTGGTCATCCACGTCACCCAGGAGACGTACGCCAGCACCCTGGCGATCTTCCAGAACCCGAAGAAGGAGGTGTCCGCACACTATGTCGTCCGGTCCGCCGACGGACACGTCGCCCAGTGCGTCCGCGAGTCGGACGTCGCCTGGCACGCCGGGAACTGGGTCTACAACACCCGCAGCATCGGCATCGAGCACGAGGGCTGGGTGGACAAGCCCGCCTACTTCACCAACGCGATGTACGAGCAGTCGGCCAGGCTCACCGCGGCGATCTGCGACAAGTACCGCATCCCCAAGGACCGCGCCCACATCATCGGGCACTATGAAGTACCGGGCACGGACCATACCGATCCCGGGCTCAACTGGGACTGGGTGCGTTACATCAGACTGGTGAACTTCGCCTGACGGCGAGCCCGGGCGCAGAGGTTGTCCGGGCGCCCACCGGGAGTGACGATGTCCGCAGCCGCATCGCCGTCCGGGGAGGCCGCATTGACCGATCCGTGGGTGGCCCTGGAGCCGGGAGCCGACCCTGCCGAGCGTGTTCGGGCCCTGCGCCGGGCGCACGAGACGTTCACCGCGGTGGGCACGGTGCCGCGCCCGGTGCGTCCGGTGGTGGCCGACTCGTGGCGGCGTTCCGCACGGGCCGGTGTCGGGCCGGACTTCACCGCGAGCGTGGAACTCGCCGACAGTGATCTCGGCACCTACCGGGCGGAGCATCCGCTGGCGCCGTTGATGCCACTGTTCCGGGAGCTGCTGGGCACGTTCGCCGCCGACGGGGAGCATCTGCTCGCGGTGTGCGACGCGCACGGCAGGCTGCTGTGGGTGGAGGGGCATCCGGGGACGCGGCGCAAGGCGGACCGGATGAACTTCGTGCCGGGCGCGCGCTGGTCGGAGTCCGCCGTCGGGACGAACGCGCCGGGCACGGCGGTCGCCCTGGACCGCCCGGTGCAGGCGTTCGCGGCCGAGCACTTCATCCGGCGCGTCCAGCCATGGACGTGCGCCGCGGCCCCGGTGCACGATCCGCGCACGGGACAAGTGCTCGGCGCGGTGGACATCACCGGTGGGGACGGGCTCGCCCATCCGCACAGCCTCGGTTTCGTGCGGGCGGTGGCGCGGGCCGCCGAGTCCGAGCTGGCGCTGCTCGCCCCGCGGCGGCCTGACCCCGACACGGCCGAGCTGACCGCGCTCGGCCGGGACGAGGCCCGCCTGGTGGTCAGCGGTCGCGGTCTCCGGCTGAGCCGTCGGCACAGCGAGATCACAGTGCTGCTGGCCGGTCACCCGGAGGGTCTGACCGGGGACGAGCTGCTGTGCGCGCTGTACGAGGACGGGTCGGTGACGCCGGTGACGCTGCGGGCCGAACTGGCCCGGCTGCGCAGGATGCTCGGTCCGGGTCTGCTCGCCTCGCGCCCCTACCGGCTGACCGTTCCGGTCGGCTCGGACGTGGCGGCCGTCCAGCACCGGCTGGAGACAGGAGCGGTCGCGGCGGCCGCCGCGGCGTACTCCGGTCCGCTGCTGCCCGGCTCGCAGGCTCCCGCGGTGGTGCGGCTGCGGCAGCGGCTCGCCGACGGAATGCGGAGCGCGCTGATCACCCGTCGCGACCCCGACCTGCTGGCCGACTGGGCGCACGCGCCGTGGGGCGAGGACGACCTGGACGTGTGGCGGGCCCTCGTCGCCGTGCGGCCGACCGCGACTGCCCGGGCCCGGCTCGCCGCGCTCGAGGCGGAGCTGGCGGCCCCGCCCGGCTGGTCCCGTCCGGCACACCGCTGACGGTTCCGAGCCCGGCACCGCCCATCGGTGGTCCGCGCCGCAACGTCCTTGCAACGTCGGCGTGTCTAGCCTCGCGCCGAGAGCTGCCCAACGGCGGGCAGCGCTGCTGAGGGAGGCAGACCAGGATGACCCGTTACGCGGCGCCCGGCACCGAGGGCGCGATCGTCTCCTACCAGGCGCGCTACGACCACTTCATCGGCGGCGAGTACGTGCCGCCGGCCCGCGGACAGTACTTCGAGGACCCCTCGCCGGTGAACGGGCAGCCGTTCACGGAGGTGGCGCGCGGGACGGCGGAGGACGTCGAGCGGGCGCTGGACGCGGCGCACGCGGCCGCCCCGGGCTGGGGCCGCACGTCCGTGACCGAACGCTCCGACATCCTGCTGAAGATCGCCGACCGCATGGAGGCCAACCTCGAGTCCCTGGCGGTCGCCGAGAGCTGGGAGAACGGCAAGCCGGTCCGCGAGACGCTGGCGGCCGACATCCCGCTGGCCATCGACCACTTCCGCTACTTCGCGGGCGCGATCAGGGCGCAGGAGGGCTCGCTCGGCGAGATCGACCACGACACGGTGGCATACCACTTCCACGAGCCGCTCGGGGTGGTCGCGCAGATCATCCCCTGGAACTTCCCGATCCTCATGGCGGCCTGGAAGCTGGCACCCGCGCTCGCCGCGGGCAACGCGGTGGTGCTCAAGCCCGCCGAACAGACCCCGGCCTCCATCCACTACTGGATGAGCCTGGTCTCCGACCTGCTCCCGCCCGGGGTGCTGAACATCGTCAACGGCTTCGGTGTGGAGGCGGGCAAGCCGCTCGCCTCCAGCCCGCGGGTGGCGAAGGTGGCGTTCACGGGCGAGACGACGACGGGGCGGCTGATCATGCAGTACGCCGCCGAGAACATCAAGCCGGTCACGCTGGAGCTCGGCGGGAAGTCACCGAACATCTTCTTCGACGACGTCTCGGCGGCGGACGACGACTTCCGCGACAAGGCGCTCGAGGGCTTCACGATGTTCGCGCTCAACCAGGGCGAGGTGTGCACCTGCCCGTCCCGGGCGCTGATCCAGCGCGGTCACTACACGGAGTTCGTCGAGGCGGCGGTCGCCCGTACCAAGCTCATCACGACGGGACACCCCCTCGACACCGACACCATGATCGGCGCCCAGGCATCCAACGACCAGCTGGAGAAGATCCTCTCCTACCTGGACATCGGCCGTCAGGAGGGCGCGCGCGTCCTGACCGGCGGCGAACGCATCGAGCACGACGGCGAGTTGAAGGGCGGCTACTACGTCCAGCCGACCATCTTCGAGGGCGACAACCGGATGCGGATCTTCCAGGAGGAGATCTTCGGCCCGGTGGTCTCGGTGACGTCCTTCGACGACTTCGACGACGCCATCAAGATCGCCAACGACACGCTGTACGGCCTGGGCGCGGGCGTGTGGACCCGGGACACCGGCACCGCCTACCGTGCGGGCCGCGCCATCCAGGCGGGCCGCGTCTGGACCAACTGCTACCACGCCTACCCCGCGCACTCCGCCTTCGGCGGCTACAAGCAGTCGGGAATCGGGCGCGAGACCCACAAGATGATGCTGGACCACTACCAGCAGACGAAGAATCTTCTGGTGTCGTACTCGCCGAAGAAGCTGGGCTTCTTCTAGGCACCTGCGAAAAGGCGCCTGACCTGGGTTTTCACCCGTCAGGCGCCCTTCGCGCAAACCGCTGTCGACCGGCCCCGGCTTGCGCGCTAACTCCCAATTCCTCCCACGACTGCACCCCTCCTGACCAGTGCTTCCGGACCAGTCACGGACCAAACCCCCGGTTCAGCCCTCGGGTACGTCACCTTGACTGACGCGCTGCCACTCGTTCATGGACTGCTCGATGAGACGGTTCGCCTGCTCTCGAAGGCCGTCAAGGAACTTGGCGTAGTGGCGAAAGAGAACCTCGATGCTCTGGCCGGCGCGGCGGGCGCACTCGGCCGGGTCCACTCCGGAGTAGAGCCAGAACGAGATCCCGGCGTGACGGAGATCGTAAGGCCGCTTGGCCAGGCGAGAAGTGCGCTCAGTACGGGTCAGGGCGTATTCCCGGGCCCGCGCCCATGTGATGCCGTAGGCGGCAGCGTCCACGTAGTTGCCGGCCTGGTTCCGGAAAAGTCGACCGTCAGGTGCCACGTCGAACCGATTCACATGGGCACGCAGCATGCGTACGAACTGCGGCGGGATGGGAACAGGCCGCGTCGCGCTTGCCGCGCGACGCTTGAGCGAGTGCACCTCGTGCACGTCACCGTCGTCGGTCCACTCCTTGCCAGACGTGACGACTCCGCCCGAGAGGTTCAGCATCCCCCATCCCGTCTTTGGCAAGTGGCATTGATCGATCCGAAGGTGGATGACCTCAGCTGGCCGCATAGCCGCGAAGTACATGCAACCGAAGAATGCTTCAAGATGAGGACCCCGCCCCCGCTGGCGAGCAACGGCCTCGAGCAGCCGAAGCACCTGGGCCGGATTGGGAACGGCGGCCGGATCCACCTCCTCATTGACTGCTGGCGCTTGCCACCGGAGCCCCTTGAGGGGGTTCTCTGCGAAGTACCCCTTTTCCACCGCAGTGTTGAGAGCTTCGTTGAACGCAGCCCTCTTGCGTCGGGCTGTTTTAGCCGCAGCCGCCTTGCCGTCCAGCTTGCGGCACATCGCATCGAGGGCCCGCCTCAGAACGTCGGCTTCCGCGAGGGCGCTGACCGGCAGCGAGTTGCGCTTCATCCAGTCCAGCGCGTGGAGCCACTCCTCGGTGGGCTCGCACTCCCAGGCTTTCTTGTTGAATCCCACGAGTACAGGGCACGCCGCAGTACCTGCGGATCGGAATACGCTGCGCCGGGGCGTACCAGGGCGGGCGTGACCGTAGCGAAGGCATCAGCCAGGGTGCGGCGGGTGTTCCCTGGCGTGCGCTCCCATCTTTGCTCGATGTCTTCGTGCACCAGGTCGTACCACGTAGTGCGCTGCTTGATGGCCCGCAACTCGGATGCCGGCAGACCTGTGTGCTCGATCAAACGGCTCACCCTCGCGCGCAGCTGTCATCAGCTTCGCACGCCGGCTGTCAGCAAGCGCGAACGCGATGAAGGACTCAGACTTCTCTCGCCCGTTAACCGTCCACCGAATCTGGAAAGGCTTGCGCCGGTCGGGGCGCTCACGTATCTCCCAAAAGCGGACGTTATAACTCATCGCCATCCAGGCGTATCCCTTTCACACGCATCCCACCACGCATCCAGATCGGCGCGGCGGCAGCGCAGTTCACCATTGGGCAGCTTGATCATTCGGGGTGCCTGACCGCGAGCGCGCAGGCGGTAGAAAGCCGATGGGCTCATCCTGATTTCCGCTAGGACCTCGGCGAGCTTGAGCGCAGGTGGACGAGCCATTGATGTTTCCTCGGATGTTCCAGATATGTCGGGCCCCAAGCGGCAGTGCTCGACTTGCACCCACTCCGCCACAGCTGATTGGTAAACGCTGTCAGTTACGGGGACTACTGGGCGCCGACATGAAGGGCCATGGTGTCCGAACGGCTCCACCGCCAAGCACAGCCGCTGAGAACACCTCAATGGTCGTCACGATCGCCGGTTTGGCCAACCGGCGATCGTGGTCTATGTTGCGCCCCCGCAGCGGAACTCACGGACGATTGCTAACGGACGAAACGCAGGGGCCAGCTGGCGCGATCGGAGAACGAGGCCGCGCCGTCCGTCACGGACACCCCGAGTCCCTTGTCAATTAGCCGATCCAGATCGCGTGCAACGACACGCTCGGGAGCAGCGACAGCTCGGATCATGTGCTTGGGTGGGGCTCCAGGTGCGTCGCCATGCGCGCGAGGATCACTCGATCCCATACGATGCAGCAAGTCCTCGGCGGCCAACGCGGTCGCACAGACGCAGAGGCACAGCGTCGCGGAGGAGCGGCGCAATGCCCTCGCTCCGATGTGTTCCATACGCTTAGGGCGCCAAGTGCCGAGCAGATGGGGGCGTTAAATCGGACGGATCGGAGAGCGGCATTTGACAGGGGTGGTCCTTGGGTCGGGGCCTCTGCGATGAGGCCGAGCAGCGCGAGGTGCCGGACTCCGTCATCGTCGACCTGCAGGTCGGCCCGGAATGGTCGGCACACCGTAGAACGCCTGGTACAGGAGGGCCGCCCGTGAGCGACTCGCCTCACCAGCTGATCGCCGACGTGGCACAGGTCCTGCTCCGTACGAACGGCGCCGCCCTGTGCGTACGCCGCGCACTGGACGCCGCCCTCGCACCGGGACAGCTCACTGTCGTGGGCGGTCACCTGGAAGTCGGTGAACCACTCGACCATGCTGCGCGACGCGAGGCCATGGAGGAGGTGGGGGTCCTTATCACTGCTGAGCAGCAGGAGTTCTGCGGGCTGATCCACCACCACGACACCGACGGTGGCCTGGACCGGATCACCGCCGTGTTCGTGGCGCAGTCGTGGACGGGTGAGCCGTACAACGCCGAGCCACACAAGCACGAAGGGCTCTTCTGGGTGCCGATGGAACGACCGTCGCCGGACTGTCACCCCTACACCGCCACCATCTTCCACATGCTCACCCACGGCCCGTCCTACCGGGCCATCAACTGGCCTGCGGGAGGCGCTCGGTGAAGAGATTCTTCGGCCCGGTCACGATGGCCGATCCGCAGGTCTCCGACGCCGAACACGAGCTGTTCGGAGGCCCCCTGCGCTACGACATGGGCTGGTCCCAGCACGAGCACGCGACCTTGGACCTGACCATGATGTCCGCGCTGCGCTCCATGCCCACACTCGTCGGCGCAACGCTGCGCATGGCGTGGCAGGCCGACCGGCGTGCTCTGCTCTCGGTCGGGGTCAGCGAGATCGGCCAAGGCATCGCCGCAGCCGCCGGCCTGCTCGCCGTCAACGCCGTCATGCACGCTCTGCTCGCCGGCAACGGCAGCGCTGCCGAGCGGCTGCACGCCCTGTTACCCGGCCTGTTGGCCGCTGCCGCTATCGGCGTCATCAACTCCGCCCTGTCCGCCTGGTCCACCTCCCGCGCAGGGCGGCTGGAGCCGAAGGTCGAGCGGATCGCGACCACGCAGTACCTGGCCGCCGCAGCCAGCGTCGAACTGGAGGCCATCGACGATCCCGATTTCCGGCGGCTCGTGGACATCGCCCAGCATGGCCCGGGTTCGGCCCGCCGCATGATCAGCGCCTGCGTAGCCGCGCTGAACGGCCTCATCTCGCTGATCACCACCGCCGGCGTCCTCGCCGTACTCCACCCCGTGCTGCTGCCCATGCTGATCCTCATCGCCGCCCCTCGCGGCTGGGGCGCCATGCGCGTGGCCCAGGAACGATACGTGTCGGTGATGAGCTGGATCGAGCACGTGCGGGCCAGCCGCCTGATCGGCAACCTGCTCACCGAACGCACCGCCGCCCAGGAAGTGCGCCTCCACGCCGTCGGCGACTTCCTCCTGAGCCGCTACGAGCAGATGGCCGAGAGCGCCGAGGCCGAACAGGAACGCCTCGCCTCCAACAAAGCCCTCACCGAGTGGGTCGCCTCCGCGCTGTCCGGTCTGGCGATGGCGGCGACCTACGGGGCCATGTTCTGGCTGATCATGGCCGGGCACATGAGCCTCGCCGTCGCCGGGACCGCCGTCATCGCGGTACGCACCGGCTCGGCGAGCCTGGGCGCGCTGGTCATGAACATCAACCAGCTCCACGAGGAGAGCCTCTACGTCCGCGACCACGGCCGCTTCCTCACCCAGGCCGCCCAGCGGACGCTGCCCACCGACGGTGCGCCCGTACCGGAACGCGTCAGGGAAATCGTTCTGGACCAGGTCACCTACCGCTACCCCGACCGGGACACCGCCGCCCTGGACAACGTGTCACTGACCCTGCCTATGGGATCGGTCACCGCCGTGGTGGGTGAGAACGGCTCCGGCAAGAGCACCCTGATGAAGATCCTCTCGGGCATGCTGCTTCCCGAGGCCGGCACCCTGCGCTGGGGCGACGCGGACCTCACCGGTCTCGACCGCTCCCAGGTCTTCGAGCGCGTCTCCCTGCTCACCCAGGACTTCCAGCGCTGGCCCGTGACCGCCGCGATGAACATCCGCCTCGGCCGCCCCGACCACCCCGCTACAGACCAGGACCTCAAGCCCTCGGTCGACTACGCCGTTGCCGGCCCCGTCATCGCCAAACTCCCCGACGGCCTGCGCAGTCTGCTGGCCCGCATGTTCCGCGGCGCCATCGAACTGTCCGGCGGCGAATGGCAGAAAGTCGGTCTGGCCCGCACGCACTGGCGCAGTTCAACATCACAGGCAGACGGCGTCCTCATCGTCGACGAACCGACCTCCGCCCTCGACCCCGAAGCCGAAATCGAAGCCTTCGACCGCATCCGCCGCCTCGCCGCACCGAACCGAGCCGTCGTCCTGGTCACCCACCGCATGTCCGGCGTCCGCCACGCCGACCACATCTACGTCCTCAACAACGGACACCTCGCCGAACACGGCACCCACGACGAACTCATCGCCGCCCGCGGTCGGTACGCCGCCATGTTCGACGCCCAGGCCGCCCAGTACGCCCCGACCGCGACCATCCCGAACCCTGCAACGCCCACCGTCTCGGACCAGGTATGACCCGCACGACCGAAAGGCGCGCCGTGACCACACGCCCCACCACGGACCTCGACGAAGCCACCGCTCTGCGCCACCAACTGGCCGACGAACTCGCCGCCGCCGGGCACATCCGCACCCCCGCGGTCGACCGCGCCCTGCGCACCGTGCCCCGGCACGCCTTCGCCCCCGAAAGGCCCCTCCATGCTGCGTACGCCAACGAGATCATCGCCACCCGCCACAGCGACGACGGCACCGTCATCAGCTCCATCTCCGCGCCCTGGCTGCAGGCCGACATGCTCGAAGCCGCCCGCATCCAGCCCGGCCACCACGCTTTGGAGATCGGCTCCGGCGGCTACAACGCTGCTCTCATCGCCGAACTCGCCGGCCCGACCGGCCACGTCACCACCCTCGACATCGACCCAGCCGTCACCGACCGGGCCACCCGCTTCCTGACCCAGACCGGATACGGCCGCATCCGCGTGGTCACCGCGGACGCCGAGCACCTGCCTGCCGAGGTGGTGCCGGACGGCGGATTCGACGCCATCGTGGTCACCGTCGACACCTGGGATCTGCCCTGGATCGACGCCCTGGCCGAGGGCGGCCGTCTCGTCGCACCGGTGCGTCTGCACGGGTACCGCTGGGCCATCAGCTTCACCAAGCGCGACGGGGCCTTGCACAGCGACGAGCCGCTCATCGTCTGCGGCTTTGTCGCCATGCAGGGCGACGGCGCCTGGCACAGGAATCGCCGCACCGTCCCAGGCACCGGCGTCCACCTGTCCTGGGAAGACGGCACCCCGTTGCCCGTCGACGAACTCGCCCCAGCCCTCACCTGCGAGCCGACCGTGACGCACACCCACGTCACCGTAGGCGGCCAGGAACCCTTCGACGCCCTCACCCTCTACCTCGCCGGCGCCCTGCCGGGCTTTTGCCGCCTCTCGGCCGACTCCGACGGCGACAACGGGGGCCTGAACCCGCCGCCCAAGCACTGGCCCGGCGCCGCGATCGTCCGCGGCAACTCCCTCGCGCGACTGGCCACCGAGCGCATCGGCGACGGAGACGATGGCAAGGGCCTGTACGAGTTCGTTGTCCATGGCCACGGCACCCGAGGACACCTTGCTGCACAGGAGATGGCCGAGCAGGTCCGGCACTGGCAGCACAACCACCGCGGCGCCCTCTGCCCCCGCATCACCGCCCGACCGGCCGCCAGTTGCGCCCCGCCGACCAGAGACCACGAAATGCACGTATTCGCCAAGAAGCACACCCGCATCACCGTGGACTGGCCGATCGTTCCCGGCCCCGCTGCACTGCTCACCGTCCGAGGGAGCTGCAGCGCCGGATGAACGGCGGTACCTCCTGATCACCGCTCCCGACCCGTGCCGAAGCCATGCCCGCCCCACCGATAAGGAAGGCACCGCCAAGTGACCACTCCCGTCTCACGTTCGGATGACGTCGCACCGCGTGCCGCCCTGTCCGCAGGGCAGCACGCCGTCCCCCGGCACACGGTGTGGGTCGGCGCCGCCGCGCTCGTCACTGACCAAGTCGGCCGCGTCCTGCTCGTTCACCCCACCTACCGCGAGGACGACCGGTGGCTGCTGCCCGGAGGAGTCGTCGAACCCGGCGAACACCCGCACGTCGCCTGCCGGCGCGAGATCACCGAGGAACTGGGCCTGACGAGCCTGCCCCTGTCGGGCGTGCTCGCCGTCCACTCCCTCTCCCCGCACCACCCGGACAGCCAGCACAGCACGCCTTTCCCCGGAGAGATCCGGTTCGTTTTCGATGGCGGAACGCTCACTCCAGACCAGGCGGAGGCCATCCGCCTCCCGCGCGAGGAGCTGTCCGAGTACGCCTTCCTGGAGACCCGGGACGCGGTGCAGCGGCTGCGCCCCGTGGACGGGCAGATCATGCTCGCCGCCTACCGTGCACGGCTCGGGAACACAGCGACCGCTCACCTCGCGGATGGCCGGCACATCCTCGACGTCCCGGTGCTGGACCGCCATGACGTGCACGTTCGCTACCGGCCTCTGTGGGAGAGCCCCTTCAACCGCGACCCCGTCCCCGAACGGCTCCCCGTGCAGCAAGCCTGGGCGTGGTGCTTCGTCCCCGACGGCCGGGTCGTCCTCTTGGCCGACCCCGGCCCGCGAGGCGCGCTGCCGATGCTGCCCGGCGGCACGGTGGAGAAGACCGACGCGACTCCCGAGGACACCCTCCACCGGGAAGCCGCCGAGGAAGCGCAGCTCGCTCTGACCGACCCGGTGCGACTGGGCTGGGTGCTGGACGAAACCGGTGAGGTCTACGGCGGGGTGGGGCCCAACGCCCGGCTCCGCTTGGCCGCCCGGGTCACCGCCGTCGGGCCGGCGGCCGTCGACCCTGCCACCGGCCACCCCTTCGCACGCCTGCTCGCCTCCCCCGCCCAAGCAGCCGCCCTGTTGGGATGGGGGCCGCCCGGAGCGCGGCAAGCCCGGTTTGCCACTGAGACGGCCCGGGAGCGGTGGGGTCTGCCTGCCGCTCGGCCCGCCGCCATCGAGGAGATCCCTGCTGAGGGGATGCGGCTGAGCTGACACGAACGACTACCCCGCCTCCATCTGTCCCGCTTAACGCTCCTCTGAGGTAGCCGAATGCCGCTGTCACCCGACCACATCCGCACCACCGTCGAGACCTACCTCGCTCGCCACCCTCACGAGCGCGCGCAGCTTGCCGACCTCCTGGGCGCCCTCGACCGTCCCACCGATATCGCCAGCCGCTCCACCTTCACCGGACACGTCACCTGCGGCGCGATCGTCATCGATCCGCTCGGCCGCGTCCTGCAGGTGCTGCACCTGGCGAGCGGCAAAGTCCTCGCTCCCGGCGGACACACCGAGCACGAGGAGGAGTCCCTGGCAGGGGCGGCTCTTCGGGAGCTGCACGAGGAGACCGGGATCCCGCCCCAGGCCGTGGCACCGTGGCCCGGCTACGAGACTGTCCCGTTCGACATCGACATACACGACATCGACGCCCACCCGGGCAAGGGGGAACCCGGCCACCGGCACTTCGACCTCCGGTTCCTCTTCCGCCTGCAGACCGCGGTAGAGGTGCCGCTGGTGCTGCAGGAAGAAGAGGTCGGTGGCATCGAATGGCGTCCCGCGGACAGGGTGGCCTCCCCCTCCGTGCGCCAGAAGCTGCTCAAGCTCCCGCCCGGAACCGGACCGGCGACCGCCAACGCCTCGGCCCTGATCTACAGCGACCGTGGCGAGTACCTGCTCCACCTGCGCGACTACTTCCCCGGCCGGATCTGGGAGCCGGGGATGTGGTCACTGCTGGGTGGCGGCCGAGAGCCCCAGGACGCCACCCTGGAGCACACTGTGCGGCGCGAACTGGCCGAGGAAGCCGGCCTCCACATCGCCGACCTGACCCCGTTCGGCATCGAGGAAGCAACCGACGACGCCGGCGTGACCGTACCCATCGCCATCTACGCCGGCCGCTGGAACGGTGACCCCCGCGAACTCCACCTGACGGAAGGGGTGATGCTGGCCTGGTTCGCTCCCGACGACCTCCACCGCCTCCGCATCGCAGACACCACCAGCGCCCTCGTGCGGCGCCACGCCGCCAGCCGCCCGGCCGGCGCATCCCGCACCGCGTCGCAGAGCGGGCCCGCATCGCACGAGGGGCGCCGCCCGGCCGCTCCGCACGGCACGGTTCCCAACATCATCGGCGTTCACCTCTACCTGGAACGGCCTGACGGGACGGTACTGCTCGGGCTGCGCCACCCCAACTCCAACTTCGCGCCTTCCACCTGGCACGTCCTGGCTGGCCACTGCGAGCAGGAGAGCGCCATTACCTGCCTGATCAGAGAGGCATGGGAGGAGGCCGGTCTGCGCATCGAACGACAGGACGCCGAACTCGTCCACGTCGTCCACCACATCGACCGGGCCGGGGGCCGGCCCCGCATGGGCCTGTTCTTCCGCGCTCGGACCTGGGGCGGCGAGCCGGAACTACGCGAGCCGGACAAGTGCACCCAGTGGAAGTTCTGGGATCCGGCCGCCCTCCCCGAGGACCTCGTCCCCTATACCGGGGTCGCCATCGAGGGCATCCGGGCCGGCCGCTCCTACTCCGAAACGGGCTGGGTGTGAATATGCCCGCTTCCATGCACCCGGACCTCCCGCCCGAGGAAGTGCGGCAGCTCGCCGAAACAAGCAGTGGGCTACATCGCCAGCTGGTCGGACACCTCTGTGGCCCGCGAGAGCAGCCGGGTGTGACGGGCCGACGGAGCAGGGAGCGGGAAATGGTCCACCCTGAAGATTCCGTCACGGAGCACCCCCCGTTCACCTTCCATGGGCCGCTGAACGCAACGAACCACACCGCATCTATCGGAGGCATGTGTGCCTGACGACGCCCAACAGGCGATCCCAGCCGTCCCGAGTCCGGCGGCCAGAGAGGAACGGCAAGAGCACCACATGCACCTCCTCCCGCGGTACTACCGCCAAGTGGAAGCAGGCCGCAAGACGATCGAAGTGAGGGTGGCCACCCCGCGGAAGCGCGCCGTTGCCGTCGGCGACACGGTCGTCTTCCACGACCGCGACACCGGCCGGGAGCTCGACGTCATCGTGCAGCGGATCACCCCGTACCCCTCCTTCGAGGATCTGCTCAGTTCAGAGGACCCTGCGCGCATCGACCCGAACGGGCCGCCCGGAGAACTGCTCGCCAACCTGCGCAGCATTTACCCGCCAGCCATGGAGGGCCTCGGCGTCCTCGCCTTCGCATTCGACCACCGCCCTGCACGACCAGGCCGACCGATGCCGATGACGCCCGCGCAGTACGCGCACACCGTCCCCCACCATACGGTGTACGGCTGCCTGTACATCCGCGACGAACACGACCGGCCGGTTCAACTGCGCTCGGTCTACGGCTCGCGCCTCTGGCAGTTCCCGGGCGGCAACCTGGACGCCCAAGGAGAGGACCCGCTGCAAACCGCTCGCCGCGAAGCGGTCGAAGAGACCGGCCTCGAACTGGGCCTGGATACGCCGAGGCTTCTCCTGACGCACTTCCTGCACGCCGGGCCCCGCCTGCCGCTGAACAAGGTAGGGCTCATCTTCGACGGAGGCCGGCTCACCGCAGAGCAGCTCGGTCGCATCCGACTCGATCCCGCCGAGCACGACATGTGGGCCGTGCACGACCTCGCCACCTGGCAGCGCTTGATGGCGCCGCGCGCGTTCGACCGCCTCGACGCCATCGAACAGGCCCGTCGTGGCGAAGGCCCCGCCTACCTCACCACGCACACCTGATCCCCAGCGCACGCACCCAGGAGGCAATCGTGGCCGCCGAGGACACCAACTCACGGGCCTGGCATGTGTATGGCCAGCGACAACTGGCTCACGCCTACACCCCGCCCGTCCCCGACCAGCTCACCTGGACGCCTTGGGAAGGGGTCGGACCGGGAGCAGAGGTCCTCGGTGACGTCACCGGCCGCCGCGTCCTGGACATTGGTTCGGGAGCTGGCCACCACGCCGTCCATCTCGCCCAAGCGCACGGAGCCCGCGTCACCGGAATCGAGCTGTCCCCGACCCAGCACGAACGCGCCGTCTCCGTCCACACGAACGTGGAGGACGTGGAGTTCGTCCAAGGAGACGTGGCCGAGTACCTGACCGGTACCGCGCCGTTCGACGCCGCATACGCGATCGGGACGCTCGGGTTCATTGATCCGCACCGCTCTCTGCCCGCGCTGCGCGACGGACTGCGCCCCGGTGCCCCTCTGATCCTGTCGCTCCTCCACACCGACTTGCACGGCCGCGGCCCGTCCACGGAGGTGGTGCCGCGCGAGCAGATGATCCTGCTGCGCGACGATCCGCCCCTGCCGACGCAGATGTGGGTCCTGTCACCGCAGCTGTGGGAGGACCTGCTCACCGAGTACGGCTTCCGCGTCGAGGCCATCGACCTGCTGCCTCACCCCGACGAGGGCGCCACGGTCATCCAGCAGCTCATCCGCGCCCGGCGCCTTCCCGACCGGCCGGCGCGAGTCTCCAGCCGGCCCCGCAGCACCCGAGCGCCGGCAGCCCACGCAGCCGTCGGCGTCGGAGCGATCCTGCTGAGCGAACAGGGCATTCTGCTGGGCCGACACCGACGCGGCACCCTCGAACTGCCCGGTGGGAGCGTGGAGGCCGGGGAATCCTTCGTGGACGCGGTGATCCGAGAACTCGGCGAGGAAACCGGTCTGGTCGCTCGGACCGGCGACGTCCAGCTCCTGGGCACGCTCGTCGACCACGTCGGAAGTGTCCTGCGGGTCACCGTCGGCGCGCTCGTCCATGCCTGGCAGGGGCAGCCGACCACGCAGCCGGACGAGAGCGTCGGCGACTGGGCTTGGCACCCGCTCGATCAGCTCCCCGACGGCCTGTTCGTGTGCAGCGCCCAGATCCTCACCGCATGGCGGCCCGACCTGGCCATCGACCACTCGCCAGCGCACTTCACGCATTTCGCATCCGGACCAGCGGCTATGCCTGGCGACGGCCTGGCCTGACCGCCGACACCGACGTACACCTGTCGCGCCGCTCCTCTTTTAGCGTCGAAGGAGACGTAGTTGAAGATCGTGCTGATGTCCGACCCTCGAGTCGCCGCCATCCCCGTTCAGGACTGCGGCGAGGAACTCATCGACATACGGGCGTCCGGCCTGTTCCTCGTCGATCAACTCAAGCAGGACTCCGACGGCCACTTCGCGCACCTGCGGCACGGGCTCATCGAGCGCCTGGAACACGCCCAGCGACTGCTTCCCACTGAGTTCCGCCTGCTCGTCGTCGAGGGGTACCGGCCTCCGGCGCTCCAGCGGGCGTACTTCGAGGAGTACGCGACCAAGCTGCGTCGCGGAAACCCCGACTGGAGCGACAGCCGCGTCCACGAGGCCGCAAGCCGCTACGTCTCCCCACCGGAGATCGCGCCGCACAGCGCCGGCGCGGCCGTCGACCTGACCCTCGCCGCCCCGGACGGCCAGGAGGTGGACATGGGGACGAGGATGAACGCCTCCCCAGAGGAAAGCGACGGCGCCTGCTACACCCACGCGAACTCGATCAGCGGCGCTGCCTGGGCCCATCGCGACACGCTCTGCCGCGTCATGTCAGCCGCCGGTTTTGTGAACTATCCAACGGAGTGGTGGCATTTCAGCTACGGAGACCGATACTGGGCCCTCCACACCGGCCAGGCAGCCGCCGTCTACGGACCACGCGACCGCACGTAAGCAGCAGCTATCAGCAGTACCGCGAGGGAGCGCGACATCGTGAGCAAGCCGACCGCCGTCCTGCTCATCGGGATCACCGGCTCCGGCGCGTCTCCGACGATGATCAGCCCGAACCGGGCGCGGGAGAGGGCGACATTGATGCGCCGCCAGTAGGGCTGCCCCAGGAACCCGAACCGGCCGTCGGAGTTGCTGCGGGTCACGCAGAAGACCGCGAGGTCGCACTCGCGGCCCTGCACGGCATCGACAGAGAGCACCTCGGGCGTAAAGTGCCTCAGCTTCTTCTTGGCCAGCTGCTTCTTGAGCGTCTCGACCTGACGGCCGTAGGGCGCGATGACCAGAACCTCCAGAGGCTTGCCGCCGGGCGGCTGGATCACCCCCTTCCCGATCGCGTAGTCGATGACCTCCAGACGTTTCTCCGCGATCTGCGCCTCAAGCCGGTTGGAAACGCTGGTCTCGATGCCGGACCGCTCCGTCTCACGCCGCCCCGGATGAAAGCTGGTGTCCATCCAGAGCACAGGCCGGTTGATGCCCCTGTACCCCGGCAGCTCGTGCGGATTGGGAGAGAGCAGCTCGTTGTCGTAGAAGCAGCTGCTGATCATGTTGCCGATGGCGGGTGTCATCCTGTACTGCTCGCGCAGCAGGTGCTTGACCGGCGGCTGTGTATTGTCCGCCAGGTGCTGGAACAGGGTCGTCTGCACGATCTCCGGGGTCAGCTGGTGGTCTTCCATGGCCTTGCCGTTGCGCAGCAGGTCCTCGTCGATCGGCGGGAGCTGCCTGGTGTCCCCCACCAGCACCCACCGCTTCGCGCGGGCCAGCGGGACCAGCGCCTCGGTCGCGGTCGCTTTCGACGCCTCGTCGAAGATGCACAGCTCGAAGTCCAAGGCACGTGCTGCCGGATGCCCTAAGAAGCCCAGGGCCGTGCCGCCCACCACGTTCCGGGTCCGCAGGAAACTGGCGATCAGGTGCGGGTCGCTGCCGATCCGCTTGAGCCATTCGCCCTGCAGGCGCAGCAGCCGCATGAGGTCCTGTCCGGGGCCCGCTGCCGGAAACAGGGCCTCGACGGCGTCCCGGCACTCCCGCGCGGTCATGGCCTCGCGCAGGGTGAGGTCACCGTCCAGGGCGCTCTGGATCTCGGCGACCAGGACCGCGCGCTGTTCGAGGAGTGTCTCCCGGCGGGCACCGACGGTGACCGCTTCCTCTCCCAGTTCCCGCGCGGAGGTGGTGCGGTCGGGCAGAGGCTGAGCGGTCAGTTCCGCGAGCCGGGCCTCGACGTGCGCGAGGTCGGTAGCGACGGCGGCCGCCTCCTCCAGCAGGAGTGCCGCCTTCAGGTGCCGTGCCTCCAGGTTCTGCCGGGTTGCGACCGCTTCCAGGTGCCTCTCCGCCCGGGCCCGAACGCTCTGCGTCCACCTCTTGACCTGCCGGTCCAGCAGCAGCGCTTGCGCGGCGGGATCGATGCGCGGATCGTCGGGGCGGCCCAGGCGCACCAACCCGTCGATACCCGCCTCCTCCAGTCGGCGCAGTGCGTTGTCGATGGCGATGTGGCTCTGGCTGACGATGAGGATCCGTGCGTCCGGCTTGCGGCTGAGGGTCTGCTCGACGATCTCCGCGATCACCGTGGTCTTGCCGGTGCCGGGCGGGCCCTCGACCAGCACCAGGTCCTGCGTCCCCAGCGCGCGCACGACGACATCCCGTTTACTCTGGTCGAGGTCGGCGCGGACCCAGGAGGTGACCTCGACCGGAGGCAGGACCGGCATCCCCTGCGGATCCTCGATGATCTTACCCAGATGGGGGTTGCTGCTCTGCTGAGCGGCGACCATGGACAGCGCGTCACGCTGCCGGTTGATGGCGCTCTGGCTGGGACCGAGGAAGGGCAGCAGGTAACCGCGGCGCGGCAGCGTCGTCTTGGCACGGGTCATCCGGAGCTGGATGGTGTCCTCGGTGCGACCGGTGACAACACCCCGGTCGATGGGCCGGCTGTAGGGGTATTCCACGACCGACCACTCGTCGCCGATCTCTACCACCGTTTCTGTGGCGCCCAAGCGGAAGAGCCGCGTGTACGAGGTGCCCTCCGTCCTGTCGTAGGCGACAGGCTGCCGCCCGTTCGCCGCGATCTCCTCGCGGGCGTCCAGGACGTGCCGCCAGCCGTCGAAGAGGTCCCCGAGGTTCTGCCGCCGGTCCCCGCGCCCCTTCTCCTCGCGGGCCTCCACATGCGTGTCGAGGCCCGCCAGCAGCACGTTCAGCCCGCGGTTGGCCGGGTCCTCGCCGGGATCGTAGAAGGTCCAGCTCAGAATCGGATCAAGCTTGAGCGCAGACTCCCGGCGCTTCGCCAGCCACTCCTCCGGCCGCTCTTCCGCGGACACGATGACGCACCGGTCGGAGTTGTGGTCGTCGCCGACCATGCGAAGGAACAGCTTCCGGCCGAAGACCCGCACCGTCTCGGCGTCGACCTCTTTCGTGGCCGGGTTCCAACCGTAATCGACGTGCACCGTGCCCGAGATATCGGACATCACCTCCGACTTGGCGCGCGCCATGACCTGGTCGAGGCTCAGCTCCTCGCCCTCCGGCACGGTGACGAGCTTCTCTGCGGCGGCCTTGGTCATCTTCAGCCACACCGAGTTGCGCTGCCGCGCGTCACGGTTGCCGCACCGTCGCTCCGCCTCCAGCAGCTGGTGCTCCAGCACGATGGCGTTGGCCGGCCTCTTCTGCGGTTCGAGGTCGATGCAGGACTTCAGAATCGCGCGGACATCGGTGTCCATCTCCAGCTCGTCCAGCGCGGACAGCAGTCCGGGGTAGTCGCGGGCCTTGCTGTTGGACAGGACCTGGATGGCCAGGACGGCGTACGCGTAGACGTCCCTGACCCAGCCGACGCTGCTCTTCTCCAACGGCTTGTACAGACTTGAACCGTAGTCAGCGACCGTGTGGTCCGTCGCGGGCGCCGCCGCCGTCTCCACGACCTTGGCGATCCCGAAGTCGGCGAGTTTGACCGTGCCGTCACTGGTCAGGAGGACATTCCCGGGCTTGATGTCCCGGTGCTCCACCCGCTGCTCGTGAGCGTAGGCGAGAGCAGATGCCAACGGCCCGCCGATCCGGGCGAAGTAGGCCGGCCAGTCCAGCGGCCGGCCCCACTCATCTCGTCCTTCAGACTCCTGTCGACCCACTCCAGGACGATGAAGTACTGCTCCAGCCCCTCGTCCCAGCCCGAGTCCAGCATCCGCACGATGTTCGGATGGGTCAGCGCCCGCAACGAGGCCGTCTCGCGGTCGAGGAAGATCCGCGTGCTCTCCTCGTCGTCGCGCCGCTTGAGCAGTTTCACCGCCGCGTACGCGCCCTCCGGGCTCAGGACATCCACTGCCTTGCGCACCTCGGACATACCGCCCTGGCGCTTCTCCGCCTGCGGCAGCAGATGAAACCGCCCGTTGATCATGCCGGTCACACGCGGCTCCTCACCCAGCAACTGCCCTTCACCTTCAAGTCCTTGACCATCATCTCAATAGACCATCGCCTCCGATACGGCTTCGTCTCCAAACGGCAAGGAAACCAACCATCAGGGATGAGACGACACCACCCACCCGCCACCGCGTGCGGCACAACATCGCTCCGCCGTGCCGCGGCCGACATCCCAGAGCACGCGCGCACAGCGCCCATAGGTTCCTCACGGACCAGCGAAATCCCAGAAAGGACCACGTCGCACGACATGCCACAACCGAACGCAGAAGCACACGGATGTGCGGCTACGGGGTACTCACCAGCCCCTCGCCTCCCTGGCACACTTGCGCTTCGACACCGCCCTCATCGGCTGCTGCGGACTGAGCGCGGCCGACGTGACTGCCTTCAAGGAGCAGCCAGGAGAGGAGCAGAGTGAAGGGCTGTCACAACGTCAGGCTCAGCGAGATCCGTATCGTCCGGTGCTGACGCACTGCTGACCTCCTTCTCCTCGGCTGAATCTGGAGCCTCACCAGACCCTGCCGCAACAGCAGGGGGTGAGAAAAACGGCCCAAAACCTGCAGAGGATGCTCCCGGACGTCGTCGGCGACGGCACGGCCGTGCGCGGCAGCCACCGTCGGCGCCCTCAGCACCTGGACCGGTGCACCACCTCCGCGCGATGGGAGGTGTTCCGTCGGTCACCGTCCGGGCCATTCCCGGACCAAATTGGCGGCCACCACCGACAGCACTATCGTTTCCGCAGATCAAAGCAGTCATCCTGCGTGTACCACCAGCAGACGAAGAACCTTCTTTGTAGCTATTCCCCGAAGAAACTTGGGTTCTTCTAGACCCGGACTTCGCGGGTCGCCTTTTTAGGTCTGTGGCCAGCGGGTTCGTGTGATGTCGGTGTCGAGGAAGGTCGAGGAGGTGGAGTTGGACGCCGCGGGTGATCTGGACGGTGGGCGGGTCGGTGACGCTGCCGATGCGCAGGGTGTATTCGCCAAGGTGGTAGAAGATCACGCGGCCGGTGGGGCGGACCCGCCGGTTGTCGGGGTAGAGACCGGTCATGGTCTGCTCGGGGCCGAGCGCGCGTCTGACCTGTCGCTCGATCAGGCAGAAGACGAGCAGGGCAAGGCAGATGACCTGGATCAGGGCGGCGACGCGCCGGTTGTGCTGGACGAAGACCGGTGCGACCGCGAGGGGGCCCTTGAAGTCGTGGTAGCGGCGCTCGACCGCGCTCTGGCCTTTGTAGTGGATCAGGACCTGGGCCGGCCCGGCCTGCTCGGCGGGGATGCTGGTCAGCAATGCGTACCAGCCGTCGACGGCTGCTTCGGCGTCCAGGGCGTCCTGGTCGAAGTGCCAGGCCAGGGCAGGGGTGCCGTGTTCGTCGGTGGTGATGCTCCAGCGCAGACAGGCGGTGACGCGGCGCTTGGCGGCGACGACCCCGGCCCGGGCCGCGATTTTCTCGCGGGTCTTGTAGTGCCGGCCGCCCGCCGCACCGGCGAGCTTGTCCGTCTCCTCCCGGGCGCGCGCCAGACGCTTCTCGCGGGCCTGGCGCTGGCCCGCCGCGACGGCGGTGGAGTGGACCAGGATCCGGCGCACCCGGTACACCGGATCCCGTCTGCGGGGCCCGGCCAGGGGGTGGACGTCCTCCAGCACCCGGTGCGGACGTTTCTTCCGGTACTTCGCGTCCAAGGAGGACGTCGTCGTCCAGTTCCTGTCCGGCATGGGCGAGGCGATGCGTGCGGAGTTGGCGGCCCGCCCCGCCGACGAGCCCCCCTCGGTCGCCCTGCGGCACACCGTCCAGGTGCCGGTCGCCGAGTGCGCCGGCCGCTCCGACCACGCCGAACCCGCCCTGCGCGTGGTCCGGTTGATCCTGCGCACCCGGCCCTGCGCGCCCGTTTCCTGGAGCGCCAGGCCCAGTGGCGCGACGACCTCGCGGTGGAACTCAGCCACCGCCTGCCGCCCGGCCCCGATCCCGATCTGCGCGCACGGCTGGCCGCCGGGGTGACGCTCACCGCCTTCGACACGGTCCTGCAGCGCCGGAGCGACAGCGACGGCACCCAGGACCCGGCCGCCCTCACTGACCGCGCGTTCGCACAGTCGTCCTGCTGGGCATGTTCGGCGCCTACCTGGGCCTGATGACCGTGCCGGAGCGGGTCGAGGACATCACCGACGCCCAGGTCCGCCTGCTGGGCCTCGGCACGACGGCCGGCATCGCGGTGCAGGCCCTCGCCCTGGTCCCCGTCGCCCGCGCGGCCGGGTTCCGCTTCCGCCCGCGCTTCGACTGGCGCGGCTCGGGTCTGGGCTCCGGTGTCCACGCCGCCAAGTGGACCCTGCTGTTCGTGCTGACCAACCTCGTCGCCCTGACGGGTCGTCACCAATTTCGCCAACGCGGCCGACCAGGCACTGCCCGACGCCGGTGTGGGCTACACGGCGTACACGTACGCGCAGACGATCTGAATGCTGCCGCAGTCGGTGGTGACCGTCTCCCTGGTGACCGCGCTGCTGCCGCGCATGAGCCGGGCCGCGGCGGAGGGACGGATCGCCGACCTGCGCGCGGACCTGTCCCGGGGGCTGCGGGTGAGCGGTCTCGTCATCGTGCCCGCGGCCTTCCTCTTCCTGGCCCTGGGCCCGCGGATCTCCACGCTGCTGTTCGCGCACGGCGCCGCCGACGCGGCCTCCGCGCAGCCGCTCGGGCACATGCTCCAGGCCTTCGGCCTCGGCCTGATCCCGTTCTCGCGCAGTACCTGCTGCTGCGCGGCTTCTACGCCATCGAGGACACCCGCACCCCGTTCTTCCTGGCGGTCTGGATCGCGGTGGTGAACGTCGCCCTGGCCACCGTCTGCCACCTGCTGCTGCCCGCTCGCTGGGCGGTCACCGGCATGGCCGGCGCCTACGCCCTGTCCTACCTGGCCGGCCTCGTCCTCACCTCACGGCTGCTGCGCAGGAGAACCGGCGCCCGCCTCGACACGGGGGCGCTGCGACGCGCGTACACCAGGCTGGTCTGCGGTGATCGTCGGCGTCGTTCGCGGGCGGGTAGCGGCTCGTGGCGGTGCCTGGTCAGCCCTCACACGCCTAGGGTGCTGTGCGCCGCGAGCCCGCCCAACGTCCGCCGGACCCACTCCAGGTAGTCCGGGTTCCCCGTCAGCATGTGGCCTCCCCGGATGGTCTCGACCTCGCAGCCGCCCGTGGTCTCCTCCTCCCATCGGCGCAGCCCCGCCGGATCGGCCAGCGGGTCGGTCTCACCCGCCAGCGCGCGGATCGGGCAGCTCAGCACCGGATGGCGCCCGCGCCGGTAGAGCTCGGCGAGTCTTGCGTCGGCGCGCAGTACCGGGAGGAAGGGATCGATCAGGTCAGGATTGCCGAGCAGGGCGCGCGGCGCACCGTCGAGCCTCCGCAGCTGCTCGATCAGCCGGTCCTTGGGCAGACCGTAGAGCGGGAGCTGCGGGTGTGCGACGCCGGGGCCGTTGCGGCCGGAGACCAGAAGGGCGGCCGGCTCACCCAGGACGGGGCGCAGCGCGTGGGCCAGTTCGTAGGCGAGGAGCGCGCCGAAGCTGTGGCCGTACAGCACGTACGGACCGTCCGCCTCCGCGCTGATGCGCGCGGCGAGATCTCCGACGAGGGTGGTGAGGCGGTCGGGCAGGGGCTCCCCCCAGCGCGTGCCGCGGCCGGGAAGTTCCACGGGGTGAACGCGCGCGTGTGAGGCGATGCGGCGCTTCCACGGGGCGAAACCGGCGGCGCTGCCGCCGGCGTGCGGCAGGCAGAAGAGCTGGGGCCTCACCGGCTCGGCCCCCGCGTCCGCGACGGGTCCTGGCGGTGTTCCACCGCGGTCGGTTCCGTAGTCCTTCATGGTGCCTCTCCGAGACGGTCTGACGACGGCTGGGACGGGATGCCGACCGATGGCTGGACGGGCCCGGCCGGGCGCGGGCCGTGGTCGGCGAGGATGTGCCGGGCCACGGGCGCGAGGAGTGCGATCAGTTCATCCCGGTCGGCGGACGCCACGGGCTCGACGAGCGTGATGTGGCGTACCACCATCAGGCCGATCAGCTGGGCGCTGATCATGACGGTGTGCGGGCAGGGGCCGGCGGGATCCGGGAAAACCCGGCGCAGTACGTCGGCGAGGTGCTGCCCTGCGTCCGCGTGCGTCACCGAGCTGCGGATCAGGGCGAGAGCGGCGCTGCGCCGCTCCTCGGGCTCCCACAGCCGCAACCCGCGGCGGAGCAGTTCCTCTCCTGCGAGGCTCCCGCCGTCAGGTGCGGCGCCGTCCGCAGCTGACGCCAGGAGCCGACCGGCCTCACGCAGGGCCGCGGTGAGCACACCGTCCCGGGAGCCGAAGTAGTAGTGGACCAGGCTGGTGTTGACCGCGGCCCGGTGGGCGATGCCACGGATGGTGCTGCCTCCGTAGCCGTGCTCGGATATCTCCTCGCAGGCGGCCCGGAGGATGGTGGTACGGCTGGATGTGCCGTCCGGGCGGGGTCGCCGGGACCACTTGTCCGCCTCATCGCCGTCCGGCATCGAGGCCTCCGGCGGCAGAGACGGCCGCGAGTACCGCGTCGAGCTGGGACTCCAGACTGAACTCGTCGGCCTGACAGGTGGCTTCGCCGCTCGCGGCGACCAGCCGGTGCAGCGCTCCCGACTCGCACAGCACCGCCAGTCCCAGCATGTGGGCGGTGACGACGGCCCGGCCCGTCTCGCCGTACTCCGGCTCGTCGCGGTCCGAGCCGGAGGCCGACTCCTGGTCGCACAGCAGACCGGTGATGAAGGAGACCAGGCGGGACCCGGTCGGGCCGTCGGTCAGGGCGGAGGCCACCAGGGCCCGTCGGCCGAGCGGGTCGGTGTTCCACAGGGTCCTCAGCCGCTCGGTGAGTCGAGCGGCGTCGGCGCAGGTGTCACGGCGGGGGGCGTCGGGGAGCGAACGCTCCGTCATCGGGAAGCGGGGCGCCTCTTGGGTGCCGGCGGCACCCTGGGCGGTCTGAAGGGCCGTGCGCAGCAGGTGGCTCCTGGAGTCGAAGTAGTGGTGGATCAGCCGGATGTCCACCTGGGCGCGCCGGGCCACGCCGCGGGTAGAGGTGCCGTTGTAGCCATGTGCGGCCAGCTCCTCGCGTGCCGCGTCCAGGATGCGGTCTCTGGTCGGCCGACCGTTCATGGGCCACCCCCGCGGAGGCGAGATTCATCGGACAGTGAATTAATAGAGTAGCCAACCTCCGTACCAGGAACCACGCCTGGAGCGAGATATGGCCGACTTCGGCCACCGGCGGCGGGCCGGAACCGCGTGCGCCCGGCCCGACTGCCGTGTCGGACCGGGCCGCCGCCCGGGAGGCGGCAGACGGCGGGGGATCAGAGGGTGCCCGCCGGGTCGCCCTGCAGAGAGACGACCAGCCGCGAAATGGCGTCGAGGTTCTTGAAGTTCGCTCCGACGATTTTCTCCGGCGGAATGGAGACCCGGTAGCGCTCAAGAATGAAGGAGATCAGCTCCGCGGTGGTGAGCGAGGTGAGTATGCCCCATTCCAGAAGCGGAGTTCCGGGCTGCAGGCCGACTTCTCCCTCGGGAAGGAAGCGTTCCTCGACATAGCGTGTCAGCTCGGCGATGACCTCGTCGTACTCGTATGCGCTGGCGCTCTCCGACATTGCTGTGCCTCCGGGACTACAAGCCGTAAGGATGGGCTGGCGTGCGGACCGCGACGTCCGCGACCATCACGTTAGTCAGCACATTCGGGTTTTCTCTTCGGCTGCTTTGATGAACTCGAGACCGGTCCTTTAGGATGAGCCGCGCAGTAACTCACCGGTTCAGCCGGGCAGTTCCTCGGCCACGGCGGCGGCCACGTCGGGCCCCAGCGGAAGGTCATGGACGAGGAAGGTCCCGGCGCCGGGCCCGTCCACGCCCACCACGGCCGGGCCCCGCTCGTAGGGCCGTACGTCGAACCGCGCCATCCCGCCGGCGAGGCCGGTCCCGACGGCCTTGAGCACCGCCTCCTTCCGCGCCCAGCACTGGTAGAAGCGACGGCGGCGGAGCACCGGGTCCGCGTCCTGGGTGACGTGGGCCCGCTCGTCGGGGGCCAGACAGGTCGCCATCATTCCCTTGAACCCGCTGAGTGGCCTGATCCGTTCGACGTCGGCACCCACCCGCTGCCCCTGGGAGGCGACCGCGAGCAGCCAGGTGGCTCGGCTGCGCGAATGGCTGAAGCGCAGCGCGGTGGGCGGTGCCACGACACGCGGAGGGCCGTGCTCGCCGTCGCCGCAGCCCGGACAGCGCTCGCGGCCGAAACCGACGGCGTCGGCGGCGCAGTCCAGCAGTCCTGCGATGATCCGCCGGACCGCGGCATGGGCGCA
Organism: Streptomyces sp. NPDC001292; assembly: GCF_042896465.1. Lineage (NCBI taxonomy): Bacteria > Bacillati > Actinomycetota > Actinomycetes > Kitasatosporales > Streptomycetaceae > Streptomyces > Streptomyces sp. NPDC001292. Next base: position 72,279 of record NZ_JBIAXG010000025.1, read on the forward strand.
GACGTAGTGCCCGGACTCGGCGGGGTCCCTGAAGCGCCGGGCGCGGTGCCGCTCCTCCCGCGAGAGCACCGCCCAGTCCCCGGCCGACGGTCGGAGCGCGGTCCCGTGCCACAGACTCAGGGAGCGTCCGACGCGCTGGGACGGTCTCACGGGCGGGCCTTCACGGCAGGAGCCGGCCCGACGCCGCTCCCGGCCGAAGCCGGAGTCCGATGCCCGCTCGCCCTGGGCGCGCCGGCGGCGCGGGTGATACCCAGCACGTGCAGGAGTGGCCCGGCCATGGCCGTGGTGACCAGCGCCATGATCACCATCATGGTGAACATCTCGGGCCCGATGACGCCCAGTTCCCGCCCGACGTTGAGGATGACGATCTCGGTGAGCCCACGGGTGTTCATCAACGTCGCGAACGCCCCGGCCTCCCGCCAGGACATCCCAGACATACGGGCGGGCAGCACCGCGCCGGCGTACTTGCCCAGGACGGCGACGCACAGGATCAGGGCGAGATACCCCAGTCCCACCAGGCCCAGCGCTCCCACGTCCACCGAAAGGCCGGTGACGACGAAGAAGACCGGCAGCAGCAGCGCCACGATTCCGCTCAAGGGGGCTGAGACGTTCGCGTGCAGCTCCTCCCGGGCCTCACGCGGCATGACGAGACCGAAGGCGAACGCTCCGAAGATAGCGTGGATGCCGATCCAGGAGGTCACCCAGGCGGACAGGAAGACACCGGAGGCGATCAGGGCGAGCGTGTTCGCACCGGACGACGCCCTCGACGACCGCCTGACCGCGAAACGGAGCAGGGGCCTGACGACGCGTGCCATCACCAGCCCATACGCGACGGTGAGGCCGACGACGGTGAGGAAGTTCGCCGGGCTGCCCGCTTCGGAGACCGCCACGACCAGCACCAGCACGCACCAGGCCAGTACGTCTCCCACCGCGGCGCAGGCCATCGCCGTGGTTCCCACGCGAGTCCCGCTGAGCCCGCTGTCCGTGATGATGCGGGCCAGCACCGGGAAGGCCGTGATCGCGAACGCCGTGCTCAGGAAGAGTACGAACGCGGTCGTGCTCCGCCCGCTGCCAGCGTAGCGCTCGGCGAGCAGGGCCGCCGCCCCGGCGCCGATCAACAACGGCGTCGCCATGGACAGACCGGCCATCACGCCGACGGACCTGCCACGGCTGCGCAGCTGGCCCACATCCATCTCCCAGCCCGCGAGGAACATGAAGGCGAGCAGCCCGACCTGAGCCACGGCGGAGAGCATCGGCAGAGCGTCGTAAGGAAACAACCGCTCGGTCAAGTCCCCCGGCAACAAGCCGAGAACGCTCGGTCCGAGCGTGATGCCGATGGCGATCTCCGCCACCACCGGCGGCTGGCGGAGCCTTCGGCTCAGCCTGACGAACAGACGGCCAGCGAGCAGCACGATGGCCACATCGGCCATGGCTATCGCTTCCGTCGGAAGCCCCACCGCTGCCATTCGTCCTCCCAGACTTCTGGTCTGCCGTGCCGGTCCGGTGCGCACGGGGTGACGATTCTTGCGAGCCGGATCGCGCCGCCGCCATGGGCCGTGGGAGGGAAGCCCGCGGCGCCCATCAGTACTCCTGAGGGCCCCGAGAGGAGGAGACCCAGCAGAAGGGATGAATTCTGGGCAGGGCGGCCGCACCGCCTCGACGGGGCGTGGCAGGGTTTGCGTGCACAAGGCGTTCCGCCGGCTTTGCGTGTCGGCGTGAGGCGACGCGGAGCGGTCCCGTCGGCGGACCGATCCGATGCGGGAGCGCATGTGGCCGCGTGGCCTGCCCGTCGGCGCCGGACGTCTCCGCCACCCCGCCGGCGCACCGTGACGCGCCACCACACGACCAGTATCGGGGAGTCTCATGGATTTCGGCTGGACCGCTGATCAGGAAGGGCGCCATCGGCAGACGCTGGAGGCCGTCCGCCGTGCCTTCCCCGCCGGGCGGGTGCCACGGGAGCCCTTCAGCAGGACGGACTGGACGACGCTCGGACGTCTGGGTCTGCTGGGCGCTTGCGTGCCGGACAAGTACGGCGGGCTCGGGCTGGGCGCGTTGGACACCGCGCGGATGTACGAGGCTCTGGGCGAGGGATGCAGCGACACCGGGCTGGTCTTCGCGGCCAGCGCACACCTCTTCGCCTGCGCGGTGCCGATCGCGGAGTTCGGCTCCGACGACCTCAAGTCGCGGTGGCTGCCAGGCATCTGCTCCGGCGAGGTCGTCGCCGCCAATGCCATGACCGAGGCCGATGCGGGCTCCGACGTGTCCAGACTCCGGTTGACCGCGACCCAGGTGGACGGCGGCTACCTGCTGACCGGCGAAAAGAGCTTCGTCAGCAACGGCCCCGCCGCCGACCTCCTCGTCACCTACGCGACGACCGATCCGGAGGCCGGCCATCTCGGGCAGACCGCCTTCGCGGTACCCGCCCACACGGCGGGTATCCAGGCGGGAGAGCCTTTCGACAAGATGGGCCTGCGGTCCACGCCGGCCGGCACCGTGACCTTCACCGACTGCTTCGTGCCCACCGATCAGGTCCTCGGCGTTCCCGGGATGGGCGCAACGATCTTCCAGCACTCGATGGGCTGGGAGCGTGCCTGCCTCTTCGCGGGCTATGTCGGGATGATGGCCCGCATCGTCGATCGGACCGTGGAACACGCCCGCGAGCGGCGCCAGTTCGGCCGTCGGCTGGCCGACTTCCAGGCGGTGTCGCATCGCATCGTCGACATGGCGATGCGAAGGGAGAACGCCAGGCTGCTGCTGTATCGCGCCTGCTGGGAGATGGACCAGGGGCGGCCTGCCCGGCTGGCGGTGGCGCTGTCCAAACTCGCGGCGTCCGAGGGCGCCGTGGCCACCGCCCTGGACGCGATACGGATCTTCGGCGGGCGCGGATTCCTGGCGGATGCCGGCGTCGAGGCCGAGCTGCGCAATGCCGTGCCGAGCATCCTTTTCTCCGGCACCTCGGAGATCCAGAAGGAGCTGGCGGCGAAGGAGCTGGGGCTATGAGGCTGCATCAGCTGGTCGCCGACGCCGCCCTGCGCACCCCCGATGCCCTGGCGGTGCACGCCGCCGACGGGTGTGTGACCTACCGCGAACTGGACGCACTGGCGGATCGCTACAGTGCGGCGCTGACCGCGCGGGGCGTACGCCCGGGCGACCGGGTGGTGCTGTGGGCGGGGAAGAGCACACACGCCGTGGCGATGATGCAGGCCTGCCTGCGACGCGGGGCGATCTATGTGCCGGTGACCGAATCCAATCCCGCCGCCCGGATCACCCGGATCGGCCAGGGCTGCGGTTGCGCCCTCACGGTCACTGACGCGGCGGGTGCGGAGCGTGCCGCGGGAAGCCGGTGGACCGCCGGCACGCTGGTGACTTTCGAGGAGCTCCTGGCCGAAGGAGAAGGAGCGCCGCCGCCGGTCGGCGGTTCCCCCGACGACCCGGCCTACATCCTCTACACCTCGGGGTCGACCGGGGAGCCAAAGGGTGTGTGCCTGAGCCACCGCAACGCTCTCGCCTTCGTGACCTGGGCCTGCGAACAACTGGAGCTCGGGCCGCGGGACAGGCTCGCGAACCATGCTCCGTTCAACTTCGACCTCTCGGTCTTCGACTTGTACGCGGCGTTCCACTCGGGTGCGGCGGTCTATCTGATCTCACAGGAGATGGCCTACGCGCCGGAGCAGTTGGTGCGGTATCTGCGCCGGCACGAGCTGACCGTGTGGTATTCGGTGCCGTCGGTGCTGTCCTTGATGATGGCCAAGGGAGGGCTCTTCGACGAGGTGCCGCCTCCCGCCTTGCGCGTCTGCCTCTTCGCCGGAGAGCCCTTCCCGCTTCCACTGGTCCAGCAGTTGCGCGCCCAGTGGCCCGACGTGCGGATGTTCAACTGGTACGGCCCCACGGAGACGAATGTCTGCACCTCCTACGAGGTGACGGCGGACGATCTGCTGCGCTCCACACCCCTGCCGATCGGAACGGTCTGCTGCGGCGACTCGACGACGCTGGTCCCGCACGAGCGGGAAGGTGAGTACGAGCTGCTGATTTCCGGCCCGACGGTCATGCTGGGCTACTGGGGACGGGAACCGCATGCCGGTCCGTATCCGACCGGCGACATCGTGCGGGTCGGGGAGGACGGGAATCTCGAGTACACCGGCCGTCGCGACCACATGGTGAAGGTGCGCGGCCAGCGGGTGGAGCTCGGCGAGGTGGAAAGCGTGATCGGCGCCCATCCGGCGGTGGCGGACGCCGCCGTCTTGGTCATCGGGTCCGGCCTGGACGCGGCGCTCCACGCGGTGGTCACCAAGAAGGACCCGGAGGTGCCGCTCTCGCTGCTCGCACTCAAGGAGTGGTCGGCGCAGCGGCTGCCCTCGTACATGATCCTCGATGCCCTGCACGTGGTCGATGAATTGCCGCGCACGGAGAACGGCAAGAAGGACCGCAGACGGATGTCCCGGGACATCACAGAAGTTCGATGAATCACCAGCGAGAACACCGCCTCTGGTGATGCCGGGTTCTCGTGGCCGGCGGCGGAGTGGTCGCGGTCGTGTTCGCCGCCGGCCCTGTACGTGCGTCCCCTGCGAGGAGCCGGACCTCGACGGCCCGGCTCTCACGCGTGCAGCGGGCAGGAGTGGCCGCGTCGGGAATCTCGTTCAGGACGGCGGCGACGGCGCGTTCGGCGCCGGCGAGGGTCTTGCCGCCGCCGCGGCCGGTGGTGTCCACGGTGAGCACGGCGCCCTGCCTGGCCTCCAGCGGCTCCGTCCTGAAGGGGGCGCACCGGCCGACGCCGGGCGATCCACGCGGTCGGCAGAGTGCGCCCGCTCTTCCCCTCGCTCGGCAGCGGGTGCCCTCTTCGCGAGCCGCTCATCGGGAGGGGCACGGGCGACCAGGCCGTAGTGCGTCGGCCCGGCGTGGGTGACCAGGTGCAGCTCGAGCACGCATCGCGCCCGGTGTGGAGCCCGCGGAAATACGGGCTCCACGCTTCGCGCGGGTCACGCCAGTACCCCCGTGGACAGCCTCGGGGTCTGGACCATGCCGATCTCATAGGCGTAGATCACGGCATGCACCCGATTACGCAGATCGAGCTTGTCCAGCATGCGCTGAACATGCGATTTCACCGTGCTCTCACTTACATAAAGCACATCGGCAATCTCGGCATTACTGCAGCCGCGCGCAATGAGTCGGAGCACGTCCACCTCACGTCGCGTCAGCCTTCCCAATCCCTCATGCCCCGGATCCTCGTCCTCACGGTCCACCGGGTCCAGGTCGAGGAGTCTGCGTCCACGACAGGGGAAGAGCAGCGAGTATCCGGCTGCGACCAATCGGACCGCGGATACGATCTCCGCAGGTGAGGAGCGGTTGAGCAACAGGCCACGGGCACCGGCGCGCAGCAGTCGCTGCGCCTGCTCGTCGAATTCACCGACGAGGACCAGAGAAGCAGAATTCGGAGTCTCCACCCCTAAGAACCGAATCACCTCTGCCGCGTCCAGTGAATTCGTTTCCGAATCTATGACCGCTATGTCGGGCCGCTGACTCTCCACGCTGCTGGCGATCTGCAGAAGATCACCGGCATCTCCGGAAACCTCAAGTTCCGGTTTACCTTCGAAGAGCCTGCGGTAACCGGCTCTGACGACCGCCCTGTCACTGACGACTAATATGCGCATTCAGTACCCCCGCCTGGCGCCTCATCACTTAATCAAGGTAACATAGGGGGGTGGTTGTGAACATCCCCTTCGAAGATGTGGGCAGGGTTTGATTTCCGCACGACCGTACCGGATTAGTGGATCAACATAATGATCGGAAATTCCACGTCCGGCGCCCAATTGTGGTCGACGCTTGAAACCGCGGACGACGAACGTCCGGATTTCAGCCGGCCTTGAGGTCCGCCGCACCCAGATCGCCGAAGATGTAACGGCGGATGTTGGGGGCCATCGCCGCGACCACGACCTCGGTCGAGGCGTCCGCCAGCGGCTGGATGCGCAGCACGTATCGGGTCATCGCCAGACCGAAGAGTTGGCTCGAGACCAGGGATGCCCGCAGCGGCAGCTCCGCGGGGTCGACGGCCTCCTCCAGGCGGCGCACCACGCGCCGGGCGATCTGGGTGGAGAAGAACTCGCGGAGCAGCAGCGCCTGCCACGGATGGCCCACCGCGCCGCGCAGGAGCCCGAGGAAGGCGGGACCGCTCACCGGTCCCTCGCACACGCCGAGAAAAACACGCACCACGTTCTCCGGTGCGGCCTCGATGCCCTCCGCGAAGATCCTGTCCATCACCGCGCCGGGCTCGATGGGCGGCTTCACGACCTCGAGGAAGAGTTCGTCCTTGCTGCCGAAGTAGTGATGGACGAGCGCCGGGTCGACACCGGCGCTCGCCGCGATCTGGCGGATGGACGATCCGTCGTACCCGCGCTCGGCGAACGTGGCACGAGCGGCCTCCAGGATTGCGCCCCGTGTGTCCGGTTTGCCGGGCCGGCGGCCGCTACGTCTGCGCACGAGCACTCCTCGTTCCCCAATGACGACTAGGCGGTGCGCCGCCGCAGTGTCGCGGCGGCCAGCACCAGTGCCAACACCACACATCCCATCACGATGCCGTAGCCGCGCCACAGTTCGGCTGTCGCGTCGGCGTTCACCGCGATCTCCTGAAGCGCGTCCACTCCATGGGCCAGCGGCATGGCCTCACTGACGCCCTCCAGCCATCCTGCCATTTGCGTGCGCGGCACGAAGAGGCCGGATAGCAGGATCTGCGGCAGCACCACGATCGGCAGGAACTGCACCGCCTGGAACTCGGTCCGGGCAAAGGCGCTGCACAACAGGCCCAGGCCCACTCCAAGCAGGGCGTTGCCGACGGCGATCAGCACGACCAGTGCCCCGCTGCCCGTCGTGTCGAGGTCGAACAGCCAGTACGCGACCGTCGTCGCCACGGTGGCCTGCACGGTGGCGGCCAGACCGAAGGCGATGCCGTAGGCGAAGAGCAGGTCCAGCTTGCCGAGGGGGGTGGTGAAGAGCCGCTCCAGCGTTCCCGAGGCGCGCTCCCGCAGCATGGCGATGCTGGTCACCAGGAACATCAGCAGGAAGGGGAAGATCCCGAGCATGATCAGCAGGACCCGGTCGAGGACTCTGCCGTTCTCCTCGAACATGAAGTAGATGAGCGTGAGCAGCAGCAGCGGTGCGCCGATCAGCAGGCCCACGGAGCGCCGGTCGTGCCTGAGCTGCCCCAGGACCCGACCCACGGTGCTCATCATCAGCGCCATCGACATCACGCCACCTCCACCTTGTCCTGCTGGACCAGGGTGAGGAAGGCCCGGTCCAGATCGTCCGTCCCGGTCCGGCTCTTGATCGCGGCCGGTGTGTCGTCGGCGACGACCGCCCCCTCCCGGATGAGGATGAGCCGGTCGCACCGGTTCGCTTCGTCCATCACGTGACTGGACACCACCAGCGTGGTGCCGTCCGCCGCCAACTGGCGGAAGTGAGACCACAGTTCCTCGCGCAGCACCGGGTCGAGGCCGACCGTCGGCTCGTCGAGGATGAGCAGTTCGGGACGGCTGACGAGGGCGCAGGCGAGCGAGGCCCGGTTGTGCTGGCCGCCGGACAGGGTGCGGACGATCTGGCCGGCCTGCTCCTGCAGGCCCACCTCCTCTATCGCCTTCTCGGCCTCCGCCCGGCCGAGGCCGTAGAAGCTGGCGAAGTACCGGACGTTCTCCCGGACGGTCATGTCCGCATAGATGCTCGGCGACTGGGTGAAGTAGCCCACCTTCCGGCGCAGCGCCGGGGAACCCGCCTCCTCGCCGAGCACCGTGACCCGTCCCGACTTCACTCGCTGCACTCCCACGATCGAACGCAGCAGTGTGGTCTTGCCACTGCCGCTCGGTCCGAGCAGCCCGGTGATCCCGCCGCGGGGGATGTGGGCACACAGGCCGTGCAGCACCTCCTTGCCGCCACGGATCACCACGAGGTCCTGGACCTCAATCGCGGAATTCATGTGCCCTCTCCTCGCCCCGAAGGAAAACTCACCTGACGTTGAATTCATCATAGGTGAAAAAGCGTCAGGCGTGAACCGGCCCGGGTGAGGTCCTGTTGACCGCGTCGAGCGGTCGCCGCGGGCGGCGCAGGACCAGGGAGACGTTCTGGCCGCCGAAGGCGAAGGAGTTGCTGAGCGCCGCCGCGGCACCCTCGGGAAGCGCTCCCGCTTGGCCTCGGACGACGGCCCGCAGCACCCCGTCGGGGAGCGCGGTGTCGGGCTCGTCGACGTTGGCCGTCGGCGGAGCGAGACCGTGATGGAGCGTCAATGCGGTGATCACCGCCTCCACCGCGCCACCCGCGCCGAGCAGGTGCCCGGTCAGTGACTTCGTGGCCGACACCGAGGCGTTGCCGAGGTCCGGGCCCAGCACCTGACACAGCGCCTCGGCCTCCGCCGCGTCTCCCATCGGAGTGCCGGTCGCGTGCACGTTGACGTGGGCGATCTCGCCGGGCGCTGCTCCGGCGTCGGCGAGCGCCCGGCGCATCGCCCGGGCCGCGCCCGCGCCCGAGGGATCGGGATTGGCGATGTGGTGGGCGTCCGCGGACCGGCCCGCCCCCGCCAGCTCGGCGTAGACGCGGGCCCCGCGCCCGGCCGCGTGCCCTGCCGACTCCAGGACCATGATGCCCGCGCCCTCGCCCAGGACGAAGCCGTCGCGCGCCACGTCGAAGGGCCGGGCGGCGCCCTTCGGATCGTCGTTGCGCCGGGAGAGCGCGCGCATGGCCGCGAAGCCCGCCACGACGACCGGGTGGATCATCGCGTCGGCGCCGCCGGCGAGCACTACGTCCGCCTGCCCGGACCGGATCAGCTCACGCCCCCGGGCCAGCGCGTCCGCGCCGGACGCGCAGGCGCTGGCGGGGGCGTGCAGCTCCGCCGCGGCACCGAACTCCAGGGAGACCCAGGCCGCGGGGCCGTTCGCCATGTACATCGGAAGGGTGAGTGGGGAGACCCGCTGCCAACCGCGCTCCCGCAGCACGTCGTACTGATCGAGCAGGCTCCCCACTCCCCCGCCTCCGGAGGAGACCGCCACCCCGAACCGCTCGGGCGGCGTCTCGGGCGCCCCCGCGTCGGCCCACGCCTCGCGGGCGGCCAGCAGGGCAAGCTGCTGCACCCTGCCCAGCCGGCGCAGCTCGTGCTTCGCCAGCCGCTCGGCCGGCTCGAGGGCCACCGGGGCGGCGATGCGCACCGGCAGTTCGTCCGCCCACTTCGCCTCGATGCGGCGCACCCCGGAGACGCCCCTGAGGAGGGCGTTCCAAGTGGCCGGGGCGTCACCGCCGAGCGGACTGTACGCCCCCAGCCCAGTGACGACCACCTCGCGGTCGTCGCCGGGCGGTGGGACGGGGTCGGCCGCGTGACCGACGGTCACGCCGAGACTCCCGCCCGCTGGATGTAGGCGACCAGGTCGCCCACGGTGCGCAGTCCCCTCATGTCCTCGTCGGGCACGTCGACCCCGAACCGGTCCTGGGCCGTCATCCCGATCTCGTACATGGACAGGGAGTCGACGTCCAGGTCGTCGACGAAGGACTTCTCCTCGGTGCTGCTGGCGGGCGGGATCCCGCAGACGTCATGCAGAATCTCGGCGACTCCGGCCAGGATCTCCTGCTCGTTTCCTGCCATGGGGTAGGGCTCCTCTGTCGTCCGGTAGGTGATGTGCCGTCAGCTCAGCAGCCCGGCGGACCTGAGCTCGGCCGCGACCGTCTCGGGTATGCCGTGGCGGGCGATGTCCTGCTCCGTCAGGGACACCGGGATGCTGTGCGGGTGGTGGAAGACGTTGCCGGGGTCGTATCGGCGCTTGACCTCGATCAGCCGCGGCAGGTTCTCCTCGTAGTAGGCCCACAGCCAGTTCTCCAGGGCCAGGTCGATGGTGTTGACGTACGCGGCGCCCGTGGTGTGCTCGGCCATCGCGTGCCGCAGCGCCTTGACCCAGGCCAGGTTCTCCGCGTCGTTCTCGGGAAGGTCCCAGTCGGTGCGGTACTCGAAGGCCATCAGCCCGGTCCGGTGCACGAACGCGGTCTCGGTGCGCGACCGGTGGCCGATGACCCCGCCCATGCCGTAGACGGCCACCTCGGCGCGGTGGCTCGGCGGGTCGGTGAGGAACTCCTGCAGGGTGGCGATGGCCTCGTCGTCGAGCGGTTCTCCGATGATGGCCGAACTCCCCTGGGCCCGCACCTGGTCGGCCACGGCCGCCTCGCCCTGGAGCGCCTCCACGGTGTCGACCGCCTGGATGAACGGCACCACCTCGATGACCTGGGTCTGGGGCTCCGCCGCCGCCAGGAGCGGGCGCACGAGTTCCTCGAACTCGGCGGCCGGGCCGTCGAAGACGCCGAAGGCCACCAGCAGGTCCTGTTCCCGCGGGAACAGCGAGAGGAAGGTGTTGACACGGTCGTCGGTGGCGGCGAGCCAGCTCTGCCAGGCCTTCACCGCCGGGGCGAACCGCCCCCAGTCCCAGCCGATGGTGAAGATCGTGACGTCGCCGATCGGCGAGGTGCGGAGCGTGTACGAGGTGGCGATGCCGTAGCTGCCGCCTCCGCCCCCGCGGCAGGCCCAGAAGAGATCGGGGTGCTCGCCCTCGTCGACGTGGCGCACCCGGCCGTCGGCGCCGACCAGTTCCAGGCCCACGAGGTGGTCGACGAGCGCGCCGCGCGAGCGGGAGAGCATGCCCATGCCGCCGCCCAGCACGTGGCCGCCGATGCCGATCCGCGGGCAGGTGCCGGCCGGTATGGTCACGCCGGCCTTCCACAGCACACGGTAGAGATCACCGAGGTGGGCGCCGCCGCCGACGGTCACGAGTGAGCCGTCCTCGCTGAGGGTGATGGAATCGAGGCCGCCCAGGTCGATGATCACCCCGTCCTCCAGGCTGCTCAGCCCGGCCATGGAATGACCGCCCGAGCGGACCCTGAACGGCAGGTCGCGCTCCCGCACGCTCCGCAGGGCGTCGACCACCGCCTGGGTGCTGTCGCAGACCATCACCTCGCGGGGACGGGAGGCGTAACACGCGTTCCATGTGCGGCTCGCGTCCTCGAAACGTGCGTCCCCGGGGGTGAGGACGGTGCCGGTGAAACGGGCTGGGGTTGCCATGCCTACTCCTTGCTTCTTCCGTGCGGAAGCCAGACGGGACGAGAAGGGTGCAGCCGGCGTGATGGCCCCGGCTGGATCGGTGCGGCGGCGGGAACACCCCCGCGGTGGAGCGGATGCGGGCGCGCCGGTCAGCCGCCGCGCAGGACGCTCTTGATCCCTGCGCGGATCAGCGGGGCGATGTCCCTGGGTGCCCCCCGGAGGGTCCACAGGGCGAGGCGGAGGATGGTGACCGGAGTGATCTGCAGGGAGCGCACCGCGGGATCTTCGAGCCCGAACGCCCTGGGCACGAACTCCGCCTCGCGGACCGACCGGAAGACACGCTCGCTCGCGGCATGGGGATCGAGCTCGCCGGCGGCGACCGCCGCACAGGTAGCGGCGGTCGCGGCGAAGAGCCGGTGGTAGCCCTCGTGACCCGCGAAGACGTGGCCCCGGTACGGCACCGTCTCCAGGGCGCGCAGCGCCGCGTCGCTGCCCGTGGAGCGCAGCTGCGAGTAGGCGGTGAGCAGTGGGAATCCGCCGTAGCGGAAACCGACTTCGAGGACGAAGAGAACCGACTTCACGAGCGCCGGGTCGCACAGCGCCGCGTGCACCATGGCTGCGAGGTCGTCGTTGGCGTCGAGGTGGGAGCGGGTGAAGCCGTCCACGGGAGCGAAGCGTTCGGCGGAGAAGTCACCGTCGCGTACGGCGTCCAGCAGCCGCCAGGCGAGGACGTTCACGGTCTCCAGGGCGATACCCAGCCCCCTGGAGATGAAGGGCTCCACATAGCCGGCGGAGTCCGCGATGAGGCACCAGCGGTCGCCCACGGTGCGGCTGGCCGCGTACTGGTTGCGCTCGGTGGACCGCCAGGGGTGTTCGGCGACCGCATGCTCGAACTGCGCGGCCAGTGTGGGGAAGCGGGCCACGAAGGCCCGGAACTCCCCCTCCGCGGACAGCCCCGCGCTGTTGCCGGCGGGGAAGCGGCGGGCGTCCAGTGTCAGGGAGACGCTGAGCATGCGGGGATCGGGATCCGGGTGATTACCGAAGGGCAGCACCGCCAGATAGGCACCGTCGGTCAGATGGTGCATGCTGCCCCGCGCCCACGGCATCGGCACCTTGTACTGCGCTGCCCGGTCGGCCACCACCTCGGCGAACGGCCGCACCCCGGTCATATGGGTGCTCAGCGTGCGGGAGACGGTCGTGAAACGGACGGGGTCCTCACGCAGTCCCAGTTCGGACACCAGCGGTGAATCGGGTCCTGCCGCGTCCACCAGGTACCGGGCCCGGATCCGGGCTCCGTCCGAGAGGAAGACCAGTACCGCGTCCGGGCCCGGCACCGCCCCGGTGACCTTGACGCCCCGGCGGACGTCGGCTCCTCGGTCTCCAGCGGTACGCAACAGGTGGGTGTCGATGTCCGGCCGGTGGAAGTGCGGCTCGGGCGGCGCGCCCTTGGGCGGGCAGACCTGGAGGAGTTCGGACGGATCCTGGTGCCGCCCCTCGCGGTGGTAGAGGAAGCTGTGGCAGTGCTCCGCGCCCACGGTCGGGGTGATGTGCTCGTGGATGTCCTTGACGGTGGACAGGTGGGCCAGTTCGGGCACGTGGTAGCGCTCGGCCAGGATGCGGAAGACCCCGGCCGCGTGCACTCCCATCTCGCCCTGCGGGAAGGGGGACGGCTCGGCGTCGTCGACCACCGTGACCCGCACGTCATGGGCGGCGAGGATGGTGGCGAGGGTCGCCGCGGCGAGGGAGCCGCCCAGGATGGCGACGTCGCAGTCGGACTCGCTGGTGTGTTGTGGCTCATGGGTGTTCATCGCTGCTTCTCCGTCCGGGGCTGGGCGCGGGACTGGTCGGGTGAGGGGAGGAAGCCGGTGCCGACCATCCAGCCGAAGTAGGTGTCCAGGAGGGTGCTGTCGAGCGGGGGGCAGGTGATGCCGCTGCCGTCCAGAGCCCGCAGCAGGTTGTCCACCCGGTACGTCATAGAGTCCTGGCCGACCCTTACGATCTCGCTGATGGTGTCGATGAGCGGGTGGAGCGCGTTCTCCTCGATCCCGACCCCGGCCCGGAACTCCGCCACCCACTCGGGCCCCGGGCTCAGGTCGACCTGCCACCCGCAACTCCGGACATGGCGGATCAACTCCTCGAAGGGCATGCGCTCGGGGTTGAGGAGGTGGAAGTTCTGCCCGAATTCGGCCGTCGTGGAAGCGTGCACCAGCGCCCGGCTGACGTAGTCGGCGGGTGTCATCTCCACGAGCATGTCGAGCTCGGGCGCAGAGCCGAACTGGATGCAGCCCTTGAGGACCGCGCAGGTGAAGCTGTTGGTGACACAGGCGCCGAAGCGCGAGTCGCCCATGATCTGACCGAGCCGGTAGACGTTGACCGGCACACCGCGTTCGCGGGCGGCGACCACGAGATTCTCCGCCACCCACTTGGACTGCAGATATCCATTGGGCAGACGGCCGGCCCGGTCGAGGGCGTCGTCCTCGGCGAAGGTGCTGGTGAGATCCTCGGGCACACCCCAGACGGCGAAGGTGGAGACGTGGTGGACGGGGGTCAGCGGGCCGCGGCAGGCCAGCCGCAGGATCTCCTGTGTACCGCCCACGTTGGTGGCCCTGAGCTGCTGGAACGACTGTACGAAATTGACGTTGGCTCCGTTGTGGTAGATCGCGTCGACGCGGTGGGCGAGCGCGTCGAACACCTCCTCCGGCAGGCCGAGGAGCGGACGGGACAGATCACCGGGGATCGCCACGATCCGCTCCTGGTCCTCCTCCCGCCAGGGCAGGTAGCGCTCGGTGTTGGCGCGCAGCCGGTTCAGAGCGGCATCCGGGTCGCTTGCGCGCACCAGGCAGTGGATCCTCGCCTTGGTGGAGCTGAGCAGTTCGTCCAGGAGGTAGGCGCCCACGAAACCCGTGGCGCCGGTGAGCAGGACATCGACCGGGTCCCGCCAGGACTCTCCCGGCCCGCCCCCGGGCCGGATGTCCGGGTCGAGGACGGCCTCGGCCTTGAGCACGGCCGCATCGGTCCAGTCGGGGGCCGCGGCCGCCACGCCCCGGTCCGCCGCTCCGGGCAGGCCGTGCTCCTGCTCACAGCGCGTGGTGACGAACGCAGCCCACTCGGCGAGCGTCGGCCGTTCGAAGAGCTCGCGCGGGGACAGACCGAGCCGCAACTCGTTCTTGCAGGCCGTGACCACCTGCATCACCATCAGCGAGTCGACCCCGAGTTGCAGCAGATCGGTGTCCGGACCGATCTCCTCCGCCGGGATCCACAGTGCTGCGGCGAGCAGCTGCACGAGGTGGGCGGCGACAAGACCGGGCCGCGTGTCCGGGGCCGCGTCGGCCAGACGTGCGAGCAGCGCCGGCGGCTCGTCGGCGTCCCGGGTTCCCTCGTCGGCAGCGGACGGCTCGTCGGGTTCGGTCCTCGTCCCGCTGCCGGTTGCGGTGGCAGGGCGGGCCGCGGGCACGGCCGGGCCCCGCTGCTCGAACCAGTAGCGCTCACGTTGAAACGCGTAGGTGGGAAGGGCCACGGGCCCGGCGGGTGACCCGGCCTGCACCGCCTGCCAGTCCACCGGGGCACCGACCGCGTACAGGCCGCCGAGAGCCGTGCGGATCTGCTCGGCGTCATCGACGGTCCGGCGCAGGGAAGCGAGCCAGGTGCGGTCCTGACCGGGCAGGGCCGAAGCGCCGAGGCCGAGCAGTGTGCGGCCGGGGCCCGCCTCCAGGAAGGTGCCGAATCCAAGCCGTTCCAGGGAGTGCAGGCCCTCGGCGAACCGGACGGGCATACGGGCGTGCCGGCACCAGTAGTCGGGGTCGGCGAGGGTGTCGGCGTCGACCGGCTCACCGCTGAGGTTGGAGATCACGGGAATGCGCGGCGCGGCGAACCGTATCCGCGATGCCGCCGCACGCAGTTCCGCCAGCGACGGCTCGACCAGGGGCGAGTGAAAGGCGTGCGAGACACGCAGCCTGCGGGCCCGGATCCCCCGCTCGTCGAGTCGCGCGACGATACGGTCGATGGCGTCGGCGGTGCCGGAGAGCACGGTGTCGCGTTCGCCGTTGACGGCGGCGAGCGCGACGGGGCCACCGTCCGCGGCCGCCTCGGCCTCGGCCTCCTCGGCGGAGAGTGGCACAGCGATCATGGCGCCGGGCTCGCAGAGCCGTTGCATGAGCCCGGCACGAGCGGTGACCAGCGCGAGAGCGTCCTCGAGGCCGAACACGCCGGCCACGCAGGCGGCCACGTACTCGCCGACACTGTGACCGAGGACGGCGCCGGGCCGGATGCCCCAGGAGCGCCAGAGCCGGGCGAGGGCGTACTCGACGGCGAACAGGGCGGGCTGGGTGTAGGCGGTGCGGTCCAGCAGCGCCGTGTCCTCGGGGCCGCCGTGGAGTACATCGAGCAGCGGGCGGTCGAGACGGTCGCGCAGGAGGGCGTCGCACTCGTCGAGGGCGGCACGGAACACGGGCTCCGTGTCGTATAGTCCGCGTCCCATGCCGGGGTACTGGCTGCCCTGGCCGCTGAAGAGGAACGCGACCTTGGCGCGCCTGCGGGACGAGACCCGCCCCGTGGTGACCCCCGGCGCGGCCTGGCCGTCGGCGAACCGGTGCAGCCGGTCCCGCAGTTCATCGACGGAGCCGGCCACGAGCGACAGCCGCTGCGGCAGGTGCGCACGCCCCAGGGCGGCGGCCCGGCACACTTCCCCCAACGAGGCACCACCGCCCCTCGTGCCTCCGTCCGCGCTTGCCGAGGCCGCCCCGGCTGCGTACTCCTGCTGCGTCAGGCCGAGGTGGGCCGCGTAGCGGGCCGCGAGTTCGCTCAGCGCCGTCCTGGACATCGCGGACAGCACCAGCAGGTCGTGCGACCGCTCCGGTGCCGTCCCCAGCGGCTCCCTGGCGGAGGCAGGCAAGGCGTCGCCCAGCACGAGGTGCACATTGGTGCCGCTCACACCGAACGAGCTCACACCGCCGAAGCGGCCGCCGGCCGCATCCGGCCAGGCGGTCAGGGTGGTGGGGACGGTGAGGTGCAGGCTGTCCCAGTCCACATTCGGGTTGGGCTCGGTGAAGTGCAGGCTTCGCGGGATCTGCCCGTGTTGGAGGGCGAGCGCCAGCTTCATCAGCCCGGTCACCCCGGCGGCCGCCTCCAGGTGGCCGACGTTCGTCTTGACCGACCCGACGAAGACACGCCGGTCCAGCGGCCGGCCAGGACCCAGCACCGCTTCCAGTGCCCGGAGTTCGATGGGATCGCCGAGCATGGTCCCGGTGCCGTGGGCCTCGATGTACCCGATCTCGCCGGGGCCCACCCCGGCGTCCACCAGGGCCGCCCGGATCACCTCCTGCTGCGCCTGTCCGCTGGGCACCGAGATGCCGCTGGAGCGTCCGTCGTGGTTGACGGCGCTCCCGTGGATGACGGCCACCACCGGATCGCCGTCCGCCAGTGCGTCCGAGAGCCGTTTCAGCACGACGACACCGCACCCCTCGCCGCGGGCGTAGCCGTTGGCCGAGGCATCGAACGCCTTGGAGCGCCCGTCCGGCGAGAGCGCCCCCGTCTTGCTCACCAGGACGAACCCGTACGGCGTCAGCATCAGGCTGACGCCTCCGGCCAGCGCGAGATCGCACTCGCCGCGGCGCAGGCTCTGGCACGCGAGGTGGGCCGCGAGCAGCGACGAGGAACAGGCCGTGTCCACGACATGGGCGGGGCCGCGCAGCCCGAAGTGGTAGGCGACGCGCCCGGCGAGGAAGGCGGGCTCCCCCATCAGCTGGTACGGGTCCACGTCCGTCGGGTCGGTGAGCTGCTGACGCATGCGGACGTAGTCACTCGTGCTCGCCCCGAGGAAGACGCCCGTCGCGGTGCCTTCCAGGCTGTCGGGGGCGACACCGGCACGCTCCAGTGCTTCCCAGGCCACCTCCAGGGTGAGTCGTTGCTGCGGGTCCATCGCCACCGCCTCGGTCGGCGAGATACCGAACAGCGAGGCGTCGAAGGTGTCGGCCCGGTCGATGAACCCGCCCTCGACGCAGTACGCCTTGCCGGGCGCCTCGGGGTCCGGGTCGTACACCGCCTCCGGATCACTGCGGTCGGCCGGGAAGCGGCTGATGGTGTCGGTGCCTTCGCGGAGGGTCCGCCAGAACGCCTCCGGCGAATCGGAATCGCCGGGAAGGCGGCAGCCCATGCCGATGATCGCGACCGGCCCGTCGTTCTGCTCGTAGTGTTCCAGCCGGGTCCTGAGCTGCGCGATCGTGTCGAGGGCGCGGGACAGCCTGGCCCGGTCGTCCACGTCCGTTCCGGTCATTGCTCCGCCTCTCCGCGGTACTTGGTGGCTGCACGGGTTCGTTCGGTACGCCGGCGGCCCAGGGCCGCGACCTCGGCCATCTCGCGCTCGAAGCGGGCCGCGAGGTCGTCGTCCGGGCCGCCGGCCGCGAACGGCTCGGCCGGGTCGGGCGTTTCGGTCTCCACGGGGAGGCGGCGGGTGCCGTCGGAGGCGTCCGGGGCACCGAGGCCGAGCACGTCCGCCGCCAGATATCCGGCCAGTGCCTCGGCGTTCGGGTACTCGAAGACGAGGGTGTTGGACAGCCGGCAGTCGAAGCGCCGTTGCAGCCGGACCTTCATCTCCAGCGCGGTGATCGAATTCATCCCGAGGTCGAAGAAGCCCTGGCGGGAGTCGAACTCGTCGTCCGAGTCGGCGCCGAGCACCACGGCCGCCTCGGCCAGAACATGGCCCACCAGGACGCTGTGGCGCTCCTCGGGGTCCAGCGCCGCCAGCTCCTGGAGCACGGCGACAGCCGCGGTGGCGGCGGATGTGTCGTCGCCAGCCTCGAGACCGTGGAAGAGCGGCCAGCCTGCCGACTGGTAGAGGGGCAACACAATGCCCCAGTCCACCTGGCAGACGCCCGCCTCGACAGGACCGGCCGCGACGAGATGGTCGAGCGCCTCCATCGCCGTCTCCGGCCGCAACGGCTCCAGACCGGCCCTGAGCAGCTTCGCCCTGCTCTCCTTGGTGAGCCGGCCGACCTCGTCCCACGGCGCCCAGCGCACGCACAGGCCAGCGAGCCCTCGGGCACGGCGTCGCTGGACGAGTGCGGCGAGCAACGCGTCGGCGGGTGCCTGGCGGGCGACGCCCAGCGAGCCCCACGACGAGGCGATGCCGCTGAAGGCGACGAAGAGCTCCAGGGTGCTCTCGGCGTCCCGGGCGGCCAGCAGCTCGTCCAGGTGCCAGGCGCCGAGCGCCCGGTCCCGGACGGCGTCGGTGATCTCGGTCAGGCCGACGGCCGCGGTGTCGCCCAGCTCCCAGTCGACGGCGAGCCAGACCACTCCGCGCAGCGGCATGCCGTCCGCGCACGCGGTGTCCAGCACGCCTTCCAGGGCGGCGGGATCGGCCGGATCGCACGACATGGTCCGCACGTCCGTGCCTGTGGCCGCTCGCAGCCGCTCCAGCTCCTCGGCGATGACCGGACCGGGCGCACCGGTTCCCGGACGGGAGGTGATCACGACACGTCCGGCACCGCGTTCGGTCAGCCAGCGGGCGATGTGCAGGCCGAGCAGGTTCCCGCCCTCGGCGACCAGATACGCGCCGCCCGGATCGGTCCTTCGTACCGGTAGCGCGGGCGGGGCCGTACGGTCGCGTGCCACGCGCTGCACGAGGCGCCGTCCGGAGCGCAGCGCGATGTGGTCCTCCCCGTCGGAGGCGAGGAGTTCGTCGACGATCGCGGCGGCTTCGGCGTGGGGTCCTGCAGTGTTCGGGTCCAGGTCGAGCAGACCGCCCCAGGCGGTGGGGTGTTCGAGGGCGGCGACCGCGGCGAGGGGCCACAGCGGTGCGTGGGTCTCGGCCACCGGCACGTCCGCCGCGCCGGAGGTCCCCGGGGCGCAGGCGCCGCGCGTGACGTACCAGACGGGCCGCGCGGTCCCGGCCGCGCCGAGCGCCCGGGCGAGGCTGAGCACGGCGTCGTAGGCGCACCCGGCGGCCGGGGCGGTGAGGGCGGCCGGGCCCTGGCCGAAGGGGAGGTCGAGGGCCCACAGATGAACGGCGCCGCGGCAGCCGGGGATGCGGAGGCTGTCCTGGAGGTGCTTGACGAGGCCACCGGGTCCCGAGGCGTCCTCGGGGGCGATGAGCACGGTCTTCTCCCCGCGGGCGACCAGCTGGGTGGACAGCGCTTCGGCCACCCCGCCCCGGTCGGCGAGCACGAGCCACCACGCGCCGTCCGCCGACTCGGCGGCGGGGGGTGCGGCGGGACGGGGTGCCGGACGGGGTGCGGGCTGCCATCGGAGCGTGTAGAGCAGGTCCCGCGTGGCCTCGGCGACGGGCGTGACGCTCGGCGGTTCCAGTGCCACGCCCGAGAACAGGGCGACGGGTGTTCCGTCCTCGTCCGCCACGAGGACGTCACCGCGCAGTCCGAAGCCGGAGTGGTCGACGAGTCGGGCGTGCACCGTCAGCCGCGGCCCGGCCGGGTCGCGCAGCAGCACCAGCCGGGCGACGGACCGCGGGAGCAGCGGTGGCTGGTGCGGCGCCGCCCCCGCTGCCAGCGCCAGCGTGTGGAGCGCCGCCTCGAACAGCCCGGGCGGCAGGATCCATCCCGCGCCTGCCGGTTCGCACGCGAACTCGGCCGTGAAGGTGCCGTCGCCGCGACCGGCCGCGGTCACCCGCAGCTCGTCCACGCCGACGCCGGCCGCGGCCAGGAAGGCAGCCGGATCCGGCAGGCCCCCCTCGTCAGGGGTATCGGTGGGGAACAGGGGCGTCGCGGCGGTTGCCGTTGCCGGTGTGTTCGCCGTGTTCACCGGGTCCGCGGCGTCCGCCGTGTGCGCCAGGGCCGTCACGCGGCCCCGGGCCCGCAGCACCGCGGCTTCCCCGTACTCCGCGGAGCGGGCGAAGGTGTGCACCGTGAAATGGGCCGCGTCCGGTGCCCCCGGTGTGTCGTGCTTGTCCGTCAGGGTCAACTGCGCGATCCCGGCCGCGGGGTCGTTCCCGGTGCTGTCCGCTGCCGGCGCGTCGAGCAGCAGCGGCTCAGGCAGTTCGGCGGCCTCCACGCTCAACGGCCCCGCGCCGAAGCGCTCCCGGCCCGCGGCCAGCGCCATCTCCAACCAGGCCGCGCCCGGCACCAGCCTCGCTCCCCACAGGGCGCCCGTGGGCATGCTGCCGAGCAGCCCGGCGTCCAAGTCGGCCTCGAACAGCCGGGTCCCCGCGCTGCCCGCGGCCCGTGTCCGGCGGGTCAGCAGCGGATGGGGGGCTGAGCCACCCTCGTGCCGGCCCGCGCCGTGGGCCACCCCGCCCGGCGCCTCGCCCTGTGGAGCTGCCAGCCAGTAGCGCTTGCGCTGCCACGGATAGGCCGGCGTGTCGGCGAGCCGCCCGCCCGCCGGGTACATCCGCTCCCAGTTCACAGGATGACCGTGGGCGTGCAGCGTGCCGAGCGAGTCGAGCATGACGGTGAAGTCGTCGCTGTCCCGGCGCAGGGAGGGTGCGAGCACGCCCTCCACCGCGAGATCCCGCAGATCCTGTTCGATGAAGGTCAGCAGGAGCGGATGCGGTGAGATCTCCAGGAAGGTGTCGAACCCGTCGCTCGCCAGGGCCCGGACCGCGCTGGAGAACCGCACCCGCTCCCGCAGGTTCCGCCCCCAGTACGCGGCGTCGAACGCGGCTCCGTCCAGCAGGCCCCCGGACACCGACGAATAGCACGGCACATCTCCCGCCGCGGGCATGATCCAGGAAAGGCGCTCCGTCAACTCCCGGTCCAGGGGCTCGACGAGCGGGCAGTGACCGGCACCCGCGGCGTCGATGCGGCGGCTGAACACCCCGCGCCGCCTCAGACCGGCCAGCACCTCCTCGAGGGCGGCCTCGTCCCCGGACAGGACGGTGCTGCGGGCGCTGTTGGACAGCGCCACCCAGAGCCGGTCCTCGTATCCGGCGAGTGCCGCCTCGGCCTCGTCGGCCGGCAGGCCGACCACTCCCATGGCTCCGGTGCCGACCAGGCGTCCCTGGACGGCGGCGCGCTCGTGGATCAGCCGTGCCGCGTCGTCGATGCCGAGAACGCCGGCCGCCTGCGCCGCCGCCACCTCGCCCATGCTGTGGCCGACCACGGCGGCAGGGCGCACACCGAGCGACCGCCAGCGGCGGGCGAGGGCGGTCTGGACC
Source organism: Streptomyces sp. NPDC001292 (assembly GCF_042896465.1). Lineage (NCBI taxonomy): Bacteria > Bacillati > Actinomycetota > Actinomycetes > Kitasatosporales > Streptomycetaceae > Streptomyces > Streptomyces sp. NPDC001292. The sequence goes on from NZ_JBIAXG010000025.1 coordinate 93,434, forward strand.
GCGAAGATCAGCTCCTGCTGGCGCGGCCCCGACGGGGTGTCCGCGCCGCGCTCCAGGTGGTCGAGGACCGACCAGCCGATGAGCGGGCGCAGGTGTCCGTCGCACCAGGCCATGGCCTCGCGGAACTCCCGGTCCTGGCTCAGCAGGCCCCGGGCCATGCCACGCCACTGGGAGCCGTGGCCGGAGAAGACGAACGCCAGCTTCCGCTCCGCGCCACCGTCCGCGCGCCCGGTGGATACGCCGAGGCCGCGGTCACCGTTCTCGAACGCGGCGAGCCGCCCGGCGAGTTCGGTGCGGGTGCGGCCCACGACGGTGAGGCGGTGGGTGTGGTGGGTGCGGCGCGTGCTCGCGGTGAAGCACACGTCGCGCAGCGGCATCCCGGATGCCGTGGTGGTCTCGTCGCCGCCCGGCTGCCGCTCCCCGCCGCCGACGTCGTCGGTGAGCAGCCGGCGGTGGTTGGCAGCCTGGGCGACCAGGGCCGCCTCGTCGGCCGCCGAGAGCGGCAGCAGGTACGGCCGGCTTTCCTCGGCGGGGTGGCCCCCGAGCGACGGTTCCTGCTGCGGGGGCGCCGTGCCGAGCACCACATGGGCGTTGGTGCCGCTGAAGCCGAAGGCGCTGACCCCGGCGACGCGTCGGGCCTGCGGCCACGGGATCGCCCGGGTCGGCACGTCGAACGGCAGCTCGCTCCAGGGGATCGCGGGGCTCGGCTCCCGGAAGTGGAGGTGCGGCGGTATCTCACCGCGATGCAGGATCAGAACGGTTTTGATCAGCCCGGCGATCCCGGAGGCCGCTTCCAGGTGCCCCATGTTGGTCTTCACCGAGCCAACGGTGACGCGCCGGCCGTCGGGAAGTCCGCTCAGTGCCGCGCCGAGGGCCTGGAGCTCGATCGGGTCACCGAGCCGGGTGCCGGTGCCGTGGGCCTCGACGTAACCGATCTCGGCGGGCGCGACCCGGGCGTCGTCGAGCGCGTCGCGGACGAGCGCCTCCTGGGCGGGACCGTGCGGGACGGTGAGGCCACTGCTCGGCCCGTCCTGGTTGACCGCGGAGCCCAGGATCGTCGCCAGCACGCGGTCGCCGTCGGCGAGGGCCCTGGAGAGCGGTTTGAGGACGACCACACCGCACCCCTCGCCGCGGTTGTAGCCGTCGGCGGAGGCGTCGAAGGTCTTGCAGCGTCCGTCGCCGGCCAGGGCGCCCGCGGCCCGGCTGGCGTGGTGGATGGTGCTGCGCAGGATGACGTTGACCCCGCCGGCGAGAGCGATGTCGCTCTCGCCGGAGCGCAGGCTGCGCACGGCCAGGTGCACGGCGACCAGTGACGACGAGCACGCGGTGTCGACCGCCAGGCTGGGCCCGTGCACGCCCAGGAAGTAGGAGAGCCGTCCGGGGGCGGCGCAGAAGGAGTTGCCGGTGCCGTAGAAAGCGTCGACGTTCTGCGGGGCGTTGGCGATGAGCTCCACGTAGTCGTGGGAGTTCATCCCGACGAACACGCCCGTACGGGTGCCGGCAAGGCGGTCGGGGGTCTGGCCGGCGTGCTCCAGGGCTTCCCAGGCCACTTCCAGGAAGAGCCGCTGCTGCGGGTCCATGACCTTCGCCTCACGCGGGGGGACCCGGAAGAACAGCGGGTCGAAGTGGTCGACGTCGTCCAGCCACGCTCCCTTCCAGCGGGTGTTGTCGTCGAAGCGCCCCTCAGGGGACTCGGTGATCGCGTCGGTCGCGCCGCGCAGCATCTGCCAATAGCCGTCCGGCCCGTTGCCGCCGCCGGGGAAGCGGCACCCGATGCCGACGACCGCGATGGGCTCCGGCTCGACGGCGGACGGCCGGGGTGCTTCGGCCGCTCCTTCCGGCTGCGGCTCGGTGCTCTTCGCGGCCTGCCGGTCGGTGCGCCGTTCCCACAGGTAGGTGGTCAGCCGATCGACCGTGGGGTGGTCGAACGCGACGGTCGTGGGCAGCGGCCCGACCTGCGGCTGGAGAAGGTTGCGCAGTTCGAGCGAGGTCAGGGAATCCATGCCCATGTCGGCGAAGCCCTGCCGGCGCCGGATCGAGGCGGGTTCGAGCCCGAGCACCTGGGCGGCGGACCGGGCGACGATCTCCTCCAGTTGCTCTCGATCGCGCGCGGACTCGGCGGTGCCTGCGGCAGGGGCCGGGTGCCGCGGCTCCGCCGGTGGCCGCTCCGGCGCCGGGGACGGTTCCGCCGCCGGTCCTCGCGTCGACGGGCGTCGACCGGGAGTCGGCTGCTCATCGGCCCGTTCCTCCGTCCGGTGCGGTTCCTGTTTGATCCAGTAGCGCCGGCGCTGCCACGGGTAATGGGGGAGCTTGGCCGGACGGCCGCCCAGGGGCGGGACCGCTTCCCAGCGGACGGTGGCCCCGGCGGCGTAGAGAGCCCCCAGGGAGGCCAGCAGTGTCTCGGTCGCGTCGACGTCACGCCGCAGCGACGGCACCACCAGCGTGCCTTCGGTGCCGTTGTCGTCGAAGGCGTGCGTGATGGGGAGCGCCAGCACCGGGTGCGGGCCGATCTCCAGGAACGTCTTGTGGCCCTGTGCCAGCAGGACGTCCATGGCCCCCGCGAAGTCGACCGGTTCGCGGATGTTGCGTACCCAGTGGGCGACGTCGAAGAGCCGCTCTCCCCCGGCCCCCGCGGGGGTGGTGGTGACCACCGGGACGGTGGGCGCGCCGGGCCGCAGACCGTCCAGGAGTTCCGCCAGCCGGTCCTGATGGGGAGCCATGTACGGGCTGTGGAACGGGTAGTCGCCGGGCAGCGGGCGGCAGCCGGTCCCTCGCTCCGTGAGGTCGGCCGTCAGCCGTTCGAGGGCTTCCCCGTCGCCGGAGACGACCGTGCTCCGGGAGCTGTTGACGGCTGCCGGCCAGAGCAGTCCTGCGTAGGGTTCGAGGGCGCGCTGCACATCGGATGGGGAGAGCTCGACCGCGGCCATCCGGCCCCGGCCCGCCGATTCGGCGAGCAGCCGGCCGCGGTGGACGGCCACCCGGACGGCGTCCTCCAGGGTGAGCGCGCCGGCGACGTGTGCCGCGGCGATCTCACCCATGCTGTGGCCCACGACCGCCGCCGGTTCGATGCCCCAGGAACGCCACAGCGCGGCGAGCGCCACCTGCACCGCGAAGATCACCGGCTGGGCGACCTCGGTACGGGCGAGCCGTGAGGCTCCCTCCGCGGCTTCGATCTCCTCCTTCGGCGACCAGCCGGCCAGCTCCCGGACGAGCGCGTCACAGTTGTCGAAGGTGTCCCGGAAGGCGCTCCGGTCGTCTGCGCCCGCACGCCCGAACAGGTCGTGGGCCATCGCCGGCCACTGGGAGCCCTGGCCCGAGAAGGCGAAGACGACGCGTGGCTCCTCCTCTTCCTCGCCACTGCCGGTGGCCAGCCCCGGTGACGGCCTGCCGTCGAGGAACGCGCCGAGCCGCGCGGCGATTTCGTCCGTGCCGCGGCCGGTGACGGCGAGGCGGTGCTCGTTGTGGTGGGCCCTGCGTACGCCTGCGGTGTGGGCGAGATCCCGCGGAAAGGGCACGTCGGCGGCGCCGGTGAGACGGTTGCGGTAGCCGCGGACCAGCTCGGTGAGAGCGGCGTCGGTGCGCGCGGAGAGCGGGAGCAGTACCGGGCCTTCGGACTCCGCCACCGGGGCGTCGTCACGCGACGGGGCGGCCTCGATGATCACATGCGCGTTGGTGCCGCTGAGCCCGAAGGCGCTGACCCCGGCGAGCCGGAGCCTGGCCCCGGCGGTCTGCGGCAGGGGCGTGAGCTCGGTGGGCACGTCCACCGGCCAGTCCCAGCGGATACGCGGATTGCGTTCCCTCACGTGGAGGGTGGCGGGGACCTGCCCGTGGCGCAGGACCAGAGCGGCCTTCAGCAGTCCGGCGACGCCCGCCGCGGAGTCCATGTGCCCGAAGTTGCTCTTCAGCGAGCCGACGAACAGCGGGTGCTCGCCCGGGCGGTCGGATCCGAGCACGTTCCTCAGTGCGCCCAGCTCGATCGGATCCCCGAGCGGCGTACCGGTGCCGTGGGCCTCCACGTAGTCGATGTCGGCGGGCGCGACGCCTGCCATGGCCAGGGCGTCGCGCAGCAGCCGCTGCTGTGCCTCGCCGCTGGGTACGGTGAGCCCGGCGCTGGCCCCGTCGTGATTGACCGCGCTGCCCCGGATGACGGCGAGGATGTCGTCGCCGTCGGCCAGGGCATCGGGCAGCCGCTTGAGGACGACCATGGCGCAGCCTTCGCCACGCACGATCCCGTCCGCCGAAGCGTCGAACGGCTTGCAGCGCCCGTCCCGGGACATGGCGCGGATCTTGCAGAGGAAGATGCTCAGTTCCGGGGACAGGATCAGGTTCACCCCGCCCGCCAGAGCGAGGTCGCACTCGCCGGTGCGCAGGCTCTGGCAGGCCAGGTGCACGGCGACGAGCGACGACGAACAGGCGGTGTTCAGGGACATGCTGGGGCCGTGGAGCCCCAGCACGTGGGACAGACGGCCGGGCCCGAAACTGAATTCACGGCCGCTGGCGTACCAGGCGCCGATGCCGGCCAGCCCGGCCTGGCGGGCGTGGAGCAGGGCGTAGTCCATCCCGATGACGCCGGTGAAGACGCCGGTCCGGGTGCCGGCCAGGGCCGTGGGGACCTGTCCGGCGTCCTCCAGCGCCTCCCAGGCGACCTCCAGCAGCAGCCGCTGCTGGGGGTCCATTTCGTGGGCCTCGCGTGGTGCGATGCCGAAGAAGGCCGGATCGAACTGGTCGACGCCCTCCAGGAAGGACCCCCACCGGCTGTACATGGTGCCGCGCTTGTGGGGGTCGCTGTCGTAGTAACGGTCCACGTCCCACCGCTGTGACGGGACTTCCTCGATGGCGTCCGTCCCCTCGCGCAGCAGACGCCAGAATTCAGGAAGTCCGTGGGCTCCACGGGGGAACCGGCATCCCGCTCCCACCATGGCGATCGCGTCGTGCATCGGCCAGTCCCCCTCCGGCTGTTCCGGCTCTCGATCGTTGGGTACCGCGGTCAGAACAGGGGCGCCGCGCTCGGGGCGCGCAGCGACCCCAGGTGCTTGTGCCACAGGTGGTCGGGGTTCTGCTCGACATGGCGGGTGATCTCCCGCATGGCGGCGAGCGCCTTGGGCTCGGCGTCGTCGTAGACATCGCCCTGGAGCATCTTGAGGACGTCCATGCGGTAGCGCGGGTCCTGCACGAAGGCCGTGAACAGGATGTTCAACCGGTAGTAGATGGAGATGAACTCGTACCAGTTGCCGACGGCCCGGCGCAGCTTGGACTCGTAGTTGTGGAACGACGGCTTGCTGAAGTCGCCCTTCTCGGCGGCGGCGATGACGTCGCCGGAAAGCAGTCGGGCGCCGTTGAGGGCGACGCTGACGCCGCTGGAGAAGATCGGATCGACGAAGCGGGCGGCGTCGCCGACGAGGGCCCAGCCGTCGCCGCAGATCTGCTTCATGGCGTAGCTGTAGTCGCCCTCGGACTTGAAGGGGCGCAGTTGCTGGGAGTTCTTCAGCGCGTCGCGCAGATCGGGACGGCTGGCCACACAGTCCCAGAAGAATCCTTCGAGGTCCGAGCTGGAGGCCTTGAAGTTCTTCTTCTGGGTCACGACACCCACGCTGGTGATGGTGTCGGTGATCGGGATCTGCCACACCCAGGTGTCGTTGACCGGGAGGAAATGGATGAAGATGTAGTCCGCCTGCTCCTTGTTGACCGCGAGGGCGGAGCGGTCCAGGTCGTCGAACCAGGTGTGGATGGCGTACTGGTTGAAGACCGGGTCGCTCACCTTGAGCTTCAGCTGGCGGCCGAGGAACGTGTGGCGCCCGCTGGCATCGATGACCATGCGCACCCTGACCGAGGACTCGCGGCCGCCGAGCGGGAAGACGATCCGCGGGTCGGGCTCCGAGAAGTCCACCCTGCGGATGCGGATGCCCTCGTAGACCTTGGCGCCCAGCGCGTTGGCGTGCTGGAGCATCAGCAGGTCGAATTTCCCGCGGTCCACATGGTACGTGTAGTCCTGGTTCACCCCGAGCTGTTCACGCTCATGGAACTCGATCTCCGCCGACCTGAATCCATGGGACATCCCCTGGAATCCCATGGTCGGAATGCCCTTTTCGGCGGCTGAGGTCCAAGCGGCACCGTACTTCTTGGGGAATCCTGCTTCCTCCATCTGCGGCAGGAACCCGATGTCGGCGAGCACCGGGGTGGTGGCGGGTATCAGCGATTCGCCGACGTGCTCGCGCGGGAAGAGTTCACCCTCGAAGACCACGCAGTTCAGACCTGCCTTGGTCAGATAGGAAGCAGCCGTGGAGCCGGCAGGACCACCGCCGATGATGCCGATATCGAAGTCAACCTCAGACACAGCTCTACCTCTCGTTCCCGTTTACCTGAAAGAGCGGGAAATAGGAATCCAGATTTCCCGCCGCGTAGTCGCGCGCCAGCTCCGGGATCTCATCGAACCGATAGACACGCTGGTCCCCCAGTTCGAGCATCCAGCCCGAGCTCTCCTGGAATTCGAGAATCTCCTCGATGTCATGGAAGCAGCAGGCATGGGTGTGCACGTGGATATGGCGCTTGATGCACTCGTTCGCCCGTACGTTCTCCAGCCGCATGCCGTGCTTCCAGCCGACGGTGGTCAGTACTCCCTGCCGGCCGAGGGCCCGCAGGGTCGCCCGGTGGACGGGTTTGCCGATGTTGTCGATGACGACAGCGGCTCCATGGCCCCCGCTGTACTCCTTGACGAGCCTGAGGAACGTCCGCTCGGACTGGCGGTACCGCCGCAGGTAGTCCGGGTCGGCCGCGGCGCGGTCCTCGTCGTAGTGGAGGTTAGGAAAGAGGCGGCGGTCCACCGGGATCATGCCCTTGGCCTCGATCTCGGCCAGTCGTTGCGGGTTGCCGGAGGCCATCGCCACCCGGAAGCCCTCACGCTGGGCCAGTTCCAGTTCGGCCACCGCCACCCCGCCGCCCCAGCCGAACACCAGCGGCGCAGGGTCCATCTCGCTCGGGCTCATGCGCACCTGGGAGCGCCAGCAGGCGTAGGCGACCTTCCAGTTGTCCCATGCCGTCCAGTACCGCCCGTAGGACGCCGCCCACTGCTGGAGCGAATAGCGGGAGTCCTTGGGCAGCGGCAGCAGCAGATGCTCGCCGATCTTCGTCCGGCGGGCCAGGACACCCATGGTCCCCGGGGCGTCGTAGGCGTGGACCAGTTTGACGTAGCCGTGGTCGTCGGTGCGGGCGAAGGCCTGCATCAGGCAGAGGTCCCCCTCCCGGACCCGGGTGACCGCCTTCCCCGGGCGCACCACCCGTACGACCCCGAAGTTCCCGATGACCATGCGGTCCTCACCGCGCTGCCGGCAGACGTCCACCGGAGAGCGTTCGAGCGCATGACTCATGTTGGCTTCCCAGGAACCGTAGAGCGGCGCCACGAGGACCTCGTTCTCGGCAATGTCCGGAAAGCTGATTTCTTCTCGCACCAATTCGCCTGGAACGGGATCTCCGGATTCCTCGGAGGCGGGTCCCGCATGCAATACCCATGCATCGGTGGTGATCACCTGTGTAGACCCCTCGGTGAGTTCGGAATCATGCACGCCGGGGCGTTCACGGTCCCTCGACGCGATGCCTGGAAAACTATGTTCGCGGGGTTCTGCCCGTCTTCAGTCGCCCTGATGAATTCGCCGGGTGCCACCAAAGGATGAGTGCTCATCCTTTGGTGGGAGCGGAGGGGCACCGACCGCATGCGCCCCTCCGTCGGCGTGCACGATCTCGCCCGTGACGGCGGGCATCCAGTCGGACAGCAGGGCGCAGACCACCCGCGCGACCGGCTCGGTGTCGGCCAGGTCCCAGCCCAGCGGTGCACGATGCGGCCATGGACCGCTCACGGCCTCCGCCCCGGGTATGCCCCTTGCCGCAACGGTGTGCAGCGGGCCGGCCGCGACCAGGTTGACCCGGGTGCCGCGGCCTCCCAGATCACGTGCCAAATAGCGGCAGCAGCTCTCCAGCGCCGACTTGGCGACGCCCATCCAGTCGTACGCGGGCCAGGCGACGCTCCCGTCGAAGTCCAGCCCGACCAGCGAGCCGCCGCCCGCCCCGGCCAACAGGTCGCCGAAGCCCCGGCCGACGGCGACGAAGGAGTACGCCGAGACGTGCAACGCCGTCGCGGCGTCCGCCCACGGGGCAGCCAGGAAGCCCCCGCCGAGGGTGTGCTGCGGCGCGAAGGCCACCGCGTGCAGCACACCGTCCACCCGGCCCCAGCGGATGTCGAGGGCCTGCGCGACGGCGGCGATGTGGTCCTCACGCGTCACATCGAGTTCCAGCACCTCGGGCGGGTGCGGCAGCCGCCCGGCCATCCGCTCGGTCAGCCGCAGCCCGCGCCCGAAGCCGGTCAGCACGAGTTCCGCGCCCTGCTCCTGGGCCAGCCGCGCCACCCGCCACGCGATCGACGACTCGGTCAGCACGCCCGTGATGAGCAGGCGCTTGTTCTCCAGCAGCATGGGTCCGCTCTCCTGACTCGTCCGGCCCCCGGGCTCTCCCCGGCACTCGCCATCACTCCGTGACCCTTCACAATTCACGTGCTGGAGCGGACTGAATACGACCGCACGGCCTCATTCTTTCGGAGGGGACTGGGCAGCCTCCCGCCCGCATGATTCGCCACCATTGATGAGGACGTCGAAAGGAGATCCGGATACCGTTCTCGAACCGACGCCTCCTCTGGAGATGCCATGCCGAAGATCAAGTATCTTTCTCCCGAATACCTGGCGGAGCTGGAAAACCGCGGGAGCAGAATGCCCGAGAAGCCCGGGCTGAACGTGGAGATTCAGCACGTCATCAGGGAGACACCGGAAGGCGGCGACATCGAGTACTACTTCCGGATACGCGACGGCCGGCTGGTGGAGGCCAGGCGCGGGACACTGCAACAGCCCATGTGCTCACTGCGCATGGCGTACCGGACGAGCGTCAAACTGACCACGGGCGAGATCAAGCCGCTCGTCGGGCTCATCACCGGCAAGATCCGCCCGGGTGGCGACGTGGCCCGCCTGCGCTCGATGTTGCCGTCGTTGCAGTCCCCGGAGTTCGAGGCCCTCACGGACGAGGTGCATCGGATGACGGAGTACTGACCCGCCCGGGATCGCCTGAGCGGACGTGACCGCCTGGTCCCCGGGAATGCTCGAGAGGCCTGTTGCTTCACACGTCGGGACGACAGGATTTGAACCTGCGACCCCTTGACCCCCAGGAGTGAGAGCCATAGGAACTACCTGCACATATCAGGCCGAACTAGGGTGCAGGACGTGCGTCCCCGCGCGTGCTGTTCAGGGTCGCGAGCATCGTGCCTCAAATGGTCCCCAGGGCAGTGGTGACAGCGTGGTATCTGTCTGCCGTAGACCAGCTGATGCCGGACGGCTCATCGAGCCATGCTCGGATGTCGGCGACGGCCGAACCCTGACCCTCTGACGGCGGGCGAGCTCTAGTTCTAGAGGGATCAAGTCGGTTGCCTGGAGGGATCTTTGCCCCTCCAGGCACCTCGGGCTCGAAGCCACTGTCCGGGAACGCCCAGCAACCACCCGCCATAATTCACCCTGAATCGGCGTGACTCCCGGACCAGCCACGGACCAGTCGGAGCCTCGCCGCTTCCCCAGGGATCGATTCAGGGAAGGATCCAGCAGGTGGCGTAGCACTCACCAACCGGCACTCCCACACCGCAGGGCAGGCCCTGCCCGTAGTTTCCGACGTCGCCCCTGATCGGCATCCGTGACGGCGTCGTCTTCCAGGCACACGCCGATAAAGCAGTCAGCTGCCCGCCCGACGGGGCGCACGGGCCCGGTGTCCCGACCGGCTCGTGGAGCACATCGCCCTGCGGGAAGGCACCGGCGATGACACGCCGAAACGGTGTGGGCGCCGAGCCCATCACCGACCAGGAGTACAACGGCCCCACACGCAATGAGTAACCGTCGGCCAGAAGTTGGACCATCGGCCGGGCTGGCGGGCTGCAGAGACCGTTACGTCGACTTCTCGCGCGCGTGGGCGATCGTCCTGGTGGTGCTCGGCCACCGGCTGATCACCGGCTTGGTCAGGGAGAACGACGGACGGATCACCGCGCTTGAGGTGTTGGCGACCGTTCCTTGGACCCAGTGGCTGACCCTGGGCTTTCAGATCACGCCGCTGTTGCTCGCACCGCCGACCGGCCAGGGCGTTCACCGGGCGGGTTCGCAGCCTTGGTCGCCCGTGTGCAGCTGGTGCGGCTCGTGGCTACCGATCAGGGCTCCCATCCCTCGCAGCTGCTCCAAGCTTTCCCGGTAGGCGGGTGGGCGGCTAGGGCCGCGTTCAGGTACGGCAGCACGGCGGTGGGGATGCCCCTCCCCGTACGCCTCGCACAGGATGCCCAGGGCGAGGGCGTGGGGAATGCCGGCGACCCACTTGCTGACCGTGTTGAAGGTGGCTGGAGCCACCGCGGTCGCGTCAGCGGCCCAGTGAGGTCGGTGCGAATCACCGGTTCACTCGAACGCCACACCCATACGGACTCCTTGCAGTCGAATGATTACTTTTAGCGAGAGATGGCTCTCGATACAGAGGAGGTCCGATGCCTCGCAGATGGCACTCATCGAACCCCGGCGCGCTGGCACTGGCCCTGCTGACAACGTCCACGCTGATCTTGGTCGGCTCCAGCCTCATGGGAGCGTCGGCCACCGTAGAGGCCCCACGTACCGTCATATCCGGGGGAGGCACAGATCCCACCTCACAGGCCGCCGCTCCGCTGTCCACCAAGGAATCCGACTGGAAGCCGGTCGCCGACGCTCTCGGCCGTACCGGATCGCTGATGGGCGGGACCGTCTACCACGTCGCGCTGCCCCGCACGGACCTCAAAGTCACCAGCAAGGGCGTGCCGATCAAAGCGGGTCTCTCGCTCGGCGGTTACGCGAACTTCGCCAAGTACCGCGACGGCGCCATGGTGATGGGCGACCTTGTGGTCACCGAGGACGAACTGCAAAGGGTCACGGACGCCCTGCAGAAGGCCGGCATCGAGCAGACAGGACTCCACAAGCACCTCTTGCAGCAGTCCCCCGCCATCTGGTGGACCCACATCCACGGGATGGGCGACCCCGTCACCCTCGCCCGCGGCGTCAAAGAGGCCCTCACGGCCACGAGCCTCCCGGCCGCGTCACCGACAAAGCCGACCCAGCCACGCATCGACCTGGACACCACCGCCATCAACAGCGCCGTGGGCCGCCAGGGCACCGCCGACGGCGGCATCTACAAGTTCTCCATCCCCCGCCGGGACACCGTCACCGACGGCCGGCACATCCTGCCCCCGCCCCTGGGCATCACCACCTCGGTCAACTTCCAGCCCCTCGGCAACCGCAAGGCCGCGATCAACGGCGACTTCGTCATGACCGCCGACGAGGTGAACAAAGTCATCCGCGCCCTGCGGCGCGGCGGCATCGACATCGTCGAAATCCACAACCACATGCTGAACGACCAACCACGCCTGTTCTACCTGCACTTCTGGGCCAACGGCGACGGCACACGCCTCGCCAAGGCCATCCGCCCAGCACTCGACGTCACCAACCTCGCGCAACCCACCATCTAACGCATCAGTCCTGAGCAGCCTCGTCAGTACAACCACTGATAGATGTCCACGAGCCAGGCGGGAAGTGCGGCCAGCAAGCACACCAAGCCGACCGTACGGCGGGCAGGTGGGCGCTCAGCGGGCCCACCCCCCAGGGCGACGCGGCAGCCAGAGTGAACACCCCGGAGCCGGTGTCCTGCCGGCTGACCGGGAAAACGGCCACGGGGTCGTCGGTTATGGACACGCCCGGACCCTTCCACGGATCCGCGTGCTCATGGTTTCATGGCGAATGTTACGGTCGTTACATGACAGAGACGACGGGGGACCGGGAGCGGTTCCTGCTGGTGTCGGTGAGCACCGCGGACGCGCCTGCGGCGACGAGGGTGCGCGTATGGCGGAAGCTGCGCTCGCTGGGGGCGCTGTATCTGCAGCAGTCGGTGTGTCTGCTGCCCGACCGTGATGCGGTCCGCCGTCAGGTGGCGCGGCTGCTCGCCTCGGTACGCGCCGATGGCGGCACCGCGCGGCAGTTGGCGGTGGACATCGCAGACGAGGCGGAGTACGGGCAGCTGGTGGCGGAGTTCAACGCGGAACGCGACGCCGAGTACGGCGAGGTCGTCGAGCGTGCCCCGGAGCTGCTGAAGGAGCTTCAGATGGAGACGGCTCGCGGCAACGCCACCTACGCGGAGGTGGAGGAGTCCGAGGCGGACCTGGAGCGGTTCGACAAGTGGCTCGCCAAGATCGACGCCCGGGACCACTTCGGCGCGCCCGGTGGTGCGGCGGCGCGGGAGGCAGTGGAGCGGTGCCGCGCAGCGCTGGCAGCGTTCGAGGACGCGGCGATCGCCGCGCAAGCCGGCACCCACCCGGCCGTCGAGTCCGACGAGAGCGTGCTGCCGGCCTCGGCCAAGCTGCGCGCCGTCGAGTAGGAGGGGCCGTTACATGTGGTGGGACATACTCATCGCGACCGGCGCGGGCGTGCTCGCCGCCTGGGTGGCACTGCTGATCGCACTGCTGCTGATCCGCCCCAGGGGCGCGCTGCTCTCCGAGGCCGTGCGCCTTCTGCCGGACCTGGTGCGCCTGCTGCGGCGCCTGGCCGCCGACAAGACCCTCCCCAAGGGTGTGCGGGTGCGGCTCGGGCTGTTGATGGTCTACCTGGTGCTGCCGATCGACCTCATCCCCGACTTCCTGCCGGTCATCGGCCACGCGGACGACGCCATCATCGTCGCGTTCACCCTGCGCTCCGTCGTACGGCGCGCGGGGATCGAGGCGGTGCGGGCTCACTGGCCCGGCACCGAGGAGGGCTTCTGTGCCCTCGCGCGCCTGACCGGACTGAACCGCGCCGCCGACAACTCTGCGCTGCTCTCCGACTCGCAGCCGTAGGCCGGCACATCGCCCCCCGGCCGCCGGGCGTCGTCATGCGCTTGACGATGCGAGGCTTCTTGGGCCCGGTCCGGCTCGTGGCCGCCACGGTTCCCGCGTGTCTGTGCTGATCGAGTGCACGAGACCCTCCAGAGCTCCATGTTACGGGTGTAACATCCGCATCGGCTGCGGGGCCGCCTCCCCCGTCGGCTCCGCAGCCACCCTCGACCGGCGCCCCACACCCGGACGGACCCGGACCGCACTGACGGCGACCCGGCCCGTCGCCGAAGCCCGTGCCGTCGCCCGCGCGTTACGAACCGAAGCACAGGCCGCCTTCGAACACACCCTGCCCCGCCACGCCCAGGAGACCGTCCAACTCGCAGTCAGCGAACCGCTCACCAACTCCTGCCGCCGCGCACCAGGCCGCTGCCTGCTCACCTGGCCCCCAACGCCTCACACCGTGGAAGCGTCTGGTACACCTCCCGGACCGCCCGCCCTGCGCCACGGTGATGCAGAGCGCGGAGGGCAGTATGGAATGGAGATCGTCAGCGCGCTCTGTGACCGCATCGACACGTATCGAACCGTTCGGCAAACGGGTCCACGCCACCGTTCGTCCAGTCGGCCGACCGTCGGGCGGAATCCGGCATGGCCTCCGTACCCCCACCACGCTCTGCGGATGGTCGTGCCGACGGCAGGCAACAGGAGGTCGACCAGTCTTCCGGCGGATTCCGATCAGGGCCTGCCCCCACAGGGCCGCGCGGGCAGCGGGTGACAGGCGGCACAAGTACCCGCCTTACATTCCCTTTGCTGATCATTTAGCATTGGAGCAGCGAAGGGGAGTAGTCCCGCAATACCGCTGGTCGACACGCTGGACAGGGCACTGTCCCGGCCACCGGGCCTCGGCAACTGCCGTGGTGGACGAGACCTTCGGCCAACGCATGACCTACGCCTGCACCGACCGTGCGGGCGGCTCCGTCGTGCCGGGCCGAGAAGGTTCCCCGTCGCCCGCCTGGGTGCCGTACGAGCCCGCGGCCCGGCCCCAGCAGAAAGCACTCCGATGTCCTTCGACCCCCTGGCGATCATCACCGCCTTCGGGCTGATCTTCCTCGCCGAACTCCCCGACAAGACGATGTTCGCCTCACTGGCCATGGGCACCCGCATGCGGCCCCTGTACGTGTGGTTCGGCACCTCCACCGCATTCATCGTCCACGTCGCCATCGCCGTCGGCGCCGGCAGCCTCCTCGGCCTCCTGCCTGACCTGGCCGTCAAACTCGTCTCGGCCGCCCTGTTCGCCTTCGGCGCCTTCGTGCTCCTGCGCAGCGGGAGCGACGACGAGGACGACGAAGCCGGCACCAAGACCGTCACCGGCTTCTGGCCCGTCTACACCACCGCCTTCATGGCCGTCTTCATCAGCGAATGGGGCGACCTCACTCAGATCACCACCGCCAACCTCGCCGCCACGGGCGGCTGGCTCCCCACCGCCATCGGCTCCGCCGCCGCCCTGATGTCCGTCTCCGCTCTCGCCCTCCTCGTCGGCCGGTTCATCGCCAAGCGCGTACCCCTGAAGACCGTGCAGCGCATCGGCGGCGCCTGCATGGCCGCACTGGCCATCTGGACCCTCGTCGAAGCCTTCACCGGCTGACCCGACCAACCGGTGACCAACCAGGACACGCGGTGCGGCCCCGACGGCGGGCGGAGACCTACGCGCCTGGACGGGGAAGCGGGACCGCACGCCTACTGATCTTCTACGGCAAGGGGGCGCGCCCGTGATGAGCGCGCCCCTTGGGTTCAGCGGCGACCGCTACTAGCGCACGATGATCACGATGGGGCCACCGTCGAACCGGTGGTCGAAGCGGTGATGGAAGCGGAACCCGTCGTGGTCGAAGTCGAAGCGGTGATGGAAGCGGAACCCGTCGTGGTCGAAGTCGTGATCGAAGCGGAACCCGCCGTGGTCGAAGTCGTCATCGAAGCGGAACCCGCCGTGGTCGAAGCAGCGCCAGTCGTCGCCGAAGCACCGGCTGGTGGTCACATGGGTGTGCACGGCTGGGGCTGCTGCTGCGGCCGTGCCGGCCGCGCCGGTTGCGGCGCCGCCGGCCATCAAAATGGCGGCTGACGTCGCGACAAGACGCCCAGCGCCTTTTACTCGCATGGTGAATGCACTCTTCCTTCTGCCGCGTCGGCCCGTGTGGCCGGGCCGGCGCGGTCTTGGCGGCACGAAATGGATGACCGCGGCCGCAAGGGATCGGCACGGTCATGGGCGTCGCCCCGCGCGTTCGAGGAGCACGTCTCGCATCCAGGATCCCCGCTGCACGGGAACCAGCCGACCAGGGACGTATCCCAGGCTGCAGCCGTACCTCGGTTACGTAAGCGGCGCCGTTTTGGATTGCCGTTTTTGGCGGAAACCGTGTGACACGGCCTGCCGGAATGCGAGCCGGTGCCTCGCACCGGCGCCCACGGCTCGCTTCCGCGGCCGGGACGCGAGCCTTGTCTCGTGCCGTCCGTGCCACAACGGGCCAAGCTCGGCGACGGGTTCAGCGATCACCCCACCTGACAGGCCGTTGATCCTTACCTGACAGGCCGGTGATCCTTCGGTCGCTGTGATCGCTGCACGAGTCGCGTTCGGCGCTACAAGACCATGAACGACGATCAAGAACTCGACGGCTCACCGCCTACCGCGCACGAACTCGGCAGCACCGCCTACCGCGCACGAGTTCGGCAGCACAAGAAGGGGAACACCATGCGAACCTGCACCCGGCCGGCACGGGCGGTCGACGAGCAGCGGCCGAGGTGGGTCACGCTGACGCGTACTGCTGGTCCTTGATGTCGTGACATCGCACGGTAGGCACCGGCGTGGATGCGCGGCACATTCGCCGTTCGAGAAGTGGACGAACGGTCCGGGATTCGCGTGGAAAGACTCGTTCGCTGACGAACGGACGGATCTCAGTCCTCCACAGCCCGCCGCACGCGCCGGGACGGACCGAACTGGTACAGGTCGAGGATGTCCGGCGGCTCGGCGAGCCCCGGACCGCCGGCCCGCACCCACGCCACGATGTCGGCCGTCGCGTCGGGGTCGTTGCCCAGCCCGAGCCAGACCGGCCGCCCACCCGCGGCGCGCCCCGCCGAGGACGGCTGTACGACGATGACGTTGGCCTGCTCGCAGGCGTCGAGGCAGTTCACCGCCCGGACCTGGGCGACCGCGCCCAGCGCGGCCTTCAGCGTGGCGAGTTGGGCCGCGTGGTCGGCACCGGGAATCTTGGCCGTACCGCAGCAGCAGCCCCGGCACACGGTCACCGTGCACCGGGGCGCCGCCTGGGCGGGAGCCTTGCGGCGGCTCACTCGGCGGCCCGCTTCCAGGCCGCCTCGCGCAGCAGCCGCAGTCCGTTGAGGCCGACGATGACGGTGGAGCCCTCGTGGCCCGCGACGCCCAGCGGCAGAGGCAGGTGGCCGACCAGGTCCCAGACGACCAGGCCGGCGATGAAGACTCCGGCGATGACGAGGTTCTGGACGACCAGGCTGCGGGCCCGGCGGGACAGGCAGACCACGGTGGGGACGGTGGCGAGTTCGTCGCGGACGATGACCGCGTCGGCGGTCTCCAGAGCCAGGTCGGAGCCCGCCCGGCCCATGGCGACGCCGGTGTGGGCGGCGGCCAGCGCAGGTGCGTCGTTGACGCCGTCGCCGACCACCATCGTCTTGCGGCCGGCGGCTTCCAGTTCCCTGACCGCGTTCACCTTGTGCTCGGGCAGCAGCCCGGCCCGTACGTCCTCGATGCCGACCTCGGCGGCGAGGTGGGCGGCTGCGCGCGGGTTGTCGCCGGTCAGCAGCAGGGGCGGCGTCCCCGTCAGGGAGGTCAGCGCCGCGACGGCCGCGGCGGCGTCGGAGCGCAGCCGGTCGGCGATGCCGAGCATGCCCACTGGCGCTCCGTCCACCGTGACCAGCACTGCCGTCCGGCCTCCGTCCTCCAGCTCACCGGCGAGCACCTCGGCCTGCGCCGAGTTGCTGTCTGCGGACTCGCCCAGCAGCCGGGCCGGGGCTCCGACCTCGACCACGCGCCCCTCGACGGTGGCCCTCACGCCGACACCGGGGGTGGAGGCGAAGTCCTCCGCCACCGGCAGGGCGAGCCCGCGCTCACGCGCCGCTGCCACGACGGCCCGCCCCAGCGGATGCTCGCTCGGGTGCTCCGCGGCAGCCGCGAGGATCAGCAACTGGCCCGCGTCGAGCCCGGAACCGGACACCGGACGGATGTCGGTCACCCGCGGGGTGCCCTCGGTCAGCGTGCCGGTCTTGTCGAACGCCACCGCGTCGACCTGTCCCAGCCGTTCCATCACCACCGCCGACTTCACCAGCACACCGCGCCGCCCGGCGTTGGCCATGGCCGACAGCAGGGGCGGCATGGTGGCCAGCACGACCGCGCACGGCGAGGCGACGATCATGAAGGTCATGGCCCGCAGCAGCGAGTCGGTGAGGTTCGCGCCGAAGGCGAGCGGCACCAGGAACACGGCGAGGGTCGCCGCCACCATGCCCAGGGAGTAACGCTGTTCGACCTTCTCGATGAAGAGCTGGGTGGGCGCCTTGGTCCGGGACGCCTCCTCCACCATGCGCACGATGCGGGCGATCACCGTGTCGGAGGCGTCGCGCTCGACCCGAACCCTCAGCGCACCGGTGCCGTTGAGGGTGCCGGCGAAGACCTCGTCGCCCTTCTCCTTGGCCACGGGCAGCGGTTCACCCGTGATGGTCGCCTGGTCCACGTCACTGGCCCCGTCGAGCACTCGGCCGTCGACGCCGATGCGTTCACCGGGCCGTACGAGGATGGTGTCGCCGCCGGTGAGCGCCTCGACCGCGACGGTCTCCTCACCGCCGTCGGCGTCGACGCGGGTGGCGGTGGGCGGAGCCAGATCGAGCAGCCCGCGCACGGAGTCGGCCGTGCGGGCGGTGGCCAGCGCCTCCAGAGCACCGGAGGTGGCGAAAATGACGATCAGCAGCGCGCCGTCCATCACCTGCCCGATGGCCGCCGCGCCGAGGGCGGCCACGACCATGAGCAGATCGACGTCGAGGGTCTTCTCCCGCAGCGTCCGCAGACCCGCCCAGCCCGGCTCCCAGCCACCGGCCGCGTAGGTCAGCGCGTACAGCGGGCCCCACGCCCATGCCGGGGCGCCGGTCAGCTGCAGCGGCAGCGCGAGCAGGAAGAAGACGGTGGCCACAGCTGCCCAGCGCGCCTCGGGGAGCGCGAAGACCCGGGTACGGCGACCGGGCGCACCACCGTCGTGGGGAAGCGCGGCGCGGTCGGCGGCCGTGGCGGGCGCGAGTGTGGAGGTCATCGGTGCGGAGGTCCCCTTCGCGACGGCATGACGTGATCGCGGACAGCCGGAACGCCGGCGCCGCTACCTTCCACCGTACAGGACCACATGAAGAGCCGTTCATGTGTTCATGGGTTCCGCTCCGTAGGATGAAAGCCATGGGCCACAGAGCTGACGCCAAAACCACCGCCACCGCGCGCGAGCGCCTCGAAACCGTCGGCGCCACCGACGTCGCCGCCACCCTCCAGGCCCTGGCCACCCCCTCCCGGTTGCGGATCCTGGCCCGCCTGCAGGAAGGCCCGTGCGCGGCGACCGAGCTGGCCGACGCCGTCGGTATGGAGCAGTCGGCCTGCTCCCATCAGCTGCGCCTGCTGCGCAACCTTGGGCTGGTGACGGGCGAGCGCCGGGGCCGGTCGGTCGTCTACGCGCTGTACGACAACCACGTCGCCGAGCTGCTGGAGCAGGCCCTCTACCACGTAGAGCACCTGCGCCTCGGCCTGCGCGACGCCCCGGCCGAGGCTCCGGCCACGGTGGCCGGAGCCCTCTGAGCCGAGCGGTCGCCTCGCCTCATCCCGGTACGGCAACCGGCCTCGCCACGAGGTACCCGGCATGGTGCAGCCGCAGCACCAGCCCCGCGCAGACAAGGCCCGTGGCGGCCAGCGCCGCCCACGGCAGCCACCGCACACCGGTGTCGAAGAGCGCGCCGACTGCCAGGTTGCCGAGGGAGACGGCGACACCGGAAGCCGTGTTGTAGGCGCCGTAGTACGTGGCCACCAGCCGGTCACCGGAGAGCCGTACGACGGTGTCCATCTCGAAGGGATAGAGCAGCGCCCCGCCCCAGGACAGCAACGCGGCGCACAGCGTCAGCGCACCCACTCCGGCCACAGCCTCGTACGGCCGGGGCAGCAGCGGCAGGAACGCCGCTCCCATCAGCACCAGCCCGTACACGATCGCCCGCGGACCGGACAGGTTTCGCTTCGCCCACGCGGTCAGCTTCAGCTGCCCTGACAGCGCGGCCAGCGCCGAGACGGCGAAGACCGCGCCGGTCACCAGCCCGGTGTGCGCGCCGAAGAGTTCGCGGGCGCGCAGTGGAAGGGCGAGGTAGACCTGGAAGGCCAGGATGTACGAGCCGCTCATCGCGGCGGCGAAGAGGAGGAACGGCCGGTTGGCCGCGACGGTGCGCCAGTCGGCGGCCACGGCCCGCCAGGCGGGTTCCGCACTGCGGCCGGCCGGCGGACGGGCGGGCAGGGCGCGGACCTGCAGGGCGGCCAGTGCGCCGAAGATGAGCGCCGCGACCGCGCACACCACGCCGAAGTCCCAGGTCAGCAGGGCGAGTCCGGCGAGCGGGCCGACGAGGATGCCCGCCTGGTAGAAGACGTTGAAGGCGGCGAACGCCTCGACACGCCGGTCCTCACCGGCGTCCGCCGCCAGATACGCGCGTACGGCCGGGTTGAACAGCGCGCCCGCCAGACCGGTCAGCCCTGAGGCCAGGACCAGCACCGGCAGGCTGCCGGCCACCGCGAGCAGCCCGAAGGCGACGGTCCGCAGCGCGCACCCCGCCAGGATCATCGGCTTGCAGCCGTAGCGGTCGGCGAGCGTGCCGCCGACGAGGAACATGCCCTGCTGGGACAGGTTGCGCACGCCCAGCACCAGGCCGACGGCCCAGGCCGCCAGTCCGAGGCCGTGGGCGAGGTGGTCGGCCAGGTAGGGCATGAGCATGTAGAAGCCGAGGTTGATGGCGAACTGGTTGACCATCAGCAGCCGCGCGGGGCGGTCGAAGGAGGCCACCTGGGCCCGCAACCGCCTCATCGGACACCCGCCTTCGCCGTCTCGCGGCCCAGCGGATCGCGGACCTGACTGCACCGCGTCCAGGAGGTCACCACGCACGCGTCCGGCTCGGCGATCTCGTCCGGCTCCGACGGTGGCTCCTGACCGAGGATCCCGTGCTCCTGGCACCAGAAGTCGTTGTAGACCGTGTCCAGGTAGCGGTGCGGGCCATCCGGGAAGATCGCGGCGATCCGGGTGCCGGCGGACAGCGTACGCGCGGCCCACCCGGCCACCAGCGCGACCGCTCCCACGCTCCAGCCACCGGAGACGTGGTACCGGCGGGCGAGCCTGCGGCAGGCCCACACCGCCTCGGCCGGGGCCACCCAGTGGACCTCGGCGAACGCGTCGTAGTCCACATTCGACGGATGGATGCTGGAGCCCAGTCCCCGCATGAGACGAGGGCCCGCGGGCTGCCCGAAGATCGTGGAGCCGACCGCGTCCACCCCGATCAGCCGTAGCCCGGGGAACCACTCGCGCAGTCCCGCCGCAACACCGGCCGAGTGGCCTCCCGTGCCCACCGCGGCCACCACGGCGTCGACGCGGCCGAGCTGGGCGAAGAGCTCCGCGGCCAGCGGCTGGTACGCGGCCCTGTTGTCGGGGTTGTGGTATTGGTCCGGGCAGTACGCGCCCGGGGTCAGGGCCAGCAGTTCACCGACACGGTCGCGGCGGGCCCGCTGCCAGCCGCCCTCCGGATGTGGGACCGAAACCTGCTCGACGTGCGCGCCCAGCGCCGTGAGCAGCCGGACCATGGAGGGTTCCATGCCGGGGTCGGTGACCACGGTGACCGGGTGACCGTACGTGAGTCCGGCCAGGGCGAGCCCCAGGCCGAGGGTGCCGCTGGAGGACTCGACGACGGGCGCGCCCGGCGCGAGCTCCCCGCGCCGTCGCGCTTCACGGACCATGTGCAGGCCGGGGCGGTCCTTGATGCCGCCGGGGTTCGCTCCCTCCAGCTTGGCGTAGAAACCGCGGCCGGGAGGCGCGAAGGGTTCGTCGATCCACAGGACGGGGGTGTTGCCCACCAACTGCGCGGGGCGGTGGGCGGTCGCGGACAGCGGGGCGTGCGCCCCGCGGTATGTGAGCAGGGGGACGTACATGGGCGTGCGGCTCCTTCGCACCCGGTTCCTGCCTCGGTGGGTGCGGTCGTTGCGGTTCATGGGCGCGCGGGCACGCCTCGGTCACCGTGTCAGGGCGAGGTCGGGCGTGCGGACGGCGCCTAGACGCGCCAGACGCAGTGGAGCGTGAGGGTGCCACGGCTGTCCGAGGCACGCGGGACATGAAGCTGACCGGCCCAGGCGGCGTACGCGGCCGTGGCACCCGCCACCGGGGAGGTTGCGGCATCCGCACCGATGCGACCGGACCCGAGGTCGACGGTGGCATCGGCGGAGGCCCTGGGCCGGTCCGCCGCGTGCTCGATGTGATCGTCGGCCTCGTCGTGGTGCCCTGGGGCGTGGTCATCGCTCTCGTGTCCGTGCCCCGGAGCCGAGCCGAGACCGTGGCCGGTCCCGGCTTCCTGGTGAGCGACGGCAGCGGCTCCGGACCCGATCGGCAGATGAGGGCCGCCGTACGAGGAGCCATGCACGGTGCCCGCCAGATGGGCGAGAACCAGCAGGGCAAGCCCCAGTAGCAGGCCGACGTGACCCGACCGCCCTGGGATCCTTGCCCCGACTCGCCTACCTATCACATACGGAGCGTAAGTCAATGATTGCGCTCTGTCGCGGCAGGGCCCTGGTGTCCACAGCGGTGAGGGCATGGCCGAGCGCCAGGAGGACGGCGGCGCCGAGCACGATCACGTGATCGATCCGGACACTGATGGTCGACGACGAAGCCCTGGTCCGCGCGGCTTCACCGCCCTCCTCAACGCGGCGACCGCACCCAGGTCACTGCCGGATTCCTGTTCAAGGGCATCGGGACTACCTCGTCTCCGCAGCGCAATCGGAGTCGCAGGAGGTGACCGTCGTCCCTGCCGACACCAGCCGGGCTGAGCGCCGGTGTCAGCGGCGGGCCTTGGTGCGGTCCAGCGCGACCACGCCCGGAGCCGCCGGGCCGACCTGGATGGACAGCTAGGTCCAGTCGACGCCTTTGGTGTCGGCGACGTCGAACGCGGCCCCGATGGCCATGCCCACGAGCGCGGCGGCGATGCCGACAAGGATCGTCCACAGCCTGCCGATGCGCTGACGGCCCGGGACGAGGAGTCGGCCCAGGGCACCGATGACGAGGCCGATCACGACGGCGCTGATGATGCCGGGGATCCGCGTGGCAGCCTCTCGTCGCCAGGCCCCTTCATGTCAGGTCCGCCTCGAGGCGAAAGGAGCGCTCTCCTCCGTCGTGCGCACGGGGGGCGCGGAGAGGCGTTCCAGGCTTTCTTCCAGTTCGTCCAGGGCTCGTCGCGCCGCGGCGATGCCGTCGCGCACCTCTCGTTCCGGGGCGTTCACGGCCGCAGTGATTGCCGAGCCGGGCTCGTCCTCCTCGCGTTCCAGCTCGCGGGCCTCCTCCAGCGAGGTGATGACGACGCCGACGAGGACGTTGACCAGAATGAAGGAGGCGAGCAGGACGTAGGTGGCGTAGTAGAAAATGCTCCAGCGGGAGATCTCCAGGCCCGCGCGGACCGCGTCGCCGAGGCCGTCCATGGTCGTCAGGAGGAAGAGGGTGAGGACGGCGCGGCCGATGGAGCCGTAGTGCTCGGGGTCGTCGGCGGCGAAGAAGACCCAGCCGACCATCCCGTAGACGTACAGCAGCAGCGCGCCCACCAGCAGGAAGCTCACCGTGCCGGGGAGGCTGCGGGCCACCGCAACGAGCACGATGCGCAGTTGGGGCAGGAAGCGAGCCGCGCGCAGTACGCGGGCGAGGCGCAGCAGCCGCAGCACAGTGACGTTCTCGCGTACGACCGGCAGGAAGGAGCACAGGACCACGGCGGCGTCGAAGAGGTTCCACCGATCGCGGAAGAAGTCCCGGGGGCGGTCTGCATGGGCGACGGCACGAAGGAGTATCTCGACCGTGAACACGGCGAGGAAGCCGTGCTCGATCAGCTTCAGCTCGTCGTGCCAGCGGTGGACCGCCCCCGGGTAGGTCTCCACGCCGAGGATGACGGCGTTGGTGATGATGACCGCGAAGACGCAGATGGCGAACCAGCGGGCCTCGGTCACGGCGCGGCAGCGAGAGGCCGCGGCCTGGCAAGGGGTTAAGCGCGTGGTGCCGTCGTGCGTCATCGGGTTGTTCCCAGTTTCCTCAGCGGCATGTCCCGCGTGTCCCTGCCGGATGTGGATCTTAGTGAATATGCGCGCCAGCGCGGTGTCGGGGCGTGACCTCCGGCCCGACACCGGCAGGTTGCGCATGGGACCCGTGGCTGGGCAAGAGGATCACCGCACTGCGGCGAAGGCAGGCGCGTGACAACGCCGTCCCTTACGAGCGCCCTGAATCCATCGCGAGGTTCACGGGTCCGCCTGATCCGTCCCCGTGGCGGCCGCCGGACGGGGACGGATCAGAGTGCCCGGGGGGTTCCGTCACGCCGCCTGTGGGTGCAGGAGGCGAGCCAGTAGGTCGTCCAGCGTGACCAGACCGGTGAGCCGCCCGCTGTCGTCGCATACGACGGCGATGGAGGCGCGGCGTCGGCGCAGCTGTTCGATGGCGTGGCCGACTGTGTCCCGGGCCGCCAACTCCGGTACGGGCCGAGCGAGTTCCCGAGCGATCGCAGCGCGGCCTCGACCACGGGCGATCAGGGCGTCGCGGGCATGGACCGAGCCGACGACCAGCGGACCGTCGAACACCAGCAGGCGGTTGCGGTTGTGCTCAGCCGCGGTGGCCAGGATGGTGCCGAGGTCGGCCTCGGCCGGCACCGAGGTGATCCCGGTGACCGGGGTCTGGAGATCGCCCACCGGAGTCAGCGGCTCGGTGAGGGAGTTGGTGATCAGGTCGGAGTCGTCCTTGCTGATCAGGCCCAGCCGCTCGGACTCCTCCACGAGGTGGGTGAGCTGCTCGCGATTGTGCACCGAGGCAAGTTCGTCGCGCGGGGTGACCCGGCACAGGCGGACCAGGCCGTTGCTCATTTTGTTCAGCACCCGGATCAGCGGGCGTACGGCCGCCACCACGCCCCGGAAGGGCGGGGACAACAGCATCGCGGAGCGCTCGGGGTGGGCAATGGCCCACGACTTGGGCGCCATCTCGCCGACCACCATGTGCAGGAACACCACCACGACCATGGCCACGGCGAACGCCACACCATAGCTGAGCGCGCTCGGCAGGCCCAGCTTGTGCAGCAGCGGGTCGAGTTCGTGCGAGATCGCGGGCTTGGACACGGAGCCCAGGCCCAGCGTGCACACGGTGATGCCGAGCTGGGCGCCCGCGAGCATCAGCGACAGCTCACGCATCCCGGCGAGCGCCGCCCTGGCGCCGCGCTGCCCCTCCGCCGCGGCCTTCTCCATGCGGTGCCGCTTGGCGGCGACCAGCGCGAACTCGGCGGCCACGAAGAACCCGCTGCCGATCAGCAGCAGGACGGTGACGAGGAGCGCCATCGGGAAACTCACGCCTGCTCCTCCTCACGTTCCACCACGGCCACCCGCTCCAGGCGCACCCGCTCCGGCACGTGCCGGTCGAGGGTGCGTACGTCGACCCGTACGCGGCCTCCGTCGGGCAGCTCCACGGTGAGCCGGTCGCCGACGGCCGGGAAGCGGCCCAGCTGGTCCACGAGCAGGCCGGCCACGGTGTCGTAGTCCTCCTCCTCGGGCAGCTCGATGCCGGTCGCTTCGGCCACCTCGTCCAGGCGCCGCCCGGCGTCCACCAGCCATCCCTCGCCGTCCGCGACCGCGATCTCGGTGACGGTGTCGGACTCGTCGGCGATGTCGCCGACCAGTTCCTCGGCGATGTCCTCGTACGTCACGATGCCCGCCACACCGCCGTGCTCGTCGAGGACTACGGCGAACTCGTCGCCCCGCTCCCGCATCTGCTCCACGGCACCCGGCAACGGCAGGGTGTCGGGCAGCAACAGGGGGCGGCGGGCGAGCGCGCCCGCCGTGGTGCCACTGAGCCGGTCGTCGGGCAGCCCCATCAGCTCCCGTACGCCGAGCACACCCGCGACATCGTCCGGGTGATCGCCGAGGACCGGGTAATTGGAGTGGCCATGCTTGGCGATCAGGTCGACCGCCTCGGCGGCGGTGGCGTCCTTGCGGACGAAGACCGCGTCGGCTCGCGGCACCATCACCTCGTCCAGCGTCCGGTCGGAGAACTCCAGGGCGTGGTCGAGCAGCTCCGAGGTCTCGCGCGGCAGCTGACCCTGCTCGTGCGACTCGCCGATCAGGTGGCCCAGCTCCTCCAGGGTGGCGCCGTGGTGCAGTTCCTCCACGGGCTCGATGCCGACCTTGCGCAGCAGCTTGTTCGCCGCCCCGTCGAAGATGCGCACCACCGGGCCGACGACCTTCAGATACGCCAGTGTGGAGGCGGCCAGTGACTTCGCCAGCCGCTCCGGGACGGCAATGGCGAGGTTCTTCGGGGCCAGCTCGCCCAGCACCATCTGCACGACCGTGGCCAGCAGGAAGGCGAGCACGACCGCGATCCCGCCCACGGCTGCGTCGGGGATGCCGACACCGGACAGCGCGGGCCTGAGCAGCGCGGACACGGACGGCTCAGCGATGAATCCGACGACCAGACCGGTCACGGTGATGCCCAGCTGGGCACCGGAGAGCATGAACGACAGCCGCTCCAGTACCTTCAGGGCGCGGGCGGCCTTGTCGTCCCCGGCCTCGGCTTCACGGGCGAGGGCGAGCCGGTCGGCGGAAACGTACGCGAACTCCTGGGCGACGAAGTAGCCGGTGCCGGCGGTCAGGACGAGAACGGCCAGCAGGCCGAGCGCGGCACTCAACGAACACCGCCCCGCCGCGTGCCGTGCTCAGGAAAAGCCTGGCGGGATGGTCGGGGACTGTGCCCCGGGGGGTCCGTCGATCTGGCGGACAAGATCGGTACTCCTCTGATAGCGGTGGGAACAGAAAAACGATTCTGGCCACATCCGGGTTCCCAGCGTATCCGGGGACCGTGCGACCACGGGGTCCGGGACCCGTCCGGCGTGAGCAGTGGTGCCGGCCTCGGGAGGTAGGTCGTGGAGCGGACCGGGTCGGCGTTCCTGACCGGCTTCGACCCGGTCTGTGGCGGTCGGTGGGCACAAGCGCCTCGGGTGAGCCGCTGTGGCCGTGGCAGCGCTCGCCGGCTGTGCTCTCGCGGCAGGGGGTGTGGCGCACGGGACGCGGCCCGGGAAGCCCGGCGCGGCTCCCCCACCCGGCGTTTGCCGCCGCTTCGCCCGGGATCAATGTTCCTCCAGTGGCCGGCCATCGCCGTTGTCGGCTTCGGCGCGAGCGGAGGTGGCGTACTCCCGTGGTCGTTGGTGCCGAACTGGAGCTGGTCACGAGCATCCTCCCGTCGCTTCCCGCCGGCGGCGGCCCCGCCAAACTCGCCGACTCGGTGGAATTCCTGGAGTTCCAGCTCGCCCAGGGCTTCACGACGTTCGTGGTGCACCCCCGGCCAGTTCGTCGAGAAGGTCGGGGAGATCCCGGCGTTCGCCCGGCAGCTGCGCCAACTGGTCGGCCGGTCCGCCTCCTGACCGGTCGCGGGCCCGGCCGCCGGGCGGGCCCGCGCGAGAAACGGCCCGTCAGCTCTCCCCGGGGGGACATCACCAGCACCGCCGTGGCCACATGCCCGGCTCCGATGCCTCCTCGGACCTGCCAGCGGCCCGCGAAGTGCCGGATCCTCCCGCCCACGACCGGGCCGGGGACGCGGAGAGTCCCGGTGAAGGTCCCCCTGTCCGGATCGGGCGCGGTGGCGCACTCGTGGAAGTCCAGCCGGCGAGCGGTGAGCGGCTACCACGCCTTGTAGACGCTCTCCTTGACGCTGAAGACCAGCCGGTCCCAGGCGATGTCCGGGCGTCGCTCCGCGAGCCGGTGGACGGTGGTTCGCTCCTCGGGAAGCAGCACGCTCTGCGCGACGCCGTCGGGAAGCGGGTCGTTCGGCTCGGCGTCCACGCCGATTGAGCTGACCGACGAGCGGCGCGCCACGGCCGCGGCGCGATGGTCGTCGCAGTGCGTCGTGCTCCAGACGATCCCGTCGGACCACACCGGGGGCCCGGCCCTGCCCCGTCGGAATCGGTGTCGTAGGTGGTCAGGACCAGCACCCGGCAGCGCAGTCAGAGCCGTGCCGGCTCGGCGATGGCCGCCACGCCGCTGCCGCCCGGCATCCGCAGGTCCATCAGCACGACGTCGGGGTCGAGGCGCGCGGCGAGCGCCACCCCCTGCGGGCCGTCGGACGCGTCGCCCAGCACCTCGAAGTCCGGGGAGGTGGCGAACATGCCGCGCAGACCGTCCCGCACCACGGGATGGTCGTCGACGAGCAGCAGGGTGATGGGGCGGGATCACGAGTCATCGCGCACCAACGGTACCCGCGCCGACACAGCCGTACCGCCGCCCGGCTCGGTCTCGATCTCCACCGTGCCTGCCACGCGCGCGGCGCGCAGGCGCATGCCGTCCAGGCCGAAGCCGCCGCTCGTGGAGCGCGGCAGCCGGCTGCCGGGATCGAAGCCGCAGCCGTCGTCGCGGACGTCCAGGGCCACCTCGTCGTCCAGGTAGGACAGGGTCACGGCGACGCGGTGGGCGTCGGCGTGTTTCGCCGCGTTGCCCAGCGCCTCCTCGGTGATGCGGAGCAAGGTTGCCTCGATCTCCTTGTGCAGTGGTTCGACGGTGCCGGTGACGACGAGTTCCAAGTGTGCCCTCGACAGGGCCTGCCAGCGGTCCACGGTCTCCTTGAGCGCCTCGGGCAGCCTGCGGTGCTCCAGCGACCCGGGGGCCAGGTTGTGCACCGAGCGCCGTGCCTCGCCGAGGCTGTACCGCGCCAGTGCGGCGGCGCGCTCGACGTGGGCTCGCGCGGTGGTCCCGTCGGTGCTGTCGACGGCTGCCTGGAGCTGGGTGATGATGCCGGCCAGTCCCTGTGCCAGGGTGTCGTGAATCTCCGCGGCGAGCCGGCGGCGCTCGTCGGTGACGCCCGCTTCCCGGGCCTGCACCAGCAGTTGGGCCTGGAGTGTGGCGTTCTCGGCCAGCGCCTGTTCCAGCCGGGAGTTGCTCAGCTCCAGCGCCTCGATGGTGGCCTTCTGCTGCCGGTGCCGCTCCGCCTCCTGGTCGCTGAGCCGGTCGAGGACCAGGGCGAGTGCGGTGTGCAGCGCGAACAGCGCGAGGAAGACGGTCAGTTGCAGGGTGCTGCCGGGTGCCGGGCCGTCGGGCACGGTGGACTGGGATGCGGCGAGCGTCGCCGCGATCGCGAGCAGGCCCCAGCGCCGCTGGCGGCGGGGCAGTTGCCGGGCCGCGTCGAAGTAGCCCATCACCGCGTAGATCGAGAAGAACGGGTTGAGCCAGCTCAGCGCGGCGGCCAGCACCGTACGCACCACGAAGTGGACGACCCGGCGCGGGTCCGGCTCGGGCAGCCGCCGCAGGGCGCCGTCCCAGGCCAGCTGCCAGCCCAGGGCGACCGCGGCGAGCACGGCGGCCGTGTAGGTCTCCGCCGCGCTCATCAGCACCCGGGACGTGGCGAACGCGACGAACGCGCCGCCGCCGAGGAGGGCGTACGGACCCCAGCGCAGGAACCCCTGCCAGCCCAGTCCCGTCTGCGGTGCGTCCGTCATGCGATCAGCTTTCCCCTGGTTCCCGGCGCCACGTCGATTCTTCCGTTCCCATCTGCTATTCCCAGCGGAACCAGCGGGCCGCCGTGGCCATCAAGACGACACCCCACAGTCCAAGGGCGGCCAGGTGGTCCCAGGCCGGCCAGTTGCCGGTGGCGGCCTCGCTCAGGGCCTGGGCGGTGGCGCCGAACGGGGTGAGTTCCACGATCTGCCGCACGGCGTCGGGCAGCACCTGGACCGGCACGTAGATGCCGGCCGCGAACATCGCGGGGAAGAAGACCGACATGCCGATGGCCGTGGCCGCCTTGGCCGTCCTGGCGACCGAGGTGATCACCGCGCCCATCGCGAGCGACGCCACCGCCGCGAGCGCCAGTGTCACCGCGTAGGCGAGCGGGTTCTGCGGCAGGGCGACGTCGTAGACGAGGTTGCCCAGGGCCAGGACGAGCAGCGCGGCGAGCAGGGCGGCCGCCAGGTGCAGCACCATCTGCGCGACCAGCAGGTCGGCCGGGCGGGCCGGGGTGGTGCGCATCCGGCGCAGGATGCCGCGCTCGCGGTATCCGGTCAGGGCGGCCGGCATGGCCTGCAGACTCGCCGTGATCAGCGCGACCAGCACCGTGCTCGGGACGTAGACGTCGATGGCCCGCAGACCGCCGAGGTCGGCGTCGGGCTTGCGGTAGCCGGGGATCAGGCCGAAGGCGGTGAGCAGCAGGGGCGGGAAGACCAGCACCCAGAAGAGGGTGCCGGGCTCGCGGGTGAACAGCCGGGTCTCGGTCTTCAGCACCCTGCCGGACGCGGGGGTGAAAACGGGCATCTCAGTGTCCTCCTCGAACGGCGTCGGCATCGGCGGGCTCGGCGGTGTCGGCAGGCCCGGCGGGCGTGTCCGCGGTCCTGGCGGTCAGGCCCAGGAAGGCGTCGTCCAAGGTGGCGTCCACCACCCGCAGTTCCGCGGCGGTGATGCCGTTGCGGGCCAGCATGGTGATCACGGCGTTGACGGTGTCGTCGGTGCCGTTGATGACCAGCCGTGAGCCCTGCCGGTTCACGGACACCGCGCCGGGCAGCGTGTCCAGCTCCGCGTCGGGCAACGGCCGAGAAGGGCGGAAGGAGATCACCGTCGGGCTGTCCGACCGGCTGATCAGCCCCGCGGGGGAGTCCAGCGCCACCACCTTGCCGCGGTCGATCACCGCGACCCGGTCGCACAGGTGCTCGGCCTCCTCCATGAAGTGGGTGACCAGCAGGACGGTGACGCCCGAGTCCCGGACGCCCTCGATCAGCTTCCAGGTGTCGCGGCGGGCCCGCGGGTCGAGCGCCGTGGTCAGCTCGTCCAACACGACGATCCGCGGCCGGCCCACCAGGGCGAGGGCGATGAACAGCCGCTGCTTCCAGCCGCCGGACAGCTTCCCGAACGGCCGGTTCAGCATGGTGTCGAGGCCGAGCTGCTCGGCGATCGGCCGCCAGTCCGCCGGCTCGGGATAGAACGCCCGGTACAGCTCCAGCGCCTCACGCACGGTGAGCTTCGCCTGCAGCTCGCTCTCCTGGAGCTGCACGCCGAGGATCCGGGTCAGCTCGCGGTGGTGGCGCACCGGATCGAGCCCGGCGACCCGGATGGTCCCGGCGTCGGGAACGCGCAGCCCCTCGACGCACTCGACGGCCGTGGTCTTCCCCGCCCCGTTGGGGCCGAGGATCCCGAAGATCTCGCCCTCCTCCACGGTGAAGTCCACGCCGTCCACGACGGCCCTGCCTCCGTAGGACTTGCGCAGTCCTTCGACTTCGACGATCGACATGGACACCAGCTTCCTGTCCACCGCGCACGGCCGCCATCGGCCATCGCGCTCCTCCTGGCATCCATCGATCGGTTGATGCGGGCGCCGTCCGGCGGCCCCTGAGGCCGCCTCACCGCCCGGGCCTGCTGGATCAGCGACCCCTGCCTGCCCTCGCACCCGTCGGCCACAGGTCCGGCCGGGTCCCGTCGCGCGTCCGACAGGCGCTTGAGAACGAGGAGACCGGCGACGGTGCCCTGCTGACCGGCCCGGAGGCGATCGACGTCGCCTTCGGGCCGCCGGGCACAGCCCTCCGGCCTGCGCAAGAACCCGTTTTCGGTCTTTCCTGCCATGCCCGCCCGGGCCGCACCCTTCCCCGTCGCCGTACACCTCTATGCTTCTACTCGTTCGTAGAAGGCCCGAGCACATGTTGGCCCCGCGCGGACCTTTGGAGACTGCACACATGGCTTCGATCGACCCGGACGAGGTGCTGGACAAGGCATGGGCGGACAAGAGCCTGCTTGAGATCCCGGCGACCCCGGTTGGAGCGCTGAAGGGGGTCTCGGACCGTGACGGCGAGCTGCTTCAGGAGGCGTTCGGGGCCAAGGCCCTCGCGGACTTGGCCGAGTTGAAGTACGTCCGCGGGGCGCAGGCGCTGGCCTCTCTCGACGCGGCCTGGTAACCGGCCCGCGAACTGCCGTGGCGCCGCGAACCCCTTGGTCGGCGGCGCCACCCTCATGGAACACATACGTTTAAGGAGCGGACGCCACGATGGTGTTCAAACGACTGCTCGGATCGCTCGGCGTGGGCGGGCCCACGGTGGACACGGTCCTCGACCCGGGGGCGGCCCGGCCCGGCGGTGCGCTCACCGGCCAGGTCCACCTCAAGGGCGGGGACGCCGACTTCGGCATCGAGCACATCACCCTGGAACTCGTAGCCCGGGTCGAGGCCGAGCACGACGACGGTGAGAGCGAAGGCGTGGTCGTCTTCGACCGGTTCGCCGTCGGCGGCGGCTTCCGGCTCGCCGCGGGCGAGCAGCGCAGCGTGCCGTTCAGCGTGGTGTTGCCGTGGGAGACTCCGATCACCGAGCTGTACGGGCAGGGACTGGGCATCGTCCTCGGGGTCCGCACCGAGCTGGCCGTGGCGGGCGCCAGGGACAAGGGCGACCTGGACCAACTGAGCATCGCCCCGCTGCCCGTGCAGGAGGCGGTTCTCGAAGCGCTCGGCCGGCTGGGGTTCGGCTTCAGGTCCGCGGATCTGGAGTACGGGCACATCGGTGGCACCGGCCAGCAGCTGCCCTTCTACCAGGAGATCGAGCTCACTCCGGCGCCGCAGTACGCACAGCAGGTCAACGAGATCGAAGTGACCTTCCTGGCCAACCCGGGCGGCATGGAGGTCGTCCTGGAGGCGGACAAGCGCGGCGGCCTGTTCTCCTCCGGCCACGACGCGCTGACCCGGTTCGCCGTCCCCCACGAGGGCGTCGAGTACCAGGACTGGAACACGGTCGTCGACGGCTGGATCCGGCAGTTGGTGGAACACCGGGCCTCGTACGGCTCGCACGCCGCCTACGGGCACGGCGACGCGTACGCGCACGGCCACGGCCACGGCGGCCACTACGATCACCACCGTGATGGCCACCGCTCCGGCCCCGGCATGGGCACGGCCATCGCCGCGGGGGCGGCCGGCCTCGCAGTCGGCGTTGTCGGCGGGATGGTCGCTGCCGAAGTGGTCGACGAGGTCGGTGACTTCTTCGAGGGCGACGAAGGAGAGGACTGACGGGTCCTGGGCGAGCCAGGGCGGTCGGTGGCCCTGACGGGCGACAGCCGACGGTGGGGGACGCGGCCGCACGGATACGGTCACGAGGCTCAGGCAGGGTGAGACGGAGGCCGTCCCGTCTCACCCGCGCCCGCCAAGGCGGTACTACTGGTGGAACGGCCCTGTCACTGCGAAGGTCGTGCCGGGCCTGTAGCAGTTGACGTACATCGTCCTTCCGTCCGGTGCGAACGTGACGCCCGCGAACTCGCCCCATGCCGGGACATCGGGCGTGCCGATGTTCTGGCGGTTGCGGGCCATTGCGTATACCTCGCCGCGGCGGGTCACGCCGAACACGTGCTGCGCGCCATCGCCGTCCTCGCAGACCATGAGGCCGCCGCCAGGGGCGAGGCAGATGTTGTCCGGTGACTCGCCGGGCAGTTGTACGTCCGTGTCCGGACCGAAGACGACGACGAGCGTGAGGCGGCGCCTTGTGGGGTCGTAGCGCCAGATCTGCCCGAAGTGGTCCGCGGCCGAGCCCTCCGCCCTGTGCGCGAAGGAGGACACGAAGTACACGCATCTCCCGCCCCAGTAGCAGCCCTCCAGCTTCTGGGCGTGCGTGATGCCCTTCGGCCCGAAGTCCTGCAGGCGGATGGGGGTCTGGGCGGCGAGCGGGTCGGGGACGTCCACCCATTCGACGCCGTCGAAACAGGCGCCCGTCTCCTGGATGGAGGAGAGGTCCGGTACGCCGGGGACGCGCATCGCCTGCAGCCGGCCGCCCGCGCGCAGCGAACCGATGCCGCCGCGGGGCTTGTTGGGCAGGAACCGGTAGAAGAGACCGAAGGGCCTCTGGAAGGCGTCCTCGGTCTCGTAGACGATGCCCTGCTGGGGGTCGATCGCGATGGCTTCGTGCTGGAAGCGTCCCATTGCGGTGAGCGGTACGGCCCCGGTGCGGTGGGGATCGACCGGATCGACCTCGAAGATGAAGCCGTGGTCCTTGGTGTAGCCGCTGGTGCCGGCTTTGTCCTCGGTCTCCTCACAGGTCAGCCAGGTGCCCCAAGGGGTGGGCCCGCCCGCGCAGTTGACTGCTGTACCGGCGATCGCGACCCGCTCTGACACAACGCTGCCGCGGCCGTCCAGGGTCAGGGCCGTGCACCCGCCCTTGCCGGCGGGGTCGTAGGTGATGCCCTCCACGGCCGGGACGGCAATCCGCGCCGTAGGACGGTTCTCGTGGTTGCGTACGAGGTGCACGCGGCCGCCTCTGCCCGCGAAGGCGGACATGCCGTCATGGTTGCTGGGAACGGCCCCTTCCCCGGAGCGGAGTTGGTCGCCCTCGCGGGAGAGCACCCGATAGCGGAAACCTTCCGGCAGGTCGAGCAGGCCGTTCGGATCGGGGACGAGGGGTCCGTACCCGGAGCGGCCGAGCGCGCTCGCCGTACCCGCGAAGAGCTCCGAGAGGGCTCCGGTGAACGCGATGCCCACCCCCACGGCGCCGGAGCGGGCGAGTACTTGGCGCCGATTCGCCAAGTGGCTGTTCTCGAGCGTGTTGTCGGACCTGGTTTCGGACATGGGGAACCTTCCTGTTGGCGGACAGGAACTGTGGTCCCGCCGTGTCTACCACCTGACGCCGACCTCGGGAACCACGCCTGTAGCGCAGGCAGCGTCCTGGCCGTGCCGGACGCCCGGCCTGGGCCGGCGCGACCTACTCCCGTGCGCGGCGCAGCGAGGGTGTCCGCGGCGCGAACCGCCCGGGGAGACCGTCCATCCACCTCGGCCGTGACTCTCCCGTAAAGGCAGGTGATCACAACGCGGCAGCCACAAGGCACCACAAGTCGTCGATCACTTGACCACCTGACGTCACACGCCGTTGGCTCCGGCTCATCGACTTCTTCGAGAGCCGGGTCATTCCCTTCGCCTTCGGCGTCAACGGCTTCCATGGACGGCACCCCTACCCGCCGGAGGAGATCCGGGAGTCCCTGGCGCTGCCCGAACACACCCGGGTACTGCTGTGCGACGCGCGGGACCGCGAGTCGTGCCGGGACGTTCTGATCGGCCTGGTCGACCAGTTGATCGCCTCGGCCACCCAGGCGGACGCGGCCCGGCCTTGGCCCACTCGGGGCCGCTGAGCCGATACCGCAGAAATATTCCGACGCAACGGCTCTTCGGCGCGTGGTGCACCTCACGCCAGAAGTAGTTCATCGTTCAACAAGATGGGGTTAGTGTCTTCAGTGCCCAACCAGGCACATAAGCACCAAATCCCCCGTTCTCAGCGTGGAGCGAGGAAAGAGAGGAAACACCATGGCAAGCAGAACTGTTCGTGGGGTTGCCGTCGCGATCACCTCGACCGCCGTCGCGGCAGCCGGGCTTCTCGCCACCGGCGGCTCCGCCTCGGCTGCGACATACCCCAGCAGCAGCCAGTCGGGGGTGGTCTCCGCCATCCGAATCGCCGACCACCACGACGAGGGCCGGCACAACCACGACGGCCACTACTGGATCCGGCACCACAAGCATGACGATCACCGGGCGCGGATCGACGAAGCCCGTCGGCAGTGGGTTCTCGACCAGCTCCGCTGGGCCGGCGACCACGGAGACGCCTACTGGGGCAGCCTGAGGCACCACGACGACTCACACCGGTGAGGACCGCCGTCACCAAGACCACCACCACTGCCGCTTCCGTCGACCACACGGACAGCGCCGGTGCCGGGCCCGGACAGTGATCCCACTGCCCGGGCCCGGCACCGCCCCGGCCCCCGAAGAATCGCACACAGAGCCATGATCACTTGCGTAGACCACATGCTCGGCATGGAGCTCGTGTCACCCCAGGGCACACGGCTCCCGGTACCGACCCGCCTGCTCTACAGGTCGCAGGACCCACTGGTGGTGGAGTTCCTCTTCCAGGACCTCGCCCTGAGCCCCGTGTCCTGGGTCATCTCACGCGAGCTGCTCGCCCGAGGGATGCTGGCAGCCAGCGGAGAGGGCGATGTGAGGGTGTGGCCGACCGGAACCGGCCCGGAAGCCCTCCTGCACATTCTCCTGAGTCCTCCGGGCGGCTCTGCCCACCTCATCGCTCCGCTCCCGGCCCTCGCGCGCTGGCTGTTCCGCACCTACCAACTGGTGATGGCCGCCCAGGAGTCTGACGCACTGGACCTCGAAGGCCACCTCGACCGGCTTCTGAACGAGTCACCTTGAAAGAGCCGCCACGGGGACTCCCGCGACGCCTCATTTTCTGCGCAGGGAATGCTCATCAGGCCCTTACCGACGGTGGCGCGGCCGTCGTAGCCGCGTTGCGCCGGGTCCGTCCAAGCGGTTGGCCGGGATCTTCGCCGCTGCCCCCTCGGTGGCACTGGGAGGGCTGATCTTGACGGTGGTGTTCAAGGGCGACCTCGACGCGGTGACCGCGGCACAGGGCATGGTCACTGGAGCGCTGGCGTTCACCGCCTACTGTCTCGTCGATGTTCCGGCGCTCGCCAGATTCGGAGCCGTGCGCGGGTCCGCGGCGGCCCTTGTCGTGTGGTTCGCCGCAGCGGCCGCCATCGCCTTCGTGGTGGCGCCGTGAGGCGATCGGCGCGGCCAGCGGACGGGAGCGGGAAAGGGGCCGAAGACCCCGACCGCGTGCGGGTGGACCTGCGGGCGGTCGCGCGCACGCCGCGCAAGGATCTGCTTCTGCGGTTCGGTCTCGGCGCGGGCGTGTCACTCCTGGCGGCCGTCGTGTCACGGCTGTTCGGGTCGTTCGTCGGCGGCGTCTTCCTCGCCTTTCCCGCCATCCTGCTGGCCAGCCTGACTCTTGTGGCCGAGGAGGAGGGGCTCATGAGCGCCCGCGACGACGCGCGTGGCGCTGCCCCGGGCACCCTTGGGCTGCTGGTGTTCGCCATCGTCGCCGCGGTGCTCCTCCGTCAGCACGCGGCGTGGCTCGCGCTCGGGGCTGCGACGGCAGCGTGGGCCGTGGTGTCGCTCGGCGCCTATGCGGTCGCGCGAGCGGCAGGGCACGGAGGCGACGAACGTTCCCCAGCGGACGCGTGACGAGGGCCTGCCGGCAGGAGGGGAGCCGCTGGGGTGCCCGGTCACTCCTCGACTGCCACCCACACGCTCTTCAGTCTGTGTCGGCGGCGTCCGGGAGGACCATGACGGCCAGGACGCCGCTGCGCGGGTGGGCGAGCACGTCGTCGTTGCCGGTGGCGTGGTGGTGGAGATCGGGATCCCACTGCGGCTCCGCCCACAGCGGGCGGACCCCGGCCAGGATCAGCCCGGCCACGACCGACTTGTGCGCGTCCCGGCCCACTGCCAGGCACTCGTGCGGCGCATCACCGTTTGCCCGGCCTTCCGGCCCGGAAACGATCAGGACCGGCCGCCGGCCCGTGCGAGGGGACGTCCGCGCTCGGGCAGGTTTGGCCGTGGAGCCTGCGGCCACCCGGGGGAGGAGAGGTGGCCATGGTGAAGAGAGAAAACACCGCGGAGTCGCGGGGTTCCGGTCAGTCACGGGGTTCGCGGGAGTCGCGTGGCGCGGACGAGGACGGTGGGTCGGTGTCCCGGCCTGGGCCGATGGAGGTGCTGCGGGAGGCGCGGGCCCAGTTCGCCGAGCTGACCGGTCTGAGCGCGGAGTCCGTGACGACCTTCGAGCAGTCGGAGGACGGCTGGTCGCTGGAGGTGGAGGTCCTGGAACTGGCCCGGGTGCCGGACACCATGAGCCTGATGGCGAGCTACCAGGTGGAACTCGACCCGCAGGGGCAGCTCACCGGCTACCGGCGCCTGCACCGCTACGAACGCGGCCGCGCCGACGCCCGTCGGTCCGGCGGCTAGGGGGCCGGCCGCGGCTCGCGCCGGCGGCTAGGGGGCCGGCTGCGGCTCGCGCCCGAAGACCCCACACAGACGCAGTCCTACTGCACGGACCTACACGGAGAAGGAGGCGCGGTCGGCATGACCATTGTCCCGGCACAGACGTCCAGCGGCGGAGGCGGCAGCAGCGGCCTGTACGACGTACTGGAACTCGTCCTCGACCGGGGACTGGTGATCGACGCGTTCGTGCGGGTCTCCCTGGTCGGCATCGA
>NZ_JBIAXG010000026.1:0-124864 GCF_042896465.1 Streptomyces sp. NPDC001292
CAGCGGGTTGGCCGCGGCCCGGTCGTGGAACTCCTCGAACTCCGGGTGACGGAACTCCGCGTTGTCGTCCAGCGACACCTTCCCGTCGAGGGCGACGATCTCGCCCTCGCCGGACCTGACCAGCGGGTTGACCTCGACCAGCAGCGCGTCGGAGGCGACGAAGGCCTGCCACAGCAGCCGCAGGACGCCGGCCACCTGGTCGGCGACGTCGGCCGGGAAGGCGGCCTTCTCGACGATCTCGCGGGCCTTCTTCTCCGTCACGCCCTCGTTCGCGTCCACCGGGACCTTCGCCAGGGCCTCGGGCTTGGTCGCGGCGACCTCCTCGATGTCCATGCCTCCCTCGACGGAGGCCATGGCCAGGAAGGTGCGGTGGGTGCGGTCGAGGAGGAACGAGACGTAGTACTCGTCCCGGATGTCGGCCGTGGGGGCCAGCATCACCTTCTGGACCGTGTGGCCCTTGATGTCCATGCCGAGGATGTCCGCCGCGCGCGCGACGGCCTCGTCCGGGGTGGCGGCCGGCTTGACACCACCGGCCTTGCCGCGGCCACCGACCTTCACCTGGGCCTTGACGACCGCCCGGCCGCCCAGCCGCTCGGCCGCCGCGCGTGCGGCCTCGGGCGTGTCGACGACCTCGCCGGCCGGCACCGGCACACCGTGCTTGGCGAAGAGATCTCGTGCTTGGTACTCGAACAGGTCCATTGAAGTGGCCTCCCAGCCACTGGCGCGGCTCATGTCAGCGGGCGAACCGGTCGGGAGCGCGCGAGTGGGAACCAGACGACGGAGCCGCTCACGGAAGCGTCGGCGGCACAGCGAGCATAGGGTCAACAGAATACTGTATGCAATAGTTGGGCATGAGCCCCGGTCCCGCGCGAGCCGTGGGCCGCGAGCCGCCCCCTGACTCTGGACACCCACCATCGCATTGCATACAGTATCCAGCCTCCTACTGAGAGGAGTCCATCGTGAAGATCGCAGTCCTCGGAGCCGGTGCGATCGGTGCGTACGTCGGGGCGGCTCTGCACCGGGGCGGCGCCGAGGTGCATCTGATCGCCCGCGGTGATCACCTGCGGGCCATGCGGGCCGACGGAGTCCGGGTGCTGAGCCCCCGCGGTGACTTCGTCGCCCGGCCGCACGCCACGGACGACCCGGCCGAGATCGGTCCGGTCGACTACGTCTTCCTCGGGCTGAAGGCCCACTCCTACCCGTCGTGCGGGCCGCTCATCAAGCCGCTGCTCGCCGACCACACCGCCATCGTGGCCGGCCAGAACGGCATCCCGTGGTGGTACTTCCACCAGCTCGCCGGGCCCTACGAAGGCCGGCGGGTGGAGGCGGTCGACCCGGGCGGCGCGACCAGTGCCGTCCTGCCGCCGGAGAGGGCCATCGGCTGCGTCGTCTATCCGGCCACCGTCATCGAGTCCCCCGGAGTGATCAGGCATCTGGAGGGCACCCGGTTCTCCCTCGGTGAGCCCGGGGGCCAAGTCTCCGAACGCTGCTCGGCGTTGAGTGAGGCTCTGATCGCCGGCGGGCTGAAGGCCCCGGTCGAACCGAACCTGCGCGACGACATCTGGATCAAGCTGATGGGTAACGTCGTGTTCAACCCGCTCAGCGCGCTCACCAGGGCGACGATGGTCGAGATCTGCCGGCACACCCAAACCCGGCGCCTGGTCGTCCAGTTGATGGAGGAGACCCTCGACATCGCGGCCCGGCTAGGCAGTACGCCGGACATATCGATCGAGAAGCGACTGCGCGGCGCCGAGGGGGTCGGGCACCACAAGACCTCGATGCTCCAGGACCTGGAGGCCGGCAAACCGCTCGAGCTCGACGCCATCGTGACGGCGGTGGTGGAGCTCGCCGACATCACCGGTGCGGAGGCGCCCACGCTGCGCGCCGTCCACGCGGCCACCGACCTGCTGGCGCAGTGCAGTACACAGGGCAGCACCGCAGCACGGAACGGTGCCACGCCTGGAGCCGTACCCGCCTGAGCCGGGCCGCCACCACTGGCTCCGCCCCGCGGCACCGCACACAGGCCACCGCCTCGTCTCCCCGTCGCCACGAGGGGAGATGAGGCGGTGGTGTGTGGAACGGACCGGTCAGTCGCCGGCTGTCTCGTCCCGCCGGCCGGCCGGCCTCAGCGCGGCGACGATCACGGGAGACAGGCCTTCCGCTCCCCCGTCGACGAACTCGGCCAGCCTCGCGCGCATCCTCGGGTCCCAGAACCGCTGGATGTGTCCCGCGACCGCCTCGGCGGCCTGCTCGTCCGGCAGGTGCCCGAAGGCCGCGGCGATGTCGTTCGCCATCCGGTGTTCCGGCGGCACGCCGCCCGCCATCTCAGTCCACCACCGCGTGCCGGTCGTCCCGGAGCCGATCGGCGGCGTGCCCGGCGAGCGGGCGGGCGAGTCCCACCTGCACGGCGGTCACCTTGTACTCCGGGCAGTTGGTCGCCCAGTCCGAGTTCTCCGTGGTCACCACGTTGGCGCCGGTCACGGGATGGTGGAACGTGGTGTAGACGACCCCCGGCGGCATCCGGTCGGACACCTGGGCACGCAGTGTCGTCTCCCCGACACGGCTGGTCAGCGTCACCATGTCCCCGTCGCCGATGCCGCGCACCTCGGCGTCGTGCGGGTGCAGTTCCAGCAGGTCCTCGGGGTGCCATGCCACGTTGCCCGTACGTCGGGTCTGCGCCCCGACGTTGTACTGGCTCAGGATGCGCCCCGTGGTCAGTACGAGCGGGAAGCGCGAGGTGGTCCGCTCGTTGGTCGGCAGATA
Organism: Streptomyces sp. NPDC001292; assembly: GCF_042896465.1. Classification (NCBI taxonomy): domain Bacteria; kingdom Bacillati; phylum Actinomycetota; class Actinomycetes; order Kitasatosporales; family Streptomycetaceae; genus Streptomyces; species Streptomyces sp. NPDC001292. Next base: position 2,764 of record NZ_JBIAXG010000026.1, read on the forward strand.
GGCGGTGACCACGAACTTCCCCTTGCCCCGGACGAATTCGTCGACGTGCATGGTCGGCGTCCCCTCCGGCGCCTGCTCGTTGCACGGCCACTGGATGCTGCCGAGCTTGTCCAGGGAGGCGTAGGAGATACCGCGGAAGGTCGGGGTGACCTGGGCGATCTCGTCCATGATCTCGCTCGGATGGCCGTACGCCATGGGGTAGCCCATGGCGGCGGCGATCTCGCAGACGATCTGCCACTCGTGCTTGCCGGTCTTCGGCTTCATCACCGCGCGCACCCGGTTGACCCGGCGTTCGGCGTTGGTGAAGGTGCCGTCCTTCTCCAGGAACGAGGCGCCCGGCAGGAAGACGTGGGCGAACTTGGCCGTCTCGTTGAGGAAGAGGTCCTGTACCACGACCAGTTCCATGGCCTCGAGCGCGGCGGTGACGTGCTTGAGGTTCGGGTCGGACTGGGCGATGTCCTCGCCGTGCACGAACAGGCCGCGGAAGGAGCCGTCGATCGCCGCGTCGAACATGTTGGGGATCCGCAGTCCGGGCTCGGCGAGGATCGTGCGGCCCCACAGGTCCTCGAAGACGGTGCGGACCGCGTCGTCGGAGACATGGCGGTAGCCGGTGAACTCGTGCGGGAAGGAACCCATGTCGCAGGAGCCCTGGACGTTGTTCTGCCCGCGCAGTGGGTTCACACCGACGCCGTCGCGGCCGATGTTGCCGCACGCCATCGCGAGGTTCGCCATACCCATGACCATGGTGGAGCCCTGGCTGTGCTCGGTGACGCCGAGCCCGTAGTAGATGGCCCCGTTGGGCGCCTGCGCGTACAGCCGGGCGGCAGCCCTCAGTTCCTCGGCCGGCACACCGGTGATGGGCTCGGTGGCCTCCGGGCTGTTCTCCGGGCGGGAGACGAACTCCGCCCAGTCGTCGAACCCTTCGCAGCGGTCCGCCACGAAGGACTTGTCGACCAGGTCCTCGGTGACCACCACGTGCGCCATGGCGTTGATGACGGCGACGTTGGTGCTCGGCGTGAGCTGCAGGTGGTGTGCCGCTTCGATGTGCGGCGAGCGCACCAGGTCGATGCGGCGCGGGTCGACCACGATGAGCTGCGCGCCCTCGCGCAGCCGGCGCTTCATCCGCGAGGCGAAGACCGGATGGCCGTCGGTGGGGTTGGCGCCGATCACCATGATCACGTCGGCCTGGGCCACCGAGCGGAAGTCCTGCGTGCCGGCGGACTCGCCGAAGGTCTGCTTCAGTCCGTATCCCGTCGGGGAGTGGCAGACCCGGGCGCATGTGTCGACGTTGTTGTTGCCGAAGGCCGCGCGCACCATCTTCTGGACGACGTAGACCTCCTCGTTGGTGCAGCGCGAGGAGGTGATGGCGCCGATCGCGCCGGAGCCGTGGCGCTCCTGGATGGAGCGCATCCCCCGGGCGACCGTGCGGATGGCCTCGTCCCACTCGACCTCGCGCCACGGGTCGTTGATCCTCTCCCGGACCATGGGCTTGAGGACGCGGTCGGGGTGGGTCGCGTAGCCGAAGGCGAAACGGCCCTTCACGCAGGAGTGCCCCTCGTTCGCCCCGCCGTCCTTGTAGGGCACCATCCGCACCAGTTCGTCACCGCGCAGCTCGGCCTTGAAGGAGCAGCCGACGCCGCAGTACGCGCAGGTCGTGATCACCGAGCGGGACGGCATGCCGAGCTCGACGACCGACCGCTCCTGGAGCGTCGACGTCGGGCAGGCCTGGACGCAGGCGCCGCACGAGACGCACTCGGAGTCCATGAACAGCTCGCCCGCCCCGGGTGAGACCTTGGAGTCGAATCCGCGGCCCTCGATGGTCAGCGCGAAGGTGCCCTGCACCTCGCCGCAGGCCCGCACGCAGCGGGAGCAGACGATGCACTTGGACGGGTCGAAGTCGAAGTACGGGTTGCTCCGGTCGGCCTCGGCGTCCAGGTGGTTCTCGCCCTCGTACCCGTACCGGACCTGGCGCAGCCCGACGACCCCGGCCATGTCCTGCAACTCGCAGTCGCCGTTGGCCGGGCAGGTCAGGCAGTCCAGCGGGTGGTCGGAGATGTACAGCTCCATGACACCCTGGCGGAGCTTCTCCACCTTGGGCGTCTGGGTGCGCACCCGCATGCCGTCGGCGACCGGCGTGGTGCAGGACGCCGGGGTGCCCCTGCGTCCGTCGATCTCCACCACGCACAGCCGGCAGGATCCGAACGCCTCGAGGCTGTCGGTGGCGCACAGCTTGGGTATGTCGATGCCGGCGAGCGCCGCCGCCCGCATCACCGACGTGCCCTGGGGGACCGTCACGGGCAGTCCGTCCACTTCCACCGACACGGTCGGCTCCCCGGGCCTTTCCGGGGTTCCGAAGTCGGGTTCCTTGAGAAGGCTCATGCCGTGTCCTCCGTCCTCGCGCCGCTCGTCCGTGCGGAGCGCACCGCCGCGCGTGCGTCGCGGGCGAGGAAATCGTCAGAGAAGTGTGTGATGGCGCTGCGCACCGGCATCGGCGTCAACCCGCCCATGGCGCACAGCGAACCGTCGGTCATCAGCTCGCAGAGGTCTTCGAGCAGGGCCAGGTTGTCGTCCCGGTCCTCGCCCGCCACGATCCGGTCGATCACCTCGACACCGCGCACCGAACCGACGCGGCACGGCGTGCACTTGCCGCACGACTCCACGGAGCAGAACTCCATCGCGAAGCGGGCCTGCGCGGCCATGTCCACGGTGTCGTCGAAGACCACGACGCCGCCGTGGCCGAGCATCGCGCCGGCCTCGGCGAACGCCTCGTAGTCCATCGGCAGGTCGAACATGGACGTCGGCAGATAGGCGCCCAGCGGTCCGCCGACCTGCACCGTGCGCACGGGGCGTCCGGAGAGCGTGCCGCCGCCGTAGTCCTCGACCAGCTCGCGCAGGGTGACGCCGAACGCCGTCTCCACGATGCCCCCGCGCGCGATGTTGCCGCCGAGCTGGAAGACCTGGGTGCCGCGCGAGCGCTCCACGCCGAGTTCCTGGTACTCCTTCGCGCCGCGCGCCAGGATCACCGGCACGGTGGCGAGGGTGAGGACGTTGTTGACCACGGTCGGTCTGCCGAAGAGACCCTCCACCGCCGGGATGGGCGGCTTCGAGCGGACCATGCCCCGCTTGCCCTCCAGGCTCTCCAGCATGGAGGTCTCCTCGCCGCAGATGTACGCGCCGGCGCCGACCCGGACGTGCAGGTCGAAGGTGAGGCCGGAGCCGAGGATCCGTTCTCCGAGCCAGTTGTTCCCGCGCGCGATCTCGATCGCCGCGCGCATCGTGGCCACGGCGTCGGGGTATTCCGACCGGATGTAGACGTAGCCCTCACGTGCTCCGACCGCGTGCGCGGCGATCGTCATGCCCTCGATCAGCATGAACGGGTCGCCCTCCATGACCATGCGGTCCGCGAAGGTCCCGCTGTCGCCCTCGTCGGCGTTGCAGCAGACGAACTTCAGCTCGTCGGAGCACTCGGAGACGGTCTTCCACTTGACGCCGGCCGGGAATCCCGCGCCGCCCCGGCCGCGCAGGCCGGACTCGGTGACCTCGGCGATCACCTCGGCGCGCGGCAGCCCCAGCGCGCACCGCAGCCCGGCGAGGCCACCGTGTCGCAGATAGTCCTCGGTGGAGAGGGGATCGGTGATCCCGATCCTGGCGAACGTGACCCGCTTCTGCCGGGCCAGCCACGGCAGTTCGTCCACGACGCCGCGCCGCAGCGGATGGTCCCCGCCGTCGAGCAGGCCCGCGGCGAAGAGGCCCTCCACGTCCGAGGGGGCCACCGGTCCGTAGCCGACCCGGCCGGCGGGTGTCACCACCTCGACGAGCGGCTCCAGCCAGAGCATGCCGCGGGAACCGTTGCGCACCACCTCGACCGGCCGGTCCTGGCCGGCGGCGGCCCGCCGGACGGCGTCCGCGACCGCGTCCGCTCCCACGGACCGTGCCGCCGAGTCGCGGGGGACGTACACCGTCACCGGAGTGTTCGAAGCCACCGTCACGACGACACCGCCTCGTCGAGGATCGAGCGCAGGCGATCCGCGCTCACTCGTCCGTACATGTCCTCGTTCACCTGGATGGACGGCCCGAGCGCGCAGTTGCCGAGGCAGAAGACCTGTTCCACGGTGACCGAACCGTCCGCCGCCGTCTCCCCCGGTGCGAGGCCGACCCGGTCGCGGGCGCAGGCCACCAGGGCGTCCGCGCCGAGGGCCTGGCAGGCTTCGGCACGGCAGATGCGCACGGTGGTGCGGCCCGCCGGTTCGCGGCGGAAGTCGTGGTAGAAGGAGACCACTCCGTGCACGTCCGCCCGGGACAGGTTGAGTTCGTCGGCGAGCAGCGCGACGCACTCCTGCGGCACATGGCCGAGTTCCGCCTGGATGGCGTGCAGTATCGGCAGCAGCGCGCCGCGTTGGCCGCGATGGGCGGCCACGATCGCGCTGATCGCGGCGCGCACCGGTGCGTCACTCACGCTCGTGGTCATGATCGCCCCCAGTCACCGGCGTGCGCGGAAGTCGAGCGCGAGGCCCTCGCCGCTGTCGTACGAGTTTGGTTTCGCGAACACATGAACCCTTGCCCCTCGTCCTGCGGATGCGCAGAGGCGGTGACCAGCGGCACAGCCGCTTCCAGCGACCCGGTCGATGCACGGACAACGCTCTGCAGCATAATCACATACTTGCAGTTTGTATACAGTGTTCAGGTTCGTGGAGCATGCCCTTCCGCGCCCCACGAAGCACGGCGCGCCGGCCCTACGCGCGCACCTCGGCCCCGACCGGCTGGGCGAGTGCCGCGCCGGGGGCCGGCAGTGCGGCGAGCCACGGCAGCACCGCACCCAGCACGGTGCTGATCCCGCCGCCGCTCGGCCCGAGCATCGCACCCGCCGGCACCAGGACGGGGTCGGCGCAGACGGTGGACGACGCGCTGCCGCGCGGGCCCTCCCCGTCCGGCCGTGCGGGTACGAACAGCCCGGGGGCGTCCGCCGGCACCAGCCAGAGGGTCAGCCCGTCGCGCCCGTCGGCCGGCCGGGAGGACCACACGTAACTGTCGGCCTCCCCCGCCGCGACCACGTTGTGCTTCCGGGCGCGCAGCGCCACCACGTCCCCCGTGCGCGTCGCCGTCGAGGGCGGACCGGGAGGCGCGCCGTGCCCACCGGACTCGACGACCTCCGCCAGGGCGAGGGTACTCAGGTGGTGCCCGGTGGCGATCTTCCGGCGCACCCAGTGGATGCCGTGGGCCTCGATGACCGCGACGGCCGCGTAGTGGGACCTGAGCACGGCACCGGTGGCCGGGCAGGCCCGGGACACCTCGGCCACCACCTCGGCGGCCTCCGTCAGACCGAGGCCCTGGCCGCCGAGGCCGGCGGAGAGGGTGAGCGCCAGCAGCCCGGAGTGCCCCAGCGCGGCGACCGAGGCCCGGGGGAAGGCGCCGTGCGTGCGGACCCGTTCGGCCCCGGGCTCGATGACGCTGCTCATGACGTGGGAGAGAGCGGTGCGGTACGACATGGGGCGGCCCCTTGAAGTCACATCCAACGCAGATTGCATACAGTATGCTCTCTACGGCGAGAGTCGACCACCCTCGAGTGCGCGAATCCACCCCCTGGGCAAAATCACGCGCAGGCGACTGGACAGCCACCGCCCGATCAGCCGATGATTGCATACAGTATTCGTTGCCTGTATGCAGGACGTCTGTGTTCGGGACACCCGTATTCAGGACGGGGAGCTCGGCGACTCCCGTACGGCCAGACGCACCAAACCGTGTACAAGTGAGGTGATCCCCATGACCAGGGCTCTTGAGGGCGTGCGCGTCCTCGACATGACACACGTCCAGTCAGGCCCCTCCGCCACCCAGTTGCTCGCCTGGCTCGGTGCGGACGTCGTCAAGCTGGAGGCGCCGACCGGCGACATCACCCGCAGGCAGCTGCGGGACCTCCCCGACGCCGACTCCCTCTACTTCACGATGCTCAACTGCAACAAGCGGAGCATCACCCTCAACACCAAGACCGAACGCGGCAAGGAACTCCTCACCGAGCTGATCCGGCGCTCCGACGTCATGGTCGAGAACTTCGGACCGGGCGCCGTCGACCGGATGGGCTTCACCTGGGACCGCATCCAGGAGATCAACCCGCGGATCGTCTACGCCTCCATCAAGGGGTTCGGTGAGGGCCCGTACACGACCTTCAAGGCGTACGAGGTCGTCGCGCAGGCCATGGGCGGCTCGATGGCGACCACGGGCTTCGAGGACGGGCCGCCGACGGCCACCGGCGCGCAGATCGGCGACTCGGGGACCGGGGTCCACCTGGTCGCCGGCATCCTCGCGGCGCTCTTGCAGCGCGAACGCACCGGGCGCGGCCAGCGGGTCAACGTGGCCATGCAGCACGCGGTGCTCAACCTCTGCCGGGTGAAGCTGCGCGACCAGCAGCGCCTGGCGCACGGCCCGCTCGCCGAGTACCCGAACGAGGACTTCGGCGAGGAAGTGCCGCGCTCGGGGAACGCCTCCGGAGGCGGCCAGCCCGGCTGGGCGGTCAAGTGCGCGCCGGGAGGCCCCAACGACTACGTGTACATCGTGGTGCAGCCGCCCGGCTGGAAGCCCATCACCGAGCTGATCAACCGCCCGGAACTGGCCGAGGACCCCGACTGGGCCACCCCCGAGGTCCGGCTGCCCAAGCTGGACAAGATGTTCCAGCTGATCGAGGAGTGGAGCAGCACCCTGCCCAAGTGGGAGGTGCTAGAGGCCCTCAACGCCCACGGCATCCCCTGCGGCCCGATCCTGTCCACCAAGGAGATCATCGAGGACCAGTCGCTGGCCGCCAACGAGATGATCGTCCCGGTCGAGCACCCCGAGCGCGGCACCTTCAAGACCGTCGGTTCGCCGCTGAAGCTGTCCGACTCCCCCGTCACCATCACCAGCTCCCCGCTGCTCGGCGAGCACAACGAAGAGGTCTACGCCGGCGAACTGGGCCTCGACGAAGAGGAACTGAAGCTCCTCAAGACGAACGGAGTGATCTGAGCGATGCCCCTGAACCATGCCTCAGCCGACCGCGACACCGTGGCGAAGGTGCTCGCCACCGTGCGCGCCGAGGGCCGCAGCGCCCTGACCGCGCCCGAGGGCAAGCGGATCGCCGACGCGTACGGCATCGCCACCCCCGGGGAGGCCCTGGCGCGCGACGCGGACGAGGCGGTGGCCCATGCCGGCGCCTTCGACGGGCCGGTCGTCCTGAAGATCGTCTCCCCCGACATCCTGCACAAGACCGACGCCGGCGGTGTGGTCGTCGGTCTGCACACCGCGGAAGAGGTGCGTGCGGCGTTCGACCAGATCATCGCCAACGCCAAGGAGTACGACCCGAAGGCCCGGATCACCGGTGTGCAGGTGCAGCAGATGCTGCCGCCCGGTCAGGAGGTCATCATCGGGGCGGTCACCGACCCCACCTTCGGCAAGGTCGTCGCCTTCGGCCTGGGCGGGGTGCTGGTCGAGGTCCTCAAGGACGTGACCTTCCGGCTGGCGCCGGTCGCTGAGGACGAGGCCGCCTCCATGCTGGACTCGATCGGGGCGGCCGAGATCCTGCGCGGCGTGCGCGGCGCGGCCGCGGTGGACCGCGAGGCGCTGGCCCAGCAGATCCGCAGGGTCTCGCAACTGGTCACGGACTTCCCGGAGATCGCCGAGGTGGACCTCAACCCGGTGATCGCCACCCCCGAGGGCGCGCTCGCGGCCGACATCCGCGTGATCCTCGCCGAGAACGCGCCGGCCCCGCGGGCGACGTACAGCCGTGAGGAGATCCTGACCGCGATGACGCGGCTGATGCAGCCGCGATCGGTGGCGGTGATCGGAGCCTCCTCCGAGGCCGGCAAGATCGGCAACTCGGTGATGCGCAACCTCATCGACGGGGGATTCTCGGGCGACATCCACCCGGTCAACCCGAAGGCCGACGAGATCGAGGGCCGCAAGGCCCACGCCTCCGTCCTGGACATCCCGGGCGAGGTGGACGTGGCCGTCTTCGCGATCCCCGCGAAGTTCGTACCCGCCGCGCTGGAGGAGGTCGGCGCCAAGCACATCCCCAACGCCGTCCTGATCCCGTCCGGGTTCGCCGAGACCGGCGAGCACGAACTCCAGGAGCGGATCGTCGCCATCGCCCGGGAGCACGGCGTACGGCTGCTGGGACCGAACATCTACGGCTACTACTCGCCGTGGCAGGACCTGTGCGCCACGTTCTGCACGCCGTACGACGTCAAGGGCCCGGTGGCGCTGACCTCCCAGTCCGGTGGCATCGGCATGGCGATCCTCGGCTTCGCCCGCACCACCAAGACCGGTGTCTCCGCGATCGTGGGCCTCGGCAACAAGTCGGACATCGACGAGGACGACCTGCTCACCTACTTCGGCGAGGACCCGAACACCAAGTGCATCGCGATGCACCTGGAGGACCTCAAGGACGGCCGGGCGTTCGTCGAGGCCGCCCGCGAGACCGTGCCGAAGAAGCCGATCGTGGTGCTCAAGGCCGGGCGCACCTCGGCCGGAGCGAAGGCCGCCGGCTCGCACACCGGAGCCCTGGCCGGCGACGACGCCGTCTACGACGACATCCTGCGGCAGGCCGGCGTGATCCGCGCGCCGGGCCTGAACGAGATGCTCGAGTACGCGCGGGCGCTGCCCGTCCTGCCCACCCCGCAGGGCGAGAACGTCGTCATCATCACCGGCGCCGGCGGCTCCGGCGTGCTGCTCTCCGACGCCTGCGTGGACAACGGGCTGAGGCTGATGGAGATCCCGGACGACCTCGACGAGGCGTTCATGCGGTACATTCCGCCGTTCGGCGCGGCCGGGAACCCGATCGACATCACGGGCGGCGAGCCGCCCTCCACCTACGAGGCGACGATCCGCCTCGGTCTGGAGGACCCGCGGGTCCACGCCCTGATCCTCGGCTACTGGCACACCATCGTCACCCCGCCGATGGTCTTCGCCGAACTGACCGCGCGCGTGGTCGCCGAGGCGCGGGCCAAGGGGATCCACAAGCCGGTGGTGGCCTCGCTCGCCGGGGACACCGAGGTGGAGGCGGCCAGCGCCTACCTGTTCGAGCGCGGGGTCGTCGCCTATCCCTACACCACCGAACAGCCGGTGGCCGCTCTCGGCGCCAAGTACCGCTGGGCCAGGGCCGCCGGACTGCTTCCGGCCGACGGGTAACCGCCCGGCGGCCGACGGGTTGCGACGGTCAGGGGGCGCCACCTTCGCGGTGGCGCCCCCTGACCGTTGCCTGCGTACGGGTGCGGTGCGTGGCCACGCCCGGCGTCACTCCCCGGAGCCGGCGCGCTCGTGGTAGGTGACGCGGGTCTGCTCCGTGTGCGCCCGCATCAACTGCTGCGCGCGCTGCTCGTCCCCCGCCTCGATCGCGTCGATCAACTCGCGGTGCTCGCGCCAGGAGCGCTCGCCGCGGGTCCGCGCGATGGGCGTGTAGAACCAGCGCATGCGGCGGTCCACCTGCGCGGACAGTTCGGCGAGCACGGAGTTCGCCGCGAGTTCCATGACGTACGAGTGGAAGGCGGCGTTGGCGGCGACCACCGCGTCGACGTCGTCGGACCGCAGGGCCCGCTCGCCCTCCTCGCACAGCTCGCGCAGCCGCGCCGGTGCCTCGCCCCCGGCGCCGGCCGCCGCCAGCCGGGCCGCCTCGGCCTCCAGCAGGCCGCGTACGACGAGCAGTTGGTCGGCCTCGTCCTCGGTGGGCTCGTGCACGAACGCGCCCTGCGCCGGGCGCAGGTCCACCCATCCCTCGGTGTTGAGCCGCTGGAGCGCCTCGCGCACGGGCTGGCGGGAGACGCCGAGCTGCCCGGCGAGCTCGGTCTCGACCAGGTGCTGACCGGGCTTGAGCACCCTGGTGATGATGAGTTCGAGGAGGGCCTCGTAGACCCGCTCGCGCAGCGGACCCGGCCGCTCCAGCTTCGGCACGGTTCCGCTCGGCAAACCCGCGGACAGCATGGCTTCCATCCCCTGATCAGCGGCCCGACCGAGCCTGGGAGTGAGATTGACTTTCGTCTACAGTCTACCGACGCACCGCCGCGCACAGGACTCACATCGACTGTGACCCAGTTCACATCACACAGGCGTCGCGGAATTCCGGAACGGCGTCGGCGCCACCGGGTGCCCACCCTCACGACGGGCGGTTTTCGCCTCGGAGACGCGGGCAGGCGGGTGGTTGAGCGCCAGGGAAAGGACCGACATGAGCGCCGCAGAGAAGGCCAGGGCCACCACCGAGCAGGTGGTCGGGAAGGCCGTGAGGAAGGTGGCGCACGCGCTGCACAACGAGACCACGGCGGCCAAGGGAGCCGCGCTGGAGGCGCGGGGCAAGGCCCGCGCCGCCAAGGAACGGTCGAAGAGCGGCCTCGGAAGCTGAGCACGCGCGCACACGCGCACGGACGGGGGCGCGGCGCGCTGCCGCGGGTCCGGCACGCCGGACGGAGCGCGACGCGATGAACCGGACAGGATCCACGACACGACGCCGTCCGACGCGACGGCACGACCGAGGGGGCCGGCAGCCCAAGCCGCCGGCCCCCTCGGTCATGCCGCGAGGGCGCTCGTCCGCAGGGGGCGGCGCGGCGCGACCGCGGTGTCCGCGGGTCCGACGCGGTAGGTGGTCCTGGTGGAGTCGACGAGGGGCTCGCCGAACGTGATCCGTCCGCTGGAGTGCAGCATGTCGCACAGGTCGGTGGGCAGCGCGACGTAGCAGCTTCCCCGGCCGGTGCGGGGGTCGAACGGCTGCCAGTAGCTGTACCTGCGACGTCCGCCCGCGTGCACGGTGAGGAACACCAGCGTGCCCGGGTCGGAGACGATGCGCAGCAGGTCAGCACCCGTGGGGCTGAGGGGGGCACCGGCACGGCCGTGGTGGTGCAGGACGACGGCGTGGGCCGGGCCGGGTATGGACTGCATCAGCGGTGGCCTTCCTCGAGGCTGGGACTGAAGATCACTTACCCAGCTCGGGCGATGTTGATCTCTCTTTCCCGCGGCATTTTCCAGCATGTCACTGACAATGCGGCCGCGACACGCCGTACCGGCGTGCGGTCCGCCACGGCTCGCGATCACGCGACGCCCCCCGGGGGACACGGGCCGGGAACACCGCCCACTCGAATCCTTGCTAGTGCATCCGGCATCGGGGATACTGAATACAGTATTCCCGAAGCCACTCGTGACGTTCAGGGAGGATCCCGACCATGACCAACGCTTCGTTGCCGGAAACAGGGCTGGGGGACGCTGACGATCCGGCCGCTCTCACCGACGGGATCCACCTGGTCGCCGAAGCGCTCAGGCGCAACGGCGTCCAGAACATCTACGGCGTCGTCGGCATCCCGATCACCGACCTGGCGCGCGTGGCACAGGCGTCGGGCATGCGTTACATCGGCTTCCGCCACGAGAGCGACGCCGGGCACGCGGCGGCGGCGGCCGGGTTCCTCACGAAGAGGCCGGGCATCTGTCTGACGGTCTCCGCCCCGGGCTTCCTCAACGGACTCGTGGCCCTCGCCAACGCCACCACGAACTGCTTCCCCATGGTCCAGATCTCCGGGTCGAGCGAACGGCACCTCGTCGACCTCCAGCGGGGCGACTACGAGGAGATGGACCAGCTGGCGGCGGCGAAACCCTTCGTCAAGGCGGCCTACCGGGTCCACCGGGCCGAGGACATCGGCCGCGGGGTGGCCCGCGCGATCCGCACCGCGGTCTCCGGGCGCCCCGGCGGTGTCTATCTCGACATCCCGGCCGCGGTTCTGGGAGAGGTCATCGACAAGGAGCGGGGCGCCGCGTCGCTGTGGGAGGTCGTCGACCCGGCGCCGCGTCAGCTGCCCGAACCGGCGGCCGTGGACCGCGCGATCGACCTGCTCGCCGGCGCGGAGCGGCCCCTGGTCGTCCTCGGCAAGGGCGCGGCGTACGCGCAGGCGGACGAGCAGATCCGGGAGTTCGTCGAGACGACCGGCGTGCCCTACCTGCCCATGTCGATGGCCAAGGGCCTGCTGCCCGACGACCACCCGCAGTCGGCGGCCACCGCCCGGTCACTGGCCCTGCGCAGGGCCGACGTCGTGATGCTCGTCGGCGCGCGCCTGAACTGGCTGCTCGGTCACGGCGAGGCACCGCAGTGGGACCCGTCCGCCAAGTTCATCCACGTGGACATCGCGGCCACCGAAATGGACAGCAACCAGCCCATCGCGGCCCCGCTCGTCGGCGACGTCGCGTCCGTGATGGAGGCCCTGATCGAGCGGAGCAAGCCCGGCCGGATCTCGGCCGCCCAGCAGTGGCGGGAGGAACTCGCGGCGCGCTCCGCGCAGAACGCGGCCAAGATGGCCAAGCGCCTGGAGGCCGCGAAGACCGCGCACCCGATGAAGTTCCTCGGCGCGCTCCAGGCGATCCGCGACGTGCTGCGTGAGAACCCCCGGGCCTACGTCGTCAACGAGGGCGCCAACGCGCTCGACCTGGCCCGCAACACGATCGGCATGCGGATACCGCGCCACCGGCTGGACAGCGGTACCTGGGGTGTCATGGGCATCGGCATGGGCTACGCCATCGCCGCCGCCGTCGAGACCGGAGAACCCGTGGTCGCCATCGAGGGCGACAGCGCCTTCGGGTTCAGCGGCATGGAGATCGAGGCCGTCTGCCGCTACAACCTGCCCGTCGTCACCGTCGTCCTCAACAACAGCGGCGTCTACCGCGGCGACGAGGCCTCCACCTCCGCGGACCCCGCGCCCACCGCCCTCAAGGCCCGCCACGACCTCATGATCCAGGCGTTCGGCGGCAAGGGCTACCAGGCGACGACGCCCGACGAGGTCGCCACCGCCCTGCGGGAAGCCCTGGCCTCGGGCGCCCCGGCGCTCATCGACTGCGTGATCGACCCCTCGGACGGAACCGAGAGCGGCAACATCGCCCACCTCAACCCCAAGGGCATCACCGTCCAGCGCTGACCGCCCCCCGCAAACCCCCGCATCCACAGTCCCGTCGCGGTCTTCCGGGACATTGAACAAGGAATGCCACCGCACCCCGTGCTGACCCGCGCCCCGGCGGGTCAGCAGGGGATCCTCCATGTTCGGACACCCCCTCAGCGCCTGACCCACACCAGGGCGTCGTCGGTGACGGCGGCGGTGATCACCCGCTTCCCGGCCGGCCGGACGCTGATGGCCGGCACTCGCCACCGGAACGCCTTCAGCTTCACCGTGGACTCCCGTGACCGGGGCCTGACCGGCAACGCGGCGAGGAGCTGACCCGTGCTGGCTGGAGCACTACGTGGTCAGGGGCCCCGCTGCGCCGTTCGGTGGGGTGAGGAGCCGGTCCGGGGCACGAGGGCGGTCATGACGGTCTGCCCGCGGCTCGGGCTCAGGGACGTGGGCCTCGCCCTGTCGGCGGCGCATCAACGCGACATGGCCCTGCCCACCGGCAGCCTCGTGCGGGACGCCCTGCGCGAAGCCGTCGCGGCGGGCTGGTCCGAGCGCGACTGGGCCACGCTCGCCGAGGTCGCCCGGCGAAGGGCTGGCCGCTGATACACACGGCAGCCCAACCCGTGGTCGCGCCGCACCATGGTCACGTGAGGGGCGACGTCGCTCGCGGCGTCGGGCAGAACGGCCGGGCTGGTGGCACCTGGGGTCCGTCGGAGTGGTTGTGCCGCATCGACCGGTCCGGGCCGGTGCCATTGGTGGAATACGGCTCGGGATACGCGACCCGGTCTTCGGGACACGCGACCCGTTCTGACGCCGAGGCACCGGTCCGGCACAGCGAGGAGTGAAGGCTCATGGCAGTGTGCGAGGTCTGCAACAACGACTACGAGATGGCGTTCGAGGTGCGCGCGAGCGACGGCGTCCACATCTTCGACAGCCTCGAGTGCGCGGCCCAGCGGATCGCCCCGACCTGTGACAACTGCGATTGCCGCATCCTCGGTCACGGGCTTCAGGCCGACGGGCGCTTCTTCTGCTGCGCCAACTGCGCACGCCAGCGCGGAGTCGCGCAACTCGTCGACCACGCCTGACAGTCCCCTCGGAGGGAGGAACCCGTGGATCTGCCACTCAAGGCCCACCACATCGTTCCACGGCTGGCGACCGGGGCGTTCATCCTCCATGCGGGACTGGGCAAGCTCTCGGCGGACGAGCAGACGGAGCAGGGCCTGCACGCGATGGCCATCCAGGCCTACCCGTTCCTGGGCAGGCTCTCTCCCCACCGCTTCACCCGGCTGCTCGGCACCGCGGAGGTGACACTGGGCGCGGCGCTGCTGGCACCACTGGTGCCCAGCGCCGTCGCCGGGGCGGGGCTGACAGCGTTCTCCTCGGGCCTGGTCGGGCTCTACCTGCGTACGCCCGGCGCCCACGCCAAGGGCAGCCCGCTGCCCACCCAGCAGGGCATCCCGCTGGCGAAGGACACCTGGCTGCTCGCCATCGGCCTGGGTCTGCTCACCGACCGCGCGTCCTGGTCATGGCCGCGCCTGCGCGCCCGGCGACGGTGTGCCCGCCGCAGGTAGCCGCACCGCTCAGAATGCGGCTCCCCGAGCATCACGCCCACGTCGGGACCGGGCGGTGACGTGCCGTCCGGCCACTACTGTGGGGGTATGCGCGGCGGCGTGGTGACGCTGTTCCTGTGCGGCGACGTGATGCTCGGCCGCGGCGTCGACCAGATCCTCCCGTGCCCCGGCGATCCGGCCCTGCGGGAGCCCTGGGTCCGCGACGCCCGGTCCTACGTCGAGCTGGCGGAGACGGCGAGCGGCCCGATTCCCGCCCCGGTCCCAGCGGCGTGGCCGTGGGGCGAGGCCCTGCCGGTGCTGGCGGCCGCCGCCCCGGACGTACGGATAGTGAATCTTGAGACGTCCGTGACACGCAGCGACGCGTTCGCGCCGGAGAAGGAGGTCCACTACCGGATGCACCCGGCCAACCTGCCCGCCCTGGAGGTGGTCCGGCCCGACGTCTGCGTCCTGGCCAACAACCACACACTGGACTTCGGCCGTGCGGGGCTGCTGGAGACGCTGGACTCCCTGACGGGCGCGGGACTGCCGGTCGCGGGCGCCGGCCGGGACGCGGAGTCGGCGTACGCGCCCGTGGTGTGCCCGGTCGCGGACGGGGTCCGGGTGCTGGTGTTCTCCCTGGGGATGACGTCCAGCGGCATACCGCGGAGCTGGGCGGCGACGGCGGACCTCGCCGGTGTCGCGTACGTCCCCGCGGCGACGGCGGAGGCGGCCGCGGCGGTCGTCGAGCACGTACGGCGGGTGCGGTCTCCGGGCGACATCGTGGTCGTCTCGGTGCACTGGGGGTCCAACTGGGGCTACCACGTCCCCCGGGAACAGATCCGCTTCGCTCGCGCGCTGGTCGACGGCGGTGTCGACGTCGTCCACGGGCACTCCTCGCACCACCCCCGTCCCGTCGAGGTGTACCGCGACCGGCTGATCCTTTACGGCTGCGGCGACTTCATCGACGACTACGAGGGCATCTCCGGCTACGAGCAGTACCGCGACGACCTGCGGATCGCCTACTTCCCCTCGCTCACGGCGGCCACGGGACGGCTCGCGGACCTGCGCATGGTGGCACTGCGGGCCCGGCGGATGCGGCTGGAGCCCGCCACCGCGGAGGACCGCGCATGGCTGCGGGCGACCCTTGGCCGGATGAGCACGGGCGTGGCCATCACCCGGGAGCCGGACGGCACGCTCAGGGCGGCACGCACGACGACGACCGCGCAGGAGCCGTAAGGGCCCGTGCGGCAGGGGAGCACTCCCGGACGCGCGTCCCCCACCAGGAGTGGCCGGCCGGCGTCCGCGCCGACCGGCCACGACCGGGCGCCGGACGTACCGTCGGACGTATGGACGATATGCCCCGGCGCATCGACCCCTCGACGGACCGGACCGCCGCGGCGATCCTGCTCGGCTGCCTCCCCGACGAGGTCGGCTACTGCCCCCGCTGCCACGGACTGACCCACCGCTACGGGCGCGACGCCCAGGTCCTGTGCCCTGCCTGCAGGACGGCCGAGGGCACGGCCTCCAAAGGCTCTACCGACTGACCCGGCCGTGGTCCTTCCGGTAGACGGCGAGGAGGAAGAGCCAGATCCCGCTGACGGTCGGGAAGCAGGCGACCGCGTGCCTGAGCCGCTTGAGCGGAATCTCACCGGCGACCGCGACGGTGGCCGAATGCAGCAGCTCGCCGACCCCGGGGCCGAGGATGGCGACCCCCCGGGAGGACTTCACGGTCGAGGTCGGCCACCATCCGGGCGTGGCCCTCGTAGTCGTCGGCGTAGAGGTCGGTGCCCTGGGCCGCGTCGAAGTCGAGGTCGACGGTCTTGACCACATCGCCCATCTGATCCCCGACCCACCGCGGCCACACCGCCGTCTGCCCGGGCCGCCGAGGCGGTGCCGCTGTCCGGCCCACGGCCCCGGGGCCACACCGCCATCCGATCCCCGACCCGCCGTGGCGACACCGCCCATCCGATCCCCGACCCGCCGGGGCGACACCCGTCTAATCCCCCGCCCACCGGGGTCGGGCCGCCATCTGACCCACGGCTCCCGGGGCCGCACCACCGTCCGATCCACGACCGGCCGGGGCGACACCGTCAGTCCGATCCCCCGCCCACCGGGGTCGGGCCCGCTGCCCTCCGGGGGTCGCACGGCCGTCTGCCGCGGCCTCCGGGGCTGCACCGCCGTCGGTCCCCCGCCCACCGGCTCGGGCCGCCGTCGGCCCCGAGAACACGGGCCGGCGGCGGGGCGTCACCCGATCAGGTTCCGCGGCGGGGCCGGGCGCCTGTCCGGGTCAGCGGAAGACGCCGCTGTAGGCGTTGAGGGCGGGCTGACCGCCCAGGTGGGCGTACAGGACGTTGGAGTCCTTGGGGATGTCCCCGCGTCGGACGAGGTCGATGAGTCCGGCCATGGACTTGCCCTCGTAGACGGGGTCGATGATCATGCCTTCGAGGCGTCCGGTGAGGCGGATGGCGTCCAGGGTGGACTGGACGGGGATGCCGTAGAAGTCGCCGGCCCAGCCCTCCAGGAGGGTGATCTCGTCGTCGCGCAACTCCCGCCCGAGGCCGATGAGTTCGGCGGTGTTGCGGGCGATCTTCTCCACCTGGACGCGGGTCTCGTCGATCTTGGCCGAGGCATCGATGCCCAGCACGCGGCGGGGCCGGTCCTGGCCCGCGAAGCCGGCGATCATGCCCGCGTGCGTGCTGCCGGTGACGCTGCACACCACGATCGTGTCGAAGAAGACCCCGAGTTCACGTTCCTGCTGCTGGACCTCGTAGGCCCAGTTGGCGAAGCCGAGGCCGCCCAGGGGGTGGTCGGATCCTCCGGCGGGGATCGCGTACGGAGTGCCGCCGGCGGCGCGGACGTCCTCCAGGGCCTGGTGCCAGCTGTCCTTGAACCCGATGCCGAACTCCGCCTGAACCAGGCGCACATCGGCGCCCATGACGCGGGACAGCAGGATGTTGCCGACCTTGTCGTTGACCGCGTCCGGCCAGTCCACCCAGCTCTCCTGGACCAGGACGGCCTTCAGACCCACCTTCGCGGCGACCGCGGCCACCTGCCGGGTGTGGTTGGACTGGATGCCGCCGATGCTGACCAGGGTGTCCGCGCCCTTTTGGAGCGCGTCGGGGACCAGGTACTCGAGCTTGCGGGTCTTGTTGCCGCCGAAGGCCAGCCCGCTGTTGCAGTCCTCCCGCTTGGCCCAGATGCGGGCACCGCCGAGATGGTCACTGAGCCGGTCCAGCGGGTGGACGGGGCTGGGGCCGAACAGCAGGGGGTGGCGCTCGAAGGACTCGAGGGTCATCTGTGGCTCCTTGCGGGGTGCGTCCGCCGTGGGGATGTGGGTCCTGCATGGGTCGTTCATGGGTCGTACGGAGTGTGGGTCGTACGGAGTGCTGGGTCAGCGCGGGAAGGCATCGCCGCCGGGTCCGCCGTCCGGCTCGTCGGCGTCGGCGTCGGGGAGCACGGTGTCGAGCAGCGGCAGCAGCGTCTGCCAGTTGGTGCGAGTGGCGGCGACGGCCCCCTCGACGTCTCCGGTCTCGCACAGCGCGATGATCCGTTCGTGCTGGGCGACCGAACCGCGGCCGCTCAGCGAGGAGAAACGCAGTCTCTCCACCCGCCGCAGCACCGGCGTGAACTGCTCCAGGACGGTGCGGACGGCCGGGTTGGCGCAGGCGGTGACCGCGACGCCGTGGAAGGCGTCGTCGGTGTCGATCGCCGCGTCGACGTCGTTGCGGCGCAGAGCGTCGGCAAAGCGCGCGTTGGCGTCGCGCATGGCGTCCAACTCGGCGGCGGACAGGTTGGGCATCGCCTCGCGGACGGCGAGTTCGTGCATGGCCGCCGTCACCGACTGGGCCGCACGCGCCGCACGGACGTCCAGGGGGCTGACCATGGTGTAGCGGCCGGGCTTCGTCCGCACCAGGCCGGCCTGCTCCAGACGCGCCAGGGCCTCCCGCACCGGGGTGCGGCTGACACCCAGCCACTCCACCAGGTCACCGTCGTTGAGGCGCTCCCCAGGTGCGAGCGTGCCGTCGACGATGGCGTCCCGGATGGCCCGATAGGCGTTGTCGCGGAGAAGCGACCTGGAGACGAGCCCGCGGCTCTGTGGCACCGGCATGCAACATATTGCACGCTGCATGACAGAGCGCTGTCAAGAGGGCGCTGCTGCGGATCCTTCCGAGACGGGCGCCGCCGTCGCGCGAAGGCTTGTTAGCCCACCTGGCTGGACTGACGGAGCGGGTCACCGGTCCGCACCAGCTCGCGTGCTTCCATCGTCAGCAAGGCGGCCCTGGCGCCCGCACTCACCGGGGTGCCGGCTGGCGCGCGCTCCGTCCGCCGTCCCGGCCCGGTGTTGATCGCCGACGAAGGCCGGCCCGCCTCGTCCCCCGCTGGGCGGCCGGCGCTGCCGTGAGGCTCGCCGGGAGCCATCGCCGGGCCGTGGACACCACCGACGTCGTACCCGATGCCCAAAAGGAACCGACTGATGACCACGGACAACGAGACGGCCATGTGCCCGTTCGACTTCAGCGAAGCCCTGGAGTTCGATCCCGCCCTCGCGGACCTGATGTGTCGCGATACCCCCACCCGGATCCGCCTGCGCTACGGCGACGCGGACGCCTGGCTGGTCACCGGCTTCGACGCCGTCAAACAGGTGACCACCGACCATCGGTTCAGCCGGGCGGGCATCATCGGCCGCGACTACCCCCGGATGACGCCGGAGCCCATCGTGTCGCCCGAGTCGATCAACGTGATGGACCCACCGCACAGCAGCCGTGTCCGCCATCTGGCCTCACAGGCCTTCACCCAGCAGCAGGTGGAGGGCATGCGGCACCGGATCGTCCGGCTCGCGGACGATCTGCTGAACCGCATGGAGAAGGAGGGCTCGCCGGCGGACCTGGTCCGGCACCTCTCCGACCCGCTTCCCCAGCACACCGTCCTGGACCTCCTCGGCATCGAGCGGGAGGAATGGCCCCGGATCCAGAAGGCCGTGCACCAGCTGCTCGTCGTCGGCCCGGACACCAAGGAGGCCGCGGCGGGCGCCAAGGCGGATCTGACGGCCTACTTCGGCGAACTCGTCGCACAGCGGCGGAAGTCGCCCGGCAGCGACCTCATCAGCGCGATGGCCGCGGCGCGGGACGGCAAGGAACAGCTGGACGACAGGGAACTGGCGGTCATGACGCTCATGCTGGCGCTCAGCGGCCAGGACACGGCGACGTGCGAGATCAGCAATATCGTGTACCTGCTCCTGACCCGGCCCGAGCTGGCGGAACGTGTCAGGAGCCGGCCAGAGACCCTGACCGACGTGCTGCACGAGCTGCTCCGCCACATCCCGTTCCGCAAGGGGGTCGGAATCCCCCGGGTGGCTCTCGAGGACGTGGAGCTGGGCGGTGTGCGGATCCGGGCGGGCGACTACGTCCACGTGTCGTACCTGACGGCCAACCGCGACCCGGAGCGCTACACGGACCCGCACGCCATCGACGTCGACCGGCCGAACTGCCCGCACATGACGTTCGGCTGGGGCGGGCACCGGTGCATCGCGATGCCGTTGGCCATGGCAGAGCTCGAAGTGGCCATCGGGCGGCTCATGGAGCGCTTTCCGGAGCTGCGGCTCGCGGTGCCACCGGATGAGGTGCGCTGGGACACGAAAACGATCAGGCGGTTTCCCCTGGAGCTGCCGGTGGCCTGGTAGGTACGCCCACCAGGCAGGGCAGCGCGGAGGCCGCACGGGCCTCGGCGGATCGGACCGCGGGGGCTCGGTGCCGCCTCGCGACAACCTCGGGCTCGACTACCAGGACCTGGGCAACATCATCGGAGTTCTCGGTCTGGCCTGGGGATCGCTTCTCATAGGCGGCCTCTCCGACCGGCTGGGCCGGCGCAGGATCCTGGCCGGCTCGATCGTGTTCTTCTCGGTCTGCTCACTGCTGACCGGACTCCTCGGCGGACTCGCCAGCCTCCTGATGGTGCGGATCGTCATGGGCGTCACCGAGGGCGCCTCCACCCCGACCGCGGTGACCGCCACGGCGGAGGCGTCCCGGCCGGGCTGCGGACCCGTTGCGACCCGCTGGGACCTCGAGGCGGAAGGACTTCTTCCGGCCCGTGTGGCCGGCCGGGGCGGCCGTCACCCGTGATCGGCGCAGCAGGGCGTGGGGTCGGGCACCTCGAAGGGGGCGAGGAGGCCGCCCGCGGCGGGCACGAGCGGAAGCACGAGCTGTCCGCCCTGCCACAGGGGGCGCACGTGATCGCGAGTCGTCACCGAGGTGTCCGGCTCCGGGCCGCTGCCGGGGCCGGACGGCGCGCCGACGACGGTGACCCGGTCGATCGCGGTGTGCTGAAGGAGGTGGCTGAGCGGAACCGTGCCGACGAGGTGCCGCACACCGGGGTAGACGACGGCACGTCCCTGCTCGCGGGTGTGCTGCTCGGCCGCCGCCAGCGCGGCGCCGTCCGCGTACGGCGCCGGGCCGTGCCGCAACGCGCCGAGGGCCGCGCCGGACGGTGGCCGGTCCTCGTCCGAGAGGAGGGTGACGAGCCGGTGCCACACCGAGGCCGCGGTGTCCGCGTCCGGCAGCGCCAGGGAGACGGCTATGTGCGGCCGGTCGCCGTCGCGGACCGGGTGCGTGCAGGCGACGGTGGCGTCCGGCAGGCCGAGCCGCGCCACCAGGTCCTGGGCGAGGTGATCGGCGCCGCGCAGGTCCGCCGACCCGGCGTCCACACCGATCACGGTGGGAACGCCGGGTCCGCCGGGCGTACCGGTCATGCGGGCAGGACCCACATCGGGTTGGAGTAGAACCACAGGTCCTTCCACGGATCGGCGTCGCCGACCACGTCCATCGCCGGTCCGGCCGGGTCCACGGCGGCACCGCGCAGACCGACCGCCGTGCGGTTGCCGTCAGTGCCGCGCAGCCGCACGTACACCGGCTTGTCCACGCGGCCGAGGGAGTACGTCAGACGCACCGAGCCGGTGGACTTGTTCACCTCGAAGGACTTGACGACCTTCGTGTCCGGGGTGATGAACGCGTCCTTGTCGGAGACCCGGCCGGTGACGTCACCCTGGATCACGTCGACCCGGGCCAGCTTCGGCACGAACTGCGCCCAGTTCGGGCCGTTGGCGAGGCTGATCTCGACGACCAGGTCGACCTGGCTGCCGCGGCGTACGTGCAGCACGTCGCCGAGGGTGACGGCCTTGCCGCCGGAGCGCAGCTGGGCGTCGAGGCCGCTGATCAGCCCGCCGTGGTCGACCCAGACGCGGCCGGCGCGGATGCCGTCCATGACCGCCTGGTAGGAGAAGGAGGCGGCACCGACGTGAGTGCGGGAGTACTGGCCGGGCCAGTAGTCACCGTCGCTCAGGTTCAGTCCGCCGCCGTGGACGGGGTCCTCGTAGCGGCCGTTGGCGTTGAAGTCGCTGCCCGGCCCGCGGACCGAGGAGTCGGCGTAGACGCTGTGGGAGTCGGAGTTGGCGGTGATCCACCAGGGCTTGCCCTCGGCCAGCAGGCTGTCCCACAGACCGCCCACGGTCGCGGTCATCCAGTCGAAGCCGCCCCAGGTGCGGTAGCTCTCCAGCGGGTAGCCGGAGAAGGAGCCGGCGCCGGGGCTGTTGTCGTAGTAACCCCGGCCCGAACCGGGGCCGTTGGGCGCGGGCAGGCCGGCGGCCTGGTGGCCGGGGGCGCCCTCCATGCCGACGGCGATCGTCGGCTGCGCGTCGCGCCAGGCACGGATCTCGTGCGGGGAGTCGATGCCCTTGCGGGCGGGGTGGTTGGCCAGGAACAGGGCGTCCTTGACCTTGCGGCGCTGGACTTGCTCGGCGAGGAAGTTGACGCCCGCGATGGCGAGCGCCTCGTTGGCGGGGGTACTGGCGGTGGCCTTCTTCACTGCCCCGTCGAAGGAGTTCTCGAACTCCTTCAGCACGGCGACCTCGTTCGAGCCGGGGTGGACGAAGACGGTGCCGTGCTCGGCGGCCGGGATGTTCCACTCCAGGCCCTGGAAGACCAGCGTGTCGGTGATCTGCCCGCGGGCGGCGACGATGTCCGGGTTGACCTTCTCCACGCCGATCTTGGCGTGCTGCTCGCTGCCGTGGTCGGTGATGACCATCCAGTCGAGGCCGTGCGCGTTGGCCTGGCGCACGTGGTCGACGACCCGGTACTTGCCGTCCGAGCTGTACTGGGTGTGGATGTGGTGGTCGCCGGCCAGCCACAGGTATCCCCCGGACCGGGCGGGCTGCGAGGACTGCCGGCTCTGGCCCTGGTCCTGGCCCTGGGACGCGGCCGCCTGCCCGGCGCCGGCGAGCACGCTGCCCGCCGCCAGTCCTGCGCCGAGCAGACCGGTACGGCGCAGCATGGACCGGCGGGACAGCTGGTCGGGCGTCAACTCGGTGTCGGGGACCTCCAGGTCGAGCGCCGGCGGGAGGGACCGGCCGCCCGTGCCGTGCCCGTGGTCGTGGTGGTGATGCCCGTGGGCGTGACTGTGGCCGTGGCCCATGTCCGAACTCCTGCCGTCTGTACGTTCAAAGCGTGTCCGAGCGGCGCCCATGCTGGGCCCCTGCCGCCAACACGGTGAGAACGGCCGGTGACATCGACGGGTACGGCGGGCGGCACCCGAACATGGGAGGGGGCCGACAGCGGTGGCGGCGCCTGCTCCGGCGCCGTCGGACCGATCGGAACAGGCCATGTCCGGGGTCGAGGACGCACGACGGTCACGCGGTGGTCGCCCGACGGCCGGCGCCCGGGCCTATCGGGTGCCCGCCAGCCGGGAACCCGCCGGGGTGCGGTGGTAGAGCACCGCGCGTCCGGAGCGGGCGCGGGCGACGAGACCCGCCTTGTGCAGTACGCCCAGATGGTACGAGACCGTGGCGGGGCTGAGGAAGTGACGTTGTGCCAGCTGCGCGGTGGAGGCCGGGCGCGCCAGCGCGGTGAGCAGTCCGGCACGGGTGGGACCGAGCAGTCCGGCCAACTCGGCGGACACAGGCTCCGGAGCGGTGACCCGGTCGCGCACGGGACAGGCGACCATGGGCGGCCTGCGTCCGCCGCGCACCGGGTCCACGGCCACGGCCGGCTGTGCCACCACCAGTGACGGCACCACGATGAGCAGGGGCACGGCCAGCTCCACGGTGAACCGGCTGTCGACTCGCAGCGTGCCGTCGGACCACGCGATGCCTGGATGCAGGGAGTTGAAGAGCGCGGCGGCGCCGTGCCGGGCCAGCACACCGGCGCAGCGGTCGACCTCCGCTTCGAGGACCGCCCGTGCGGCCTCCCAGTACGGGGCGAAGGCCAGGTCCCAGTAGCGCCCCAGTTCCTCCGCGACCTGCCGGGCGACGTATCCGCCGCCGCGGGCCATGGCCCGTCCCACCCGCGGGGGCACCTGCGCACCGGCCAGGCCGTTGTGCGGACGGCCGTCGCGCAGCGTCTCCAGTTCGAACAGGACCCGATCGGGCGGGGTGTTCCGGACCCGCTCCAGTTCCTCCTCGACGGTGGGCGAGGGTCCGGTGGGATGCGGGCTGAGGAAGTCCGGCACGTAGCCGCCGCCGTCCAGGGCCAGTTCCGACAGCAGCGGCAGCCGTGCCCTGCGCAGCACGCGTCTGGCGCGCGCGACCCACGGATCGGTGTCCGTGGCCGGGCGAAGGCCCCACGGGAGCAGCGTCGCCGCGACCTCGTGCAGCGGCGAGACGGCGAACCGGGTGCGGGCCAACCCCCCGGCATCCACGATGAGTTCGATCACGACCCCGCCCCCTGCCGCCGCATCGTGCCTCTTCCGTTCTGCTTCCGTTCCGATTCGGTTCTGCTTCGAACGTGCTCGAATCCTCGCACGGAAGCTCGCACCGGCAGGCCTGTTCGGCGCAGGCTGGTGCGGCACCGAACGCCGGACACCGGATGCGGAGGAAACCGGATGCCGGGAACACGGGGGACGCGGGGGACGCCGGGGACGCCGACGACACGGGCCGACGACACGGGGGTGCGGGGAATGCGGGGTTGGCGGGGGATGCGAAAGGTCCCGAGAGGGCGCGGGAACGGGAGACCCGCGAGGCTGGGGACGGCCGTACTGGCCGCCGTCAGCCTGCTGATGGTGTCGGGGACGTGCACGTCCGCGGCACAGGACCGGGCAGCCGCGGCGCCGGCCGGGGAGAGCGGGGGACTCTCCGGCGCCGCGGCCTGCCCGGGCCTGAAGGGCTTCACCTGCGCCACGCTGACCGTCCCGCTGGACCACAGCGGCGGTGTGCCGGGCCGGCTGGGCCTGAAGGTCGCGATGGCGGACAACGTCAAGGCCCCGAAGGGCGTGCTGCTCTTCCTCACGGGCGGTCCGGGGCAGCCGGGCGTGCCGTTCGTCGAGCGACTGAGCCAGAAGCTGACGCCGGTCCTGAAGGACTACCGGTTCGTCATGATCGACCAGCGCGGCACCGGCGACGCCGCGTTGCAGTGCCCGCAGTTGCAGGCGGAGATGGGCTCGTCCGACCTGACGCCGCCCACGGCCCGGGCGGTGACGGACTGCGCCGCGGCCATCGGTCCGAACCGCCGCTTCTACAGCACCCGTGACACGGTCGCGGACCTTGACCTGCTGCGCCGGGCCCTGGGCGTGCGCAGGATGACGCTCGACGGCGTGTCGTACGGCACGTACACCGCGGAACGGTACGCCCTGGCCCACCCGCAGCACGTGGCCCGGCTGGTCCTGGACTCGGTGGTGCCGCAGACCGGTTACGACCCGATGGACCGCGCCGCCCTGCGCGCCGCGCCGGGCGTGCTGACGGCGGCCTGCCGGGCGACGGGCTGCACCACGGACCCGGCGGCGGACCTGGCCGAGGTGGTCGCCCGGTACGGCAACGGCGTCGACGTGATCGACGCGCTGACCACCTGGGAGTTCGTGGACCCGGACTACGCGGCGATGATCGACGCGCTGCACAAGGCGGCGAACGGCGACCCCGGACTGCTGCGGGGCCTGATCGCGGGTGTGCGGGAGGGAAGCGCGGCGAGCGCCGAGGAGCTCAGCCAGGGGCTGCACGCCTCCACGCTGTGCCTGGACGGGCGTTACCCCTGGGGCAGGGCGGACGCTTCGGTGGCCGGACGCCAGCAGGCCCTGGAGAAGGCCGGTGCGGAGCTGACACCGGCCGACTACGGCCCCTTCGACGCCGCCACGGCGACCGGCCTCGGCTCGATGCTGAGCTGTCTGCACTGGCCGCGCACGCCGGTGCCGCCGCTGCCGCCGGAGCACCGCAGGCTCCCGGGCGTGCCGGTCCTGCTGCTCGGCGGGGACCGGGATCTGTCGACCCCGCTGGAATGGCTCCACGACCAGAAGAAGCTGACGCCTCGGGCCCAGGTCGTGGTGGTGCCGGGTGCGGCGCACTCGGTGCAGAGCCGGGCGGCCGACGACAGGGGCCGCCAGGCGGTGTTCGACTTCCTGCTGGACCGGCGCTGACAGCTGTGCCCGTACGACGGCGAAGGCCCCGGCCGGGAACCGGTCGGGGCCATCCCGTGCTCAGATGGCGCCGGTGAAGGTGTCGCACTGGGCCGGGGAGCCCGTGGTGTACCCGGTGGACCCGCTGCTGCGAGCTGCCGTGGGTCCAGCCTTCCCGGTCGACGCGGCCCTGGGTGCGTTCCTGGACAAGATCCAGGTCATCGCGGAATTCCATGGGTCGTTCGTCTCCCGGGGATTGGTGATCGCCCATTCCGCCCGGTGTCGTGGACTGGTCGTGTGAGGGTGGGCGGCGGCGCCCCACAGACGCCCCACAGACCGTCAGTTCCGCGGCCCGCGGGCGGACCAGGACCCTACGGCTCAGCGCGCCGCGGGGCCTTCGGCCGGTCCGCGGCGCCGCCGGCTGGTGCCGCGGCAGGCAACGTTCGCCCGTCAAGGAGCGGCCTCCGGCGCGTGCTCTGGAGGTCCCCCCTGCTCGAAGGGCTTGGAGCGTGCCGGCCGGAAGCCCTCGTACTGGACGTACTTGGGCTCTCGGCCGGTGCGGCGAGTGGGGGTCCCTCCTGCTCGAAGAGCTCGGGGGGCGTGCCGGGCGTCGCGGCGGGGCACGTTGTCCGTCGGGGCACTAGAGACTGAGCGTGACCGCGGCGGCCACGCCACCCAGGCCCAGGGCGACGGCCGCCTCGCTCCACCCGCCCGAGCCCCATCGGAAGAACCGGTCGACGGCCAGCCGGCCCGGGCCGATGGCGGCGATCCCCAGGGCGACGACGGCGATGCACACGTTGTATTCCACGCCGCCCTCCGTGTCCCAGAGGCCGTGGACGACGGTGACGGTCGCCATCGCGTTGATCATGACTCCGATCAGGGCGGCGGCCGCGAGTGGGATCAGCAGCCCGCAGGCGAGACCGAGGCCGCCCAGGAACTCCGACAGACCACCGATCGCGGCGAACAACTTTCCCGGGCGGTAGCCGAGGGCGGCGAACCCCTGGCCGGTCGCGGTCAGGCCGCGCCCCCCGAAGAGCCCGAACAGTTTCTGCGCGCCGTGCCCGGCCATCAGCAGGCCGAAGGTGAGCCTGATGAGCAGCAGACCGCAGTCGGCGGCGGTCACCGTGCCCGCGGCGGCCTGCTGCCCCACTGGTTCCGCGGAACGAGAGAGACGGTACAGAATGCGGTTCGTCAACATGGGAGTGCTCCGGTAGGAACGCCGGAACGGGCATTGGCCCCCAACTCGGACGCGCCGAGGCACCGGTCACGGGCGAGCCGCGCCCAGCGGCGCGCGTCCGCCCAACCCCCTGTTCCGATCCTTCCGCAGCGGGCACGGTCGTGCATCCGGGCCTGTCCGCACGTCGCCGTGCGGTGATTCCTCGCAGTACGCCCCGGCTGTCCGCGGTGACAAGTCGGGCGTTCCGGTGGCTTCCGGCCAACCACTGGGGAAACGCTTGCCCCTTGGGCGGTCCCACATCTTGTTGCAGGGCAATCTACGCGCGTATCTTTCCAGCCGACCCACGAGTCTCCTCTCACCTCCCACGGTTCAGTCGCGTCTTCTTTTCTCAACTCCACGAAAGAGCCCACGTGTCTTCACACATACCGCTGTCCCTGCGCGGCAGAGCCGCCAAGGTCGGCCTCGTCGCACTTCCCCTCGGTATCGCCGGTTCGCTGATCGCCCTTCCTCTCACCGCCCAGGCGGCGTCCCCGGACGCCGTCATCTCCGAGGTCTACGGCGGCGGCGGCAACTCCGGCGCGCCCCTCACCCACGACTTCGTCGAGCTGGGCAACGCCGGCAACGGATCGTTCGACCTGAGCGGCTGGTCCGTCCAGTACCTCAGCGGCTCGCCCTCGGCCAGCACCAAGTGGCAGGTCACCCCGCTCACCGGGGCCATCCCCGCGGGCGGCACCTATCTGATCCAGGAGGCCAAGGGCACCGCGGGCGACGCCGCCCTGCCGACGCCCGACGCGACCGGCACCATCAGCATGTCGGCGACCAGCGGCACCATCGCGCTGGTCCACTCCACCACCGCGCTCACCTGCCTGACCGCCGAGGACTGCGCGGCCGACGGCAGCATCAAGGACCTGGCGGGCTTCGGCACCGCCGTGGTGCGCGAGGGCAACCCCGCCACCGGTGCGGGCAACACCACCTCCGTCTCGCGCGACGCCGCCTTCACCGACACGGACGACAACTCGGCCGACTTCACCGGCTCCGCGCCCAGCCCGCGCAACAGCACCGGTGAGGGCTCCGGCGACCCGTCGCCCTCCCCCACCCCGTCGCCCACCGACACCGCGCCCGGCAGCCTGCGCGTCCACGACATCCAGGGCACCACCCGGGTCTCCCCGCACAACGGCGAGTCCGTCACCAACGTGCCCGGCGTGGTGACCGGCGTGCGCAGCACCGGCACGAAGGGCTACTGGATCCAGGACCCCGACGCGGACGCGAACCCGGCCACCAGCGAGGCCCTCTTCGTGTACACCGGCTCCGCCACCCCCGTCGTCAAGGTCGGCGACTTGGTGCTGGTCTCGGCCAAGGTCAGCGAGTACTGCCCCGGCGGCCAGAGCGGCGGTGCGCAGTCCGTCACCGAACTGACCAACCCCAAGGCCGTCGTTCTGTCCTCCGGCAACCCGCTGCCGGAGGCGGAGGCCGTCGACTCCACGACGCTGCCCGACGCCTACGCCCCACAGGTCCAGGACGGAAGCATCGAGTCCCTGGAGCTGACACCCGACAAGTACGCCCTGGACTGGCTGGAGTCCCGTGAGGGCATGCTGGTGCAGATCGGCGACTCCCGTGTGGTGGGCGCCAGCAACGCCTACAACGAGACGTGGATCACCACCAAGCCCCAGCAGAACCCGTCCTACCGCGGCGGCACCGTCCTCACCGGCTACGCCGACCCGAACTCCGGGCGCCTGCTCGTCACCTCCCTGACCGGTGACAAGCTGCAGGCCAACGTCGGCGACACCCTCACCGGGACGACCTCCGGCCCCCTGGACTACTCCAACTACGGCGGCTACAGCGTCCAGGCCACCAAGCTCGGCAAGACCGTCTCCGGCGGGCTGACCCCGGACGTGGCGAAGCCGGGCAAGGCGGACGAGCTGTCCGTCGCCACCTACAACGTCGAGAACCTCGCCCCGTCGGACCCGCAGCGCAAGTTCGACCGGCTGGCCCAGGCCGTCGTCAAGAACCTGGCCACCCCGGACATCCTGAGCCTGGAGGAGATCCAGGACAACAGCGGCGCCACGGACGACGGCACGGTCGCGGCCGACAAGACCGTCGCCAAGTTCGTCGACGCCATCAAGGCGGCGGGGGGCCCGGCGTACGACTGGCGCTCCATCGACCCGGTCAACGACCAGGACGGCGGCCAGCCCGGCGGCAACATCCGCATCGTCTACCTCTTCAACCCCGAGCGGGTGACCTTCGTGGACCGGCCGGGCGGCGACTCCGCCACCGGCGTCCAGGCGGTCGCCGAGGGCAAGAAGGGCGTCCGGCTCTCGGTCTCGCCGGGCAGGATCAACCCCACCTCCAGCGCCTGGAAGAGCAGCCGCAAGCCGCTGGTCGGCGAGTTCACCTTCCGCGGTGAGCAGGTCTTCGTCGTGGCCAACCACTTCAACTCCAAGGGCGGCGACCAGCCGACGCACGGCGTCTTCCAGCCGCCGACGCTGAGCTCCGAGGTCCAGCGCACGGCGCAGGCCAAGGAGGTCAACGCCTTCGTCTCCGACCTGCTGTCCAAGGACAAGAAGGCCAAGGTCGTCGTCCTGGGCGACCTGAACGACTACCAGTTCTCCAAGCCGCTGGCCACGCTGACCTCCGGCGAGATCCTCACGGATCTGATCAACGCCCTGCCGGCGAACGAGCGGTACAGCTACGTGTACGACGGCAACTCGCAGACGCTGGATCACATCCTGGTCTCGCCCAACATCAAGAAGCCCTCCTACGAGGTCGTCCACATCAACGCTGAGTTCTACGACCAGATGAGCGACCACGACCCGCAGGTGGTCCGGTTCAAGTAGCCGCTCCCCCCGGCACGTTCGGGTCACGGACCCGGCACCTCGCGATGAGGTGCCGGGCCCGCGTCGTGAGATCATGAGGGCCCGAACTACTACAGCCCCGTAGAGGAGCGGCACTCGCATGTTCGACCAGCTGAAGAACCTGAAGGGCAAGGTCGAGGGCATCGCCGAAGCCCACGGCGACAAGATCTCCGACGGCCTGGAGAAGGTCGGCGACTTCATCGACGGCAAGACCGGCGGCAAGCACAGCACCACGATCGACACCGTCGTCGACAAGGCACAGGACGCCGTGGACAAGCTGGGCAGGCACAAGGACTGAGCGCACGGCGGCACCCGCCCGTGTGACCTCTGGTGCGGTCCGTGCGCTTGGCTGGTGGCACCTGTGACTCGGGTGCCGAGAGCCGGCGACCTGGCGGCCGGCACACCCGGGGCGTCGGACGGCGCCGGCGCCGTGACGGTCCTCCCGGGCGGCCTCGACGGACCGGCCGCCGCCTCGAAGGTGACGATCACCAGGACAGTCCCGGGGTCCCCGATTCCTCCGGGCCCGGAGACGACTTCGGCGCCTCGACCGCGTGGGGCGACGTCGACGGCGACGGCCACGCCGACCTCGCGATCGGCCGGCCGTACGACCAGGAATCCGGCGGCGCGGCAGGGGCCAGGTCACCATGGTCCGCGGCGGTGCGGCGACCGGGCTCACCACCACCGCTGTGAAGGTCGTCCGCCAGGACGGTGTGGGCGTGGCGGGCGCCGACCGGGCCGTGACGGCTTCGGCGAGGCGGTCTCCGTGGGGGACCCCGGCGGCTACGCGGACGTTCTTGTCAGCGCCCCCTGGCGAAGGCCTCGCCCCCGTCGCCCTGCGCGACACCGCCCTGGGCACACCCGCCGGCGCCCGCCTCGGGCAGAACCTGGCGCCCTGACGGTCACGCCGCGACCGGTGGGCGTGTTCACCGGCCGCGGCGGCCAGGGCCGGTGCTCATCCCTTGCGCAGATCCCGGACCCGGCGGATCTTGCCCACCGAGCGCTCCAGGCTCTCCGGCTCGACCACGCACACCTCGACGCTGATGCCGACGGAGTCCTTCACACCCTTGGTGATCGTCCTGGCGGCCGTCTCGCGCTGCTCCGGGCCGGCGCCGGGACGGGCCTCGATGTGGACCGTCATGTGGTCCATGCGGCCGCGCTGGGTGAGCTGGATCTGGAAGTGCGGGGCAACACCGGGCACGCGCAGCACGACCTCCTCGATCTGACTCGGGAAGACGTTCACACCCCGCAGGATGATCATGTCGTCGCTGCGGCCGGTGATCTTCTCGATGCGGCGGAAGGCGGGGCGTGCGGTGCCGGGCAGCAGGCGGGTGAGGTCACGCGTGCGGTACCGGATGATCGGCAGGGCTTCCTTCGTCAGCGAGGTGAAGACCAGTTCGCCGCTCTCGCCGTCGGGCAGCACGTCACCCGTGATCGGGTCGACGACCTCGGGACAGAAGTGGTCCTCCCAGACGTGCAGTCCGTCCTTGGCCTCCACGCACTCCTGTGCCACACCGGGACCCATGACCTCCGACAGGCCGTAGATGTCGACGGCATGGATGTCCATGCGCTCCTCGATCTCGCGGCGCATCGCCTCCGTCCAGGGCTCGGCGCCGAAGATGCCGACCTTCAGGGAGCTGGTGCGCGGGTCCACGCCCTGCCGCTCGAACTCGTCGAGCAGGGTCAGCATGTAGGAGGGCGTGACCATGATGATCTCGGGCTCGAAGTCCCGGATGATCTGCACCTGACGCGCGGTCATGCCACCGGAGGCGGGAATCACGGTGCAACCGGCGCGCTCGGCTCCGTAGTGCGCGCCGAGGCCGCCGGTGAACAGGCCGTAGCCGTAGGAGATGTGGACCTTGTGGCCGCGCCGGCCGCCCGCGGCGCGGATGGAGCGGGCGATGAGGTCGGCCCACGTCGACAGGTCGTTCTCGGTGTAGCCGACCACGGTGGGGCGGCCGGTGGTGCCGCTGGAGGCGTGGATGCGCCGGACCTCGGACATGGGGACGGCGAACATCCCGAACGGGTAGGTGTCGCGCAGGTCGGCCTTGGTGGTGAAGGGGAAGCGGGCCAGGTCCTCGAGGGAGCGGCAGTCGTCGGGCGTCACGCCGGCCTCGTCGAACTTCCTGCGGTACAGCTCGACGTTGTCGTAGGCGTGGCGGAGGGTCGCGCGGAGCCGGCCGAGCTGCAGTTCGCGGAGCTGCTCGCGGGTCAGGCGCTCGCCACTGTCCAGCAGCTCGTCCGGGAGGGGCTGTCCCAGCCGGGGCCCCTCATCCACCGGGGCCGTGACTTCGCTGCTCATTGCGACTCCTTCGTCTTCTCGCTTCGTAGGCTGCGGCTGCGCCCGCGGAACTCCGCGATCACCTCGCCCGCCCGTCTCCCGCCGCCACCCTCGACGGACCGCGCTTCGCGCGGGCTGTCGCTGATGCGCCGGACGCTCACGTCGTAGATCCCGCTGCGGCCGTACCGGGTGCGCTCGCAGGCTGTCGCCACGAGGACGTCGCCCTCATGGGCAGGGGCGATGAAGACGATGTCGGCCGCCGCCGCGACCGTCACGGGCCCGTGGCTGTTGCAGGCGCAGGCGAACGCCGTGTCGGCGAGCAGGAAGAGATAGCCGCCGTGGGCGATCCGGTGCCCGTTGACCATCGCCGGCGTCACGGTCATCCGCACCTCGGCGGTCCCTTCGCCGTGGTGCGTCAGCTCGATGCCGAGATTCCGGGATGCCAGGTCCGCGGCGAACATCTTCTCCACCGGACCAGGATCGACGTCAGTGGCCTGCGTCACGATTTCCACCACCTTGTGTACCGACCGAACATTCGGTTAGCGTCGGCAAAGCCAAGTAATCAAGCATCACCACTGCCTGTCAAGAGGTGGACCGCATGCCCCACACCACTCCCGAGCCCGTCGACTTCTTCGCCCGCCACCGTGAGCTGCTGGAGACGGCGGTCGCGGCCACCGGGAGCCGGGACCACTGGACTCCGTACCCGGAGTCACCCAGCAAGTCGGTGTACGGCGAGGAGGCCCCGAAGCTCGGTGAGGCCGCTTTCCGGGACCAGTTGGGCAAGCCGTTCGAGCTGCCCGGGCACCCCGGGGAGGGGACCGTGCAGGCCTCCGAGACCTCCCCCTACGGCTTCGCGCTCGGAATCAGCTACCCCAGGGTCTCGCCCGAGGAGGCGGTGGCCGCCGCCAAGGCCGCCACGGGCCCGTGGCGCGAGGCAGGCCCCGATGTACGCGCCGGCGTCGCGGTCGAGATCCTGGCCCGTCTGAACGCCGCGAGCTTCGAGAACGCGCACGCCGTACAGCACACCACCGGACAGGCCTTCGTCATGGCGTTCCAGGCGGGCGGCCCGCACGCGCAGGACCGCGGTCTGGAGGCCGTCGCCTACGCCTGGGCGGAGCAGAAGCGGCACCCGCGCTCGGCGCGCTGGACCAAGCCCCAGCGCAAGGGCGGGGACCTGGTGATGGACAAGAAGTTCACGCCGGTCGGACGCGGTGTCTCGCTGCTGATCGCCTGCAACACCTTCCCCACCTGGAACAGCTATCCTGGTCTGTTCGCCAGCCTGGTCACCGGCAACCCCGTGGTGATCAAGCCGCACCCGGGCGCCGTGCTGCCGCTGGCGCTCACCGTGCGCACCGCGCGCGAGGTCCTGGCCGAGGCCGGCTTCGACCCCGATGTCGTGGTCCTGGCCGCCGAGGAGCCCGGCGAGCGGACCGCGGGCTTCCTCGCGCTCCACCCGGACGTGCGCATCATCGATTTCACCGGCTCCACGGAGTTCGGCGACTGGCTGGAGACCAACGCCCGCCAGGCGGCCGTGTACACCGAGAAGGCGGGCCTCAACACGGTCGTCCTGGACTCCACGGGCGACTACCGCGGGCTGCTGGGCAATCTCGCCTTCTCGCTGTCCCTGTACAGCGGTCAGATGTGCACCACCCCGCAGAACCTGCTGATTCCCCGTACCGGCATCGCCACCGACCGGGGCGTCAAGAGCGCCGACGAGTTCGCCGACGATCTGGGGGCCGCACTGGACAAGCTGCTCGGCGACCCGGCCCGGGCGGTCGGCACGCTCGGCGCCATCGTCAACGACGGCGTGCTCGACCGGCTGGAGAAGGCGGCGGCGCTGGGCACCACGGTGCACGGCTCGCAGCCGGTGGAGCACCCCGACCACCCGCGGGCCACCGTCCGTACGCCGCTGGTGGCGCGCCTGGACGCGGGGGCGGACGAGGAGACGTACACCCGCGAGTGGTTCGGGCCCGTCTCCTTCGTCATCGCCACCGACTCCACCGAGCACAGCCTGCGGATCTTCCGTGAGACGGTGCGCGCGCACGGCGCGCTGACCGCCGCCGTGCACTCCACGAGCGAAGAGGTCCTCGCCGCGGCCGAGTCGGCGGCCCTGGACGCGAGGGTGCACCTGTCGGAGAACCTCACCGGCGGGGTGTTCGTCAACCAGTCCGCCGCGTTCAGCGACTTCCACGGCAGCGCCGCCAACCCCGCGGCCAGCGCCACCCTGTCCGACCCCGCGTTCGTCACCGGCCGCTTCGCGACGCTCCAGTCGCGCCGCCCCGTCGCCATCGAGGAGAGCACCCATGCCTGACGAGGTCTATCTGATCGACGGGGCCCGCACCCCGCAGGGCCGCTACGGCGGCGCGCTGGCCTCCGTGCGCCCCGACGACCTGGCGGCGCTGGTGGTCGGTGAGGCCGTGCGCCGCGCCGCGATCCCGGCCGAGGCCGTGGACGAGGTGATCCTGGGCGCCGCCAACCAGGCCGGCGAGGACAACCGCGACGTGGCGCGCATGGCCGTCCTGCTCGCGGGGCTCCCGCACACCGTGCCCGGCTACACCGTCAACCGGCTGTGCGCCTCGGGCCTGACCGCGGTCGCGTCGGCGGCCCAGGCGATCCGGTCCGGCGAGGCCGACCTTGTCGTCGCGGGCGGCGTGGAGTCGATGACCCGCGCGCCGTGGGTGATGGAGAAGCCGGGCACCCCGTGGGCCAAGCCGGGCGAGCTGCACGACACGTCCCTGGGCTGGCGCTTCACCAACCCGCGTTTCGCGGCCGCCGACCGCGCGGTGCCCGCCGGGGCAGGCCCTGAGACGGTGAAGACGACCCTGTCGATGGGTGAGACGGCCGAGGAGGTCGCCACCCTCGACGGCATCACCCGCGCCGACTCCGACGCCTTCGCGCTGCGCAGCCACCGGCGGGCCGTCGCCGCGCAGGAGGCCGGGCACTTCGACCGCGAGATCGTCCCGGTCCCGGTGAAGGACGGCCTGGTGGAGCGCGACGAGGGGCCGCGCCCGTCGACCACGCTGGAGAAGCTGGGCTCCCTGCGCACCATCTTCCGCAAGGACGGCATCGTCACCGCGGGCTCGTCCTCCCCGCTGTCCGACGGGGCGGCGGCCCTGGTCGTGGCGAGTGCGGCGGCCGTCGACCGGTACGGGCTCACCCCGCGCGCCCGTGTCGTCACCTCCGCCTCGGCCGGGGTGCAGCCCAACCTCATGGGCCTGGGCCCGGTCCCCGCCACGCGGAAGGCGCTGGACCGCGCCGGCTGGCAGACCGCCGACCTCGACGCCGTGGAGCTCAACGAGGCCTTCGCCGCGCAGGCCCTGGCCGTCGTACGCCGGCTCAAGCTGGACGAGGACAGGGTCAACGCCGACGGCGGTGCCATCGCGCTCGGCCATCCACTGGGCTGCTCCGGCGCCCGCATCCTGCTCACGCTGCTCGGTCGCCTGGAGCGCGAGGACGCCCGCCGTGGCCTGGCGACGCTGTGCGTGGGCGTGGGGCAGGGCGTGGCGATGCTGGTGGAGCGGGTATGAGCCGGGACGCCTACGAGACGCTGCTCGTCGAGGAGCGCGAGGACCGGGTCGTGGTGACCCTGCACCGCCCCGAGGCGCGCAACGCGATCAGCGGGCTCATGATCCGTGAACTGCACGCGGTCTGCGACCTGTTGGAGGACGACCCGAAGCTGCTGCTGCTCACCGGCCACGGCAACGTGTTCGCGGGCGGCGCGGACATCGCGGAGCTGCTGCGGCGGGGCCGGGACGAGGCGCTCCAGGGGATCAACAGCCGTCTGTTCGAGCGGGTGCGCAGGCTGCCGATGCCGACCGTGGCCGCCGTCGACGGCTGGGCGCTGGGCGGCGGGGCGGAACTGTCCTACGCCTGCGACATCCGTATCGCGGGACCCGACGCCGTCTTCGGCAATCCGGAGCCGGGGCTCGGCATCCTGGCGGCGGCCGGGGCGTGCTGGCGGCTTCCGGAGCTGGTCGGCGAGTCGGTCGCCAAGCAGGTGCTGCTCGCCGGGCGGAACCTGGACGCCCGGGCGGCCCTGGCCGCGGGCCTGGTCATCGACGTCGTTCCGGCGGAGAAGCTGCTGGACGAGGCGCACGCGCTGCTGGACCGCATGGCGCGGTCCTCCGCCACCGCGCTGCGTCTGACCAAGCTCGTCGTCGACGCGCCGGGCGCGCACCCGGTGGCCGACGACCTGGCGCAGGCCGTGCTCTTCGAGGGTCAGGACAAACAGGACCGCATGACGCGTTTTCTGGCGAAGAAGAACAGGAGCAAGGCATGAGCAGTCCGAGCGTGCCCGCCGTCGTCGGTGTGATCGGCGGCGGCCGGATGGGAGCCGGCGTCGCGCAGTCGTTCGCCGCCGCCGGCTCGTCGGTGACCGTCGTGGAGAACGGCGCGCAGGCCGCGGCCGCCGCCGTGGACCGGATCGCCACCGGGCTGCGGCGCGCCGCCGAGCGCGGCCGCCTGGCCGAGCCCGCCGAGCAGGTGCTCGCCCGGGTCACGGCCGTGGAGTCCGTGGACGGGCTGGCGCCGGGCACCGAGCTGGTCGTCGAGGCCGTGCCCGAGAACGTGGCGCTGAAGGCCGGGCTGCTCGCCGCGGCCGAGGCGGCGGTGGAGGGCACGACCGTGCTGGCCACCAACACCAGCTCCCTGTCGGTCACCGAACTGGCCTCGGCGCTGAAGGCGCCGGGCCGCTTCCTGGGCATGCACTTCTTCAACCCCGTGCCCGCCTCGAAACTGATCGAGATCGTCGTGGCGCCGGACACCTCGCCCGAGGTCGTACGGGCCGCCCTGGACTGGACCCACGCGCTGGGCAAGAAGGACGTCGTCGTCAAGGACTCCCCCGGCTTCGCCAGCAGCCGTCTCGGCCTGGCGCTCGGCCTGGAGGCGATCCGCATGGTCGAGGAGGGGGTGGCGGAGCCGGAGGCGATCGACGACGCGATGAGCCTCGGCTACAAGCACCCCATGGGTCCGCTGCGCCTGACCGACCTGGTCGGGCTCGACGTCCGCCTGGCCATCGCCGAATACCTGCACGCCACGCTCGGAGAGCGGTTCGCCCCGCCGCAGCTGCTGCGCGACAAGGTCGCCCGGGGCGAACTGGGCCGCAAGTCGGGGCAGGGGTTCTACACATGGCAGTGACCCCGCCGGAAGCGGCCTCGCCCGACGCGGCGGGGCAGGGTGTCGGCTACCGCGTCGAGGACGGCGTCGCGGTCATCGAACTGCGCAGGCCCGCCGCGGGCAACGCGCTCGACGCGGCCCTGCGGTCCGGGCTCCTGGCCGCCGTCCGCCGGGTGGCCGGCGACGGGGACGGCGAGCCGGTCCGCGCGGTGCTGCTGACCGCCCAGGGCCGGAACTTCTGCGTCGGACAGGACCTCAAGGAACACGCCGAGGCCCTCGAGCACGGCCCGGAGTCGGCGTTCGCCGTGGTGCGCGCCGAGTACAACCCGCTGGTGGAAGCGCTGCACGCGCTGCCCCTGCCGGTGGTCGTGGCGGTCGAGGGAGCGTGCGTCGGGGCCGGGCTGGGGCTCGCGCTGTGCGCCGACGTGCGGGTGGCGTCGGAAGGCGCGCGCTTCGCGACCGCGTTCACCGGGATCGGACTGGCCGCCGACAGCGGTCTGAGCCTGTCGCTGTCCCAGGCGGTCGGCCCGTCGCTTGCCGCCTTCCTCATGCTGCTCGACGACCGGTTGGAAGCCGAGGTCGCACAGAGGCTGGGGCTGGTGCACCTGGTCGTGCCCGACGGGCAGGCGGCGACCGAGGGGCTGGCGCTGGCTCGGCGGCTGGCGGCGGGGCCCACCGCCGCGTACGGCGAGGTCAAGGCGTTGCTGCGGCACGCGGCGACCGGGGCGGGGCTGAGCGCGGTGCTGGAGCGTGAGGCGGCGGCCCAGGAGCGCCTCGGCGCCACCGCCGACCACCGCCGCGCCGTGCGGTCCTTCCTCGCCAAGGAGAAGCCGTCCTTCGAGGGCCGCTGAGCAAAGGCTCGCTGCGCCGAGGACCGCTGAACGCGGCGGCGGCCGCCGTACCGCCGACGGCCGCGTCCCGGTCCCGGCGATCCCCGATCAGGGGTTGCCGGGACCGGGAAAATTCGACAGACTATTACCCGAACGAATGGTCGGTAGGGAAGCTGGTATCGATGACCACGTCACACGGCGCAGTGTCGAGCGGCGACAGCGCGGAGCAGCGGCTCCAGGAGCAGTTCGACGCGACGATCGCGAAGGACCAGCGGATCGAGCCCCGGGACTGGATGCCCGAGGGCTACCGCAAGACGCTGATCCGCCAGATCGCGCAGCACGCCCACTCGGAGATCATCGGGATGCAGCCCGAGGGCGAATGGATCACCAGGGCGCCCTCGCTGCGCCGCAAGGCCATTCTCTTCGCGAAGGTCCAGGACGAGGCCGGCCACGGCCTGTACCTGTACTCGGCGGCCGAGACCCTGGGCGCCGACCGCGCGGACCTCACCGACCGCCTCATCGAGGGCCGGCAGAAGTACTCGTCGATCTTCAACTACCCGACGCCGACCTTCGCGGACGTCGGCGTGATCGGCTGGTTCGTCGACGGCGCGGCGATCTGCAACCAGGTGCCGCTGTGCCGTAGTTCGTACGGCCCCTACGCCCGCTCCATGGTGCGGATCTGCAAGGAGGAGTCGTTCCACCAGCGGCAGGGCTACGAGCTGCTGATGACGATGATGCGCGGCACGGACGCCCAGCGCGAGATGGTGCAGGACGCGGTGAACCGCTGGTGGTGGCCGTCCCTGATGATGTTCGGCCCGCCCGACGGCGACTCCCCCAACTCCGCCGCCTCGATGGCCTGGAAGATCAAGCGGCACAGCAACGACGAACTGCGTCAGCGCTTCGTCGACATGACCGTCCCGCAGGCCGCCAAGCTGGGTGTCACCCTGCCCGACCCCGAGCTGCGCTGGAACGAGGAGCGCGGCCGCCACGACTTCGGCACCCCCGACTGGTCCGAGCTCAAGCGCGTGATCAGCGGCGACGGGCCCTGCAACGAGCAGCGCGTGGCACGGCGGAGGGCCGCGCACGAGGACGGCGCCTGGGTGCGTGAGGCGGCGTCCGCGCACGCGGCCAAGCGGGCCGCCCGGTCCAGGGCCACCAGGGACGCCCGGAACAACGAGGAAGGAACGGCGGCATGAGCAACACCGAGGGCACGAAGGACAGCTGGCCGCTGTACGAGGTGTTCGTCCGCGGCAAGCGGGGCCTGAACCACGTGCACGTCGGCTCGCTGCACGCGGCTGACGACGCCATGGCGCTCAGCCACGCCCGCGACCTGTACACCCGGCGCAACGAGGGCGTGAGCATCTGGGTGGTGCGCTCGGAGCACATAGCCGCCTCCACCCGCGACGAGAAGGACCCGTTCTTCGCGCCCAGCGCCGACAAGGTCTACCGGCACCCCACCTTCTACGACATCCCCGACGATGTCCCCCACATCTAGGAGCAGGACGGACATGAGCGACGTCACCGACGACCACGTCTACCTGTCCCTGGCCGAGGACCACGGGGAGTCGGACGCCCGCTGGGCCTTCGGCACCGGTTTCGAGGACCCGCTGCACGGCGTCGACACCACCGTGCCGGACACGGTCGAACCCGCCGAGCTGGCCGCGTACTGCCTCGCCCTCGGGGACGACGCCCTGGTCGGCGCGCAGCGCCTGGCCCAGTGGTGCACCCGGGCCCCGGAGCTGGAGGAGGAGGTCGCCCTGGCCAACATCGGCCTCGACCTGCTCGGCCAGGCACGGCTGCTGTACGCACGCGCCGGCCAGGTCGACGGCACCGGCCGGGACGAGGACGCCTACGCCTACTTCCGGGACGCGGCGGACTTCCGCAACGTCCGGCTCGCCGAACTCCCCAACGGCGACTTCGCGTTCTCCGTCACCCGGCTGCTGGTCCTGTCCTGCTGGCGCCTGGCCCTCTTCCAGCGGCTCGCCGCCACCACGCAGGACCCGGTCCTCAAGGCGATCGCGGCCAAGGGCGTCAACGAACTCGCCTACCACCGGCAGTTCGCGGCGGACTGGGTGGTGCGCCTGGGCGACGGCACGGAGGAGTCCCACCGGCGGATGCGGGCGGCGCTGGCCGCCGTCGCCCCGTACACGGCCGAACTCTTCGCGCCGCGACCGGGCTTCGGCGTCGACCCGGCGGACGTGCGGGAGGAGACGACGGCCGTGCTCGGGCAGGTCCTCGACGCCGCCGGGCTGGAGCTGCCGCAGACCGAGGCGCTGCCCGGTCGGGGCAGGGAAGGCGACCACACCGAGCACCTGGCCCCTCTGCTGGAGGAACTGCAGAGCGTGGCCCGCGCGCACCCGGAGGCGACATGGTGACAGCACTGGACGAGAGGCGCGCGCGGCACGTGGCCGAGCAGGTTCCGGACCCGGAGCTGCCCATGCTCACCCTGGCCGACCTCGGCGTGCTGCGCACCGTCGAGCTGCGGCCGGACGGCACGGTCGTCGCCGGGCTGACCCCCACCTACTCCGGCTGTCCCGCGATGGCGGAGATGCGGGCCGACGTGGCCGCGCGGCTGCGTGCGGCCGGCTTCACGCAGGTGGAGATCCGTACCGTCCTCGACCCGCCGTGGACGACGGACTGGATCACCGCCGAGGGCCGGCGCAAGCTCACCGAGGCCGGCATCGCGCCTCCCGGCAGCGCGCCCCGGCGTGCCGGCGGACCCGTTCCGCTGGAGCTGGCCGCCACCCGGCGCGCGGTGGCGTGTCCGCGCTGCGGGTCGTCGGACACCGAGGAGACGTCCCGCTTCGCCGCCACCTCCTGCAAGGCACTGTGGCGCTGCCGCAGCTGTCTCGAGCCGTTCGAGTACGTCAAGGAGATCTGATGGCCCCGACCACCACCGCGACGGAGACCGAAGTGTCCGCCG
Source organism: Streptomyces sp. NPDC001292 (assembly GCF_042896465.1). Lineage (NCBI taxonomy): Bacteria > Bacillati > Actinomycetota > Actinomycetes > Kitasatosporales > Streptomycetaceae > Streptomyces > Streptomyces sp. NPDC001292. The sequence continues at coordinate 43,728 of NZ_JBIAXG010000026.1, forward strand.
CCCCCGCGCGGCGCCGCCGTCCGGCCTTCCACCCGCTGCGGGTCGCCGCGGTGCAGCCGCTGTGCGCGGACGCGGCCGCCATCAGCTTCGACGTACCCGAGCAGCTGGCGCAGGAGTTCGCCTACCGGCCGGGCCAGTCGCTCACGCTGCGCCGCGAGGTCGACGGGCGCGACGAGCGCCGGTCGTACTCCATCTGCTCCCCAGTCGGCGCCCGCCCCCGCATCGGCGTGCGGGTGGTGCCCGGCGGCCTGTTCTCCTCCTGGCTGGTCGACGAGGTCCGCCCCGGCGACACCATCGAGGTGATGGCCCCCACCGGCGCCTTCACCCCCGACCTCGCCGAACCGGGCCACCACGTCCTGATCGCCGCCGGTTCCGGCATCACCCCGATGATGTCCATCGCCGAGTCCGTCCTGGCCGCCGACTCCCGCTCCCGGGTCACCCTCTTCTACGGCAACCGCCGTACCGACACCGTGATGTTCGCCGACGAACTCGCCGACCTGAAGGACCTCTACCCCACCCGATTCCAGCTCGGGCACGTCCTGTCCCGCGAGCCGCGCGAGGCCGAACTCCTCTCGGGGCGCCTGGACACCGAGCGTCTGACCGCGCTGATCGACGGGCTCGTCGACGTGAAGGGCGCGGACCACTGGTGGCTGTGCGGCCCGCACGGCATGGTCCGCGACGCGCAGAAGCTGCTCGGTGACCTCGGCGTCCCGGCGGACCGCGTCCACCAGGAACTGTTCTTCGCCGACGACGAGCCGATCCGCACGGTCCGCCACGAGGACGCCACGGGCGACGGCCCGGTCAGCCAGGTCACCATCACGCTCGACGGCCGCTCCACCACGTCCCCGCTCTCGCGCGAGACGACGATCCTGGACGGGGCGACGCGGGTGCGCCCGGACATGCCCTTCGCCTGCAAGGGCGGTGTGTGCGGCACCTGCCGTGCCCTGGTCACCGACGGCGAGGCCGACATGCGCCGCAACTACGCGCTGGAGCCCTCCGAGGTCGACGCCGGCTACGTCCTGACCTGCCAGACGTTCCCCGTGTCCGACTCCCTGACCGTCGACTTCGACAGCTGAGGCGCACCTGAGCGGACCCGGCCGGACCGCGCCGACTGGTCGTTTTCGCCCTGTACGGACGGGTACGCGGGGGTGCATGACGGGAACGACGTGCCCTCGTGGCGACGGTCCGCAGGCCGCCACCGTCACCGTCCGTCCGTACGGCAATCCCCTGCCGCTGGGATTCTTCTCCTTCGGCATCGGCATGGCCCTGCTGGCCGGGAGCGGGCTCGGTCTGATCACCGGCGATCAGGTCCGCGCGGCCGGCATCGTCCTGGCGGTGTTCGTGTTCCCGCTGGAGTTCCTCGCCGCGGTGATGGCCTTCCTGACCCGGGACACCAAAGCGGCGGCCGCGCTCGGACTGTTCGCCACGTCGTGGGCGGCGCTGGGGACCCTGCACATCGTCGCTCCCGCCCAGCAGACGAGCGTCACGCTCGGCATCTACCTCAGCGCCTTCGCCCTGATGCTCCTGCCGCTGGCGGCGGCCGCCTTCATGGGCAAGACACTGCTCGGCGTGGTCCTCACCGTCTCGACGGTGCGCTCGGCGGTGGCGGCGGCCTACCAGCTGGGCGCCCCGCACGCGTTCGAACTCGCCGACGCCGCGGCCGCGTTGCTGTTGGTGGGGCTCGCCCTCCACGCCGGATCCGCCTTCCTCATGGAAGACCTCCGCCGGCGCTCGGTGCTGCCGATCCTGCGCCGCGGCGACGCCAGACACTCCTTCGAGGAGGACCCGGCCGACCGGCACTCACGTCCGCCGCAGGAACCCGGTATCCGTGGGCAGTTGCAGCAGCGCCGTCCGGGCGGCTCACGCACGGTGCGAGTCTGAACCGATGTCAATCACTCCCCGGGAACGGGAAGGGCCGCCCGCACCGCCCCGTGAACGGCGCGCGCCAGGCGGGCGCCCCAGAGCGAGCGTGGCCCGGCGAAGGTGTGGAGTTCGTCGTCGGCGCCCGGGGTGCGGGCGGCCACGCACACGGCGTCGGTGGGGGTGCCGGAGCAGTCGTAGCCCGCCTCCAGCAACGCCTGGACCTTGGCCTCGGTCGCGGTGACCACGGCGTTGACCAGTGCGGCGTCCGACAGGGCGGCCGGGAGCGCGGCGACGACGTTGATCGTGCCCGGCGCGTTCGGGCCGTCGGTTCCCGGTGACGGGGAAGCGGCCCAACCCCGCACCCGGACGCCCGCGGTGGCGACCGCGGTGGCGCCACCGTCGGCCGCGCTGCCGTGAGCCGTGATGTCGGCGGCGGTCATCAGGCCCACTCCCGCGCCGTGCAGTCCTGCCGCGTCGGCCAGGTCGGCGAGGTGGCGTTCGGGATCGGTGCGCCGATAGCCGTGGGCCACCTGCGCGTTGAGGACCCAGCCGCGCTCTCCGAGGCCGCCGCCGAGCACGGCGTTGCTGATCATCCGCCATCCCGGGCCGGCGTCCCACAGCAGCGCGGGCAGCCGCAGCCCGTCCTCGGTACGGGTCAGCCACCCCGGGGCCGGCAGACCGGCAGCCGTGGACGGCGCGACGACGGAGGTCACGGGCTCGGGACTCCTTGCTGACGGGACGGGCCCGCTGATGGTACGCGGAGGGGCCCGGGCCCCTCGGGCCGGGTCCGGGCCCGGCTGCCCGCACGCCCTGGCTTCCGGGGGCCGGTGACGAGCCGTCTCGCGCCGGCCGGTCAGAACTTGGGCACCGGGGCCTGGCTCTCGACCAGTTCCGCGGCTTCCTCCGGGGTCGCCACGGACGGCGGGGAGCCCTCCAGCGGTCGGCGTGCCGTCTCCTTCATGCACGCCACCGAGATCACGCCGACGAGCGCCGCGGCCATGGAGTAGTGGGCGGGCATCAGGTCGCTGCCCGTGACCGAGATCAGCGCGGTGATCACCAGAGGGGTCGTGATGCCGAAGTCGAACCACTCCATGGCGTTGCCGAGCGAGGCGGCCTTCACGGCCCGCTGCACGGCGGCCTCGTCGGTGACGGTGATGTCCGTGCGCCGCAGTGGAGGGTTCCGGCGCCGTCTGACGGCCCTGAACAGCGTGCGGTGGCGCTTGAGAGCCTCGGGATCGGCATCCGCCGCGGCGGCGCCGGCTTCCTTGTCCACCATCTGGGTCTCCTCTCTCCCGGGCGTCTCCTGGGCGTCTCCTGGCGTCTCCTGGGCGCGCAGACGTCCCTGGGACCGCTTGCTCACTCATGTCAGCAGCAAACGGTTCACCCGGGAGAGAGCGACATTCCCCACACGGACACCGCGGTGCCCGCGACCGGCCGGCCCGGGGTCAGCGCAGACCGATGTGGACCGGGCCTCCGGTGGACGAGACGTCGCCGAGCAGTCCGGCGGGGACGCGGAAGACGCGGCCGGGGGCGGCCGGCCACGCGAGGGTGCGGCGGGCGAGGGTCCGTCCGTCCTGGCGGACGGTCACTTCGGGGAAGCGGACGAACTCGTCGGTCCACAGCAGCAGGCGCCCGCGGGCGGGTGCGGGGTCGTTCGGCCGCAGGATCTGGGGGGCGACCCAGCGGAAGGGGGCGTCGGCGATCAGACGGACGCCCTCGGCCGGCCGGTCCTCGCCGTTGAGGTGGTGGACGACCTGCCGGGCGACGTGCCTGCCGTCGAGGGCGGCGACGTCCGCGGTGTCGACGGGGTGCAGCAGGTTGCCGGCGGCGAAGACGCCGGGGCGGCTGGTGCGCAGCGCGGTGTCGGTGAGGGGACCGAGGGTGCCTTCGTCGAGGATGATGCCGGCGGAGCGGGCGAGTTCGTGGTCGGGGATCCAGTCGCCGGTGAAGACGACGGTGTCGCAGGCGACCGTGCGGCGCCGGCCGGTGTCGAGGTGCTCGATCTCCACGGCCTGGCAGCGTCCCTTGCCGATGACGCGGGTGACGCGGGTGCGGGTGGCGACAGGGACGCGCAGAACGGTGCGTCCGGCCGCGTTGAAGGCGGCGTAGGACTCCGCCTTCGGGTACTGGCTGACCATGAGGGCGGGGGTGCAGCCGGCCTCGCGCAGGGTGACGGCCGCGGACCAGCTGACGAGTTCGCCGCCGACGATGACGGCCCGCTTGCCGACGGGCTGGTGGTGCAGGTGGACGAGGTTCTGCAACTGGCCGGTGGTGTAGACGCCGTGGGGGCGGTCGCCGGGGATGCGGCGTGCGGTGCGGGGCCGTTCGCGGGCGCCGGTGGCCAGCACGATGACCCGCGGCCGGATCCGGTAGCGGCCGTCGGGGCTGGTGACGTCGACGGTGTGCTCGTCGGCCCAGCCGGTGACCATGGTGCGGGTGCGGATCTCGGCTCCGGCCCCGGTGGCCTGGCGCACGAGGTGGCGGGCGTAGGCGGGGCCGGACATCACGCGGCGCAGGTCGCGCAGGCCGTAGCCGGTGTGGTCGCTGTGCCGGGGGATGCCGCCGGCGTCCTGCTCCCGGTCTACGACGAGGACACGGCAGGCCTGGCGTCCGGCCAGTTCGGAGGCGGCGGTCAGGCCCGCGGGCCCGCCGCCGATGATGAGGACGTCGGGCGTGGTCAGGGGCGGCTGGTGGGTCATCGGTTGTCCTTGTGCTGGCTGCGGCAGCCGTCGTTGGTGTGGTGCTTCTCGCGCAGGGCCGCGACGGCCGCGCCGCAGAAGAAGCCCTGGCAGCGGCCGTTCATCGCGCGGGTGCGACGGCGCAGTCCCTCCAGGCTGCGGGCGGGTACCGGGGCGTGGCAGGCGTCGCGGATCTCGCCCTCGGTGACCCGTTCGCAGAAGCAGACGACGGTGCCGTAGGCGGGGTCGCGGGCGATGAGGTCGGCGTCCTGGTAGGGGCGCTGGGTGGCTTCGCCGATGTTGGGCATCCGCGGTGGCTCGGGCAGGTCGCCGCGCGGACGCAGGGCCAGGCCGGCCTCCTCCAGCAGGGTGCGGGCGTGTTCGGCGATGGCGATGCCGGCGGTCAGGCCGGTGGAGCGGATCCCGCCGACGAGGAGGTACCGCTGCTCAGGACTGGCCTCGATGAGGTAGTCGGAGCGGTCGATCGCGGCGCGCAGCCCGGCGTAGCTGGCGGTGACCTCTTCGGCCAGCAGGCGCGGCATGAGGCGTTCGCCCTTGGTGAGCAGGAAGTCGAAGCCGTCTTCCGATGTGGCGGTGTCGGTGCGGTCGGTGAGGTCCTCGGCGGTCGGGCCGAGCATGACGTTGCCGTAGATGGTCGGCGAGATCAGTACGCCCTTGCCCCGGGAGGTGGGCACCGGAAGCACGATCTTGTTCACCATGGGACGGGCGAGCTTGTCGAAGACGAACAGCTCACCGCGGCGTGGCGTGACGGTGAAGCGGTCGTGGCCGAACAGCCGGTCGAGGTGGTCGGCGCCGAGACCGGCGGCGTTCACCACCCAGCGGGCCCGCACGTCACCGGCCGGCGTGTGCAGTGTGGTCGCCTCGGCCCCTTCGTCGACGCCGGTCACGGCGTGTTCGAGCAGGATCGTGGTGCCGCGCTGCCGGGCGTCGGTGGCCAGGGCGAGGTTCGTGGTCCAGGTGCAGATGATGGACTCGTCCGGCACGGTCAGCCCGCCCAGCGCTCCCTCGCCGAGGTCGGGGACCAGTCGGTAGACGTCGTCGGCGTCGATGATCCGGCAGCGGGTGTAGCCGTTGGCCTCGGCCTTCTCCTTCAGGCCGGGCAGCGCGTGGAGTTCTTCGTCGGTCCAGGCCACCAGCACGGCACCGGTGTGTTCGACGGGGATGCCGGTGGCTTCGGCGTAGGCGCTCAGCAGGTGGTAGCCGCGGGCGACCAGACGGGATTCGAGCGTGCCGGGTTTGGCGTCGAAGCCGGTGTGCAGGATCGCGGTGTTCGCCTTGCTGGTGGCGTCGCCGACGTCGTCGCGGGCGTCGAGCAGCGCGACGCGGACGTCGTAGCCGGACAGTTCGCGTGCGATCGCCGCGCCGACGATGCCTCCGCCGATCACCGCGACGTCGAAGACGCCGTCGTGGGGGCGGTGCGGGGTGGCGGTCATGAATGGTCTCCCTCGGCGGCGCGGGCCGTCGCGGCCTGCGCCCATGCGGTGCGGAACTCCTGGGCCCGGTCGGCGGACCAGCGGGGTTCGTAAACGGTGGTCGGCTGCCAGTCGCCGACGGCTTCTTCGAGCCCGAGCGCCGGATCGAGGGCGCAGCGGGCCAGTGCGGCCGCCCCCAGGGGGGTGGCGTGGGCGTGGGGGTAGATGTCGACCGGCATCTGCGCGATGTCGGCCTGGGCCTGCATGAGGACGGCGGAGTTGGTCAGTCCGCCGTCCGCGCGCAGTCGGGTCAGGGGCCGGCCGAGGTCCTTGGCGACCAGGGTGCCCAGCTCGGCGACCTGCGCGGCGATTCCCTGGAGCACGGCCAGGACGAGGTGTTCGCGTCGGGTGGCCAGGGTCATGCCGGTGAAGGAGGCGGTGGCCTCCGGTGTCCACCAGGGCGCGGCGAGGCCGGCGAACGCGGGCACGCACAGCACGCCCTCGGCGTCGGCCGCCGCCAGCGTGTCCAGGTCGGTCGGGGACTGGATGAGGCCGAGGTCCTGGAGCCAGCGCACCGCCGAGGCGACGGTGTAGACCTGGCCGTCCACGCAGTACGGCGTCCGTCCGGCCGCCCGCCAGGCCACCGAGGTGGTCAGGCCGGCGCTGGAGCGCACCGGGTTGAGACCGGTGTTCGCCAGCAGGAAGGCGCCGGTGCCGTACGTGCATTTCGCGGTGCCCGGCTCCAGGCAGCGCTCCGCGACCAGGGCCGCCTGCTGGTCGACGATCAGCCCGGCCACCGGCACCTCCTGGCCGAAGGCCCGGGTGGTGCCGACGATCTCGTCGCAGGCGGCGATGCGGGGCAGCCGCTCGTCGCCGAGACCGAACAGGTCCAGGAGTCCTTGGTCCCAGGCGGCGGTGTCCAGGTCGAGGACGAGTGAGCGGCTGGCGGTGGAGGCGTCGGTGACGAACTCCCCCGTGAGGTGGTGCACCAGCCAGGTGTCGGTGGTCGTCACCACCCCGTCGCGGGTGAGGTTGCGCCGCAGCCAGGCCATCTTGGGTGCGGAGAAGTACGGGTCGAGGACGAGGCCGGTGCGCCGGGCGATGCTCTCGGCGTGCTCGGCCAGTTCGTCGCAGACACTCTCCGCGCGCCGGTCCTGCCACACGAGCGCCTGGGTGAGGGGTGTTCCGGTCGCCGGGTCCCAGGCCAGGACCGTCTCGCCCTGGTTGGCGAGGGCCACGCAGGCGATCGGACGGCCGGCCGCGCTCACCGCGCGGCGACCGGCGTTGAGGACGGAGTCGAGCAGCTCGTGCGGGTTCTGCTCGACCCCTCCGCCGTTCAGGTAGGTGGGGCGGACGGTCTCCTCCGCGATGGCGACGGTGCCTTCCTCGGGGTCGACGACGATGGCCTTCGTGCCCGAGGTGCCCTGGTCGATGGCGAGGATCGCGGTCACCGTGCGCTCCCTTCCGTGGCGGGGCCCGCGGACGTCGGGTCGGCGGCGTCCAGGGCGCGGTCGACGTCGGCCATGTCCGGCATGGTCAGCCCGTCCCGTCCGCGCCGGACCAGCAGACCGGCGAAGTAGACCGCACCGATCGCGAACAGCACGAGAACGTAGGTCCACGGTGCACGGAAGGAAGCATCCCGGAAGATCAGCAGCTCGTACACCAGCCAGACACCCGCGACGACCAGCACCGGTACTTCCCAGCGGCCCAGTGAGAAGCCCTGGGACGCGGGCAGCGAACGGCGCTTGATGGCGTACATCGCGACGGTTCCGGCGTAGATGAGGGCGGGCAGCAGGGTTCCGGCGGAGAACAGCTGGAACAGCGCGTCGGTGGAGCGGGAGAAGACCGCGAGGATGATCTGCGCGATGAGCATCATGAATACCGAGGCGTTCAGGGGCGTGGCGGTGCGCCGGTCGAGGCGCCCCAGCAGCCGCCAGCCGGGGAACCGCTCGTCGCGGGACATCGCGTAGACCAGGCGGGTGCCGCTCAGGGTGATCACCAGTCCGCAGGAGAAGATCGACACGACGACCAGGACCAGCAGGATCTTCCCGACGACCGAGCCGAGCACGGCGGTGATGACGGTGGCCACGGGAGTGGCCGACGCGCCGACACCGTCGATCCGGCCGGCCGCCGCGGTGACCGCGACCAGGAACAGGAAGCCGAGCACGCCCAGCGAGAGCACGGCCTGGACCATGGCCTTGGGGATGACCCGGGCGGGGTTCTTGGTCTCCTCGGCCAGGTTGGCGGCCGACTCGAAGCCGACGATGGTGAACGCGCCGAGCAGGAACGCCAGGGCGAACGGTCCGGCCGTGGTGCCGCCGCCCAGGGCGTAGTAGCCGCTCTCGGGGACGGTACCGGTGTCGAAGAGGTGCCCGAGGTCGAGCTTGCCGGTGATGGCGCCCACCGCGAACAGCAGCACGGTCAGGGCGATCATGCCGACGAGCTGCACCGTCACGGCCACATTGTTGACCCGGTGGGTGGTGCGTGTGGAGGCGGCGACGAGGAGGGCCTGGAGCAGTACGACGCCGGCGGTGATCACCCAGGCGTTCTGCGTGGTGCCGACGTAGCGGAACAGCTCCGGAAGGATGGTGGAGGCGATCGTGTAGTCGACGGCGACCAGGACCACGCCCAGGAAGGCGAACGAGATCCATCCCATGATCCAGCCCCATACCGGGCCCACGATCCGTGACACCCATTGGTACGAGTAGCCGCTGATCGGGATGCGGGCGGCGAGGGCGCCGAAGACCAGGGCGATGGAGAGCTGGCCGATCACGGAGATCGGCCAGGCCCAGATGCCCCGCGGGCCGGAGGTCGCGAGCACCGAGCCGTACGTGGTGAAGATGCCGGTGGCGATGGAGACGAACCCGAAGGCCACGGAGAACGAGGCGTACCAGCCGAGCTCCCGCGCCATCTGCGGCTTGGACTCACCCTTGCCCGGGGCGACTGTTCCTGATCTGTGGGGACCTGCTTCTGCGTGTGCCATGACTCTTTTCCCTGCTTCAGAGTGCCCCGCCGTGGAGTGCGAGAGCCAGTGAACGTGAGCAACCGAACTCGGTCGGCTGTGCGGCACGCCCCGCGCGGGGTCTGCCGGGGCCTGTCCGCTGTGGGGCGGCGGGGCCTGCGATGGTGCACAGGACCGTGGCCGAAGCGGTCTCGGCAACCCACCCGCCTGACCGTTCTTGTGGATTGTTGACTGAATGTTGCTGGAATTGTGGAGCCTTGCCCGTCTCTCGTCAAGGCCCTTTACCGTGCACGGCGACTACGCGGGACCGAGGGAGCTTGGCCTGACCCGGCATCGGCCGACCGTAGAATGCAGTCACAGGTCCACAGAAACGGTCACTTCTCCAAGGAGGTGGGACGTGCTCGCCGCCGAGCGCCACCGCAGAATCGTCGCCGAGATCGCCCGGCTGAAGTTCGTCACCACCGACGACCTGACCACGCTGCTCGGTGTCTCCCACGAAACGGTCCGCAGGGACCTCGCCCTGCTCGAGCGGCGCGGCGAGCTGTCCCGGGTCCACGGCGGCGCCACCAGCGCCCAGGCACCGGTCGGGGAGGAAGCGCCCTTCAGCGAACGCAGCGGCAGCCTCGCCGCGGAGAAGGAGACCATCGGCCGGGCGGCTGCGGCGCTCATCGAGCCGAACCAGACCGTCGTCATCGACGTCGGCACCACGGCTCTGGAGGTGGCCCGCGCACTGCCCGCCGACCACGCCGGGGTCATCGCCACCCCGTCCCTGCTCGTGGCCGCGGAGGTCAGCACACGCCCCCGGGTGGAGGTCCTGGTCAGCGGCGGACGGCTCAGGGCGGGCGACCTCGCCTGCTCCAACGCCCAGGCAGTGGAGTTCTTCGGCAACCTGCGCGCGGACGCCGTCTTCCTCGGATCCGGCGGGATAGCCCCCTACGGCCTCACCGACTTCCACCTCGACGAGGTCGCCACCAAGCGGGCCATGCTCGCCAACGCCTCCCACCGCTATGTGCTGGCCGACTCGAGCAAGTTCGGCCGCACGGCCGCCCACCGCGTGTGCGGGTTGGACGGCTTCGACACCCTGATCACCGACAAGCCCTGCCCGTCCGACCTGCGCACCGCCCTCACCCGGGCCGGCGCCACGGTCGTCGTGGGGTGATCCGCTCGGGGTTCGGCCGGCCCGCACGGCAGGGGCCGGCGAGCACGGGCCGCCGCCACGGGCGCCAGGGATGGGGCGCCCGGAGCGAAAGGCGGTGCCGGACTACTTGCAGAGCTCCAGGCAGCGGTTGACGACCGCGCCGAGGGAGATGTTCTTGCCGGGGTTGTCGGGGTCGCCGGCCCAGATGGGGTCGGGCCCGGGGTGCCTCTGCCGGGCGCGGGCGTTGAGACCGTAGGTACCCTCGGCGGTGACGAAGGTGACGGCCTGGTCGGCGCAGGCGAGGTTGCCGGAGGCGACGGTGAACGGCCAGGGGGTGATGGCCCGTTCGGTGATGTGGCCCGTCGAGTCGCCGTCGCCCTGGGTGGTGGCGGGCTCGGCGTTGTCGGTGGTTTCGCGGTCGGCGGCGCCGGTGCAGCCGGTCAGGGCGAGACAGCCGAAGACCGCGGCCGCAACGGCGGTGACACGGATGCGCATGATCCCCCTTGGACATGTGGTGGGGTCGAAAGCAACACCATCTGGCCGGGTTGACAGCAACGGCAGATGCCGCGTCGGCCCTGTGGTGGGATCGTGACGGTCAGTTGGGGCGGCAGAGCGCGGCCCAGGGGTCCGCGTTGGAGCCGGACGACGGAGACGGCGCAGGACGATTGGCGGCTCGGGGCGCGCGATGGCTCATCTTTTGCGGTGCCGCACCGATCCATACAGGACAAAAGCGTGTGATTTGGTGCGGCGTCGAGCCATGACGGACCATGGGGCCCGTCCCGGCCACCCCGGGCACCAGTTCGAAGAGAGGCGCACCACCCCATGCACGTCACCGGAACCGTCCCGTCGGCTCCGGCACCGCGGGAGACCCCCGCGGACCACACTCCCGCCGAAGACCCCACCGAAAACTCCGGCCGGCACGCTCGGCGCTTCGGGCTGCCCGTCGCCACGGCCCTGGTCATGGGCAACATCATCGGCGGCGGGATCTTCCTGCTCCCGGCCTCCGTCGCCCCGTACGGCACGGTCAGCCTGGTCGCCTTCGGTGTGCTGACCCTCGGTGCCATCGCCCTGGCGCTGGTCTTCGGCCGCCTCGCGGAGCGGAACCCGCGCACCGGTGGACCCTACGTGTACGCCCGCGAGGCCTTCGGCGACTTCGCCGGCTTCCTCGCCGCGTGGGCGTACTGGATCACCACCTGGGTGTCGAACGCGGCGCTCGCCGTCGCCGCCGTCGGCTACCTCGACGTGCTGGTCCCGGTGGGCGGCCACCGCTGGACGGCGTGCCTGGCCGCGCTCGCCCTGCAGTGGCTGCCCGCGCTCGCCAACTTCGCGGGCACCCGGTACGTGGGCGCCGTGCAGTTCGTCGCCACCGTGCTGAAGTTCGTGCCACTGCTGCTCGTCGCCGTCGGCGGGCTGTTCTTCTTCGACCCACGCAACCTCGGCCCGTTCCACGCGGGCGGCGGCAGCGCGATCGGCGCGGTGTCAGCCGCCGCCGCGATCCTGCTCTTCTCCTACCTCGGCGTGGAGTCCGCGGCGGTCAGCGCGGGCGAGGTCAAGGACGCCCGGCGCAACGTGGGACGGGCCACCGTGATCGGCACCACGGGCGCGGCACTCGTCTATCTGCTCGGCACGCTCTCGGTGTTCGGCACAGTGGCGCACGATCGCCTGGTGCGGTCCACCGCGCCCTTCTCCGACGCCGTGAACGCCATGTTCGGCGGTTCCTGGGGCGGGTGGGCCGTCGCGCTCGCCGCGCTGGTGTCGATGACCGGCTGCCTCAACGGCTGGACGCTGCTGAGCGCGCAGACCCCGTACGCCGCGGCCCGGGACGGCCTGTTCCCCGCCGCGTTCGCGCGCCGGCGGCGCGGCGTCCCGACCTTCGGCGTCGCCGTCACCGTCGTCCTCGCCTCGCTGCTCACCGTCTACAACTACACGTCGGGTTCAGCCAAGGTCTTCGAGATCCTGGTCCTCGTCACCACGTTCACCGCGACCGTGCCGTACCTGCTGGCCACCGCCGCGCAGATCTTCCACCTCGTCTCGGGGCGGCGCGAACGGGTCGACCGGGCACGGCTGGTGCGCGACGCCGTGGTGGCGGGCGGCGCGGCCGCCTTCTCGCTGTGGCTCGTCGCGGGCGCCGGGTACGCCGCGGTCTACCAGGGCGTGCTGTTCCTGTTCGCGGGCGTCCTCGTCTACGCGGTGATGGCGGCCCGCCGGAACAAGGCTGCAGAGGGCCCCTCACATGTGCTCTGACCTGCTATTTCTCTCCGACCTGCGCAAACTTCCACGCTTCGGCCCACGTCAGCCCCTTCCGACCCGCCTCGGGCCGCCTCGGGCCGTCGTCCCTGTTCCCGTGGGAACACCACCGGGAACACCGGAACGCGCAGTGCCCTGACCAGCCCGTACCCCCTCGCCGGCTCCACGGGCCCGCAATGGCCGCCATGTTGACCGAAAGCCGCCCCGCGTCAGCACTCCGGCTCAGGGGGGCGCTGCATCAGCGCGGCCGCGGCCTCGTCGAGGGTGACCGTGCCGTGCAGCAGAGACGAGATCACCTCGGTGATCGGCATCTCGACGTCATGAGCGCGGCCAGTGCGAGGACCGCCTCGGCGGACTTGACGCCCTCGGTGGTCTGCCGCGTGGCGGCGGCGGCCTCGTTGACGGTCATGCCTTGGCCGAGGTGGGCGCCGAAGGTGCGGTTCCGGGAGAGCGGGGAAGGCAGGTGGCCACCATGTCCCCCAGGCCGGACAGCCCGGCGAGGGTGGCCGGGTGGCCGCCCATGGCCGTCGCCAGTCGGGTGGTCTCCGCCAGGCCCCGGGTGATGAGCATGGCCGCCAGGTTGTCGCCCAGGCCCATGCCGTAAGCAATGCCGGCCGCGAGGGCGATGACGTTCTTCACCGCGCCGCCCAACTCGCAGCCGATCACGTCGGTGCTGGTGTACGGCCGGAAGTACCGGGTGTGACACGCCGTCTGCCGGCCGTCGCCGGCCGGCAGCACCCCGGTGAGATCTTTCAGATCTCGTAGGCCGGCGCCCCGATCGGGACGATCCGGCTCGGCTCGCGGCCGAAGCCCTCGATCAGCAGGTGGTCCTCGTACGCCTGCACCGTCGCGTACGAGGTGGTCGTGGTGTCGACCATGCCCTTGAAGTTGACGAAGTGCGTGCCGCGCGTGAACCCGTAGTTCCCAGCGTGGTTGTGCCCGTTGAACCAGGCCACGACGTTGTCGTACGAGGTCACGAGGTCGATCAGCTGCGTGTCGTTGTACGCGTTGTGCTCATTGACCGGGTAGATCGGGTGGTGCGCGTTGAGCACGACCTTCTCGCCGTTACGGTGGGCGTGCGCGAGCGTCTGCTCCAGCCACGCGAGCTGCTCCGCGCCCACGCCGCCATTCCAGGTCTGCGCGTTGGGCTTGCCTGCGGCCCGCAGCTCGGCGAGCATCCGCTGCGCCAGGCCGTACTTCTCAGACCCCACAGGGTTGCCGTACGTGCTGATGTCGTTCGTGTCGACGACAATGAAGCGCCACCCGTCACGGCGGAACTGGTAGTACGACGACGGCATGGCGAGGGCCTCAAGCACCTGCTCGCGCGGCATCTGGAAGTCGTGGTTGCCGAGTACGTGGCGCTTGGGCATCCTCAGCTTCTCCCAGATCGGCATGACAGCCGCAAAGCTCTCCGGGTACTCGTCGACGAAGTCGCCCAGGTGCAGTGCGAAACGCAGGTCGGACTCGTTCAGTGTGCCGACGGCCTCTTGGAGCTTGGCGATCGACCGCCGGTAGAGGCGGACGGGACCGTCGGGCTTGTCCGCGTACTGGCAGTCGGCGATCACACCGAACCGCAGAAGCGGATTGCCCTGCGCGGACGCGGACGCGGCCGGCGCAGCGACGGCGGCAGCGACACCCAGGCCGAGGCCGAGGAAGCCGCGACGGCTCGTCGTGAGCGCCAGGTCGTGGACGTGCTGATGGGAGTCGTGAGGCGTGTGCATCGTGCACTCCAGGCTGGAAGTCGTCTTCATGGCGGGAACGCCCCGCAGCGAATCGCCCGAACGTACGATGCCGCTTGCACCACGACTCCACACGCGCATGAACTCGACCCGAACTTCTCTCGGGAGGTTGGTGTGGTAGCCCCCGATCCTGCGGAGCCTCGACCCCGGTCCCCGCACTCGCGCTCACCGGCGCGTCGCGACAGCGCTCGCCCCACCATCACGTACGCAGAGCCGCTCGCGCCAGAGCACGAGGAGCCGGGCATAGGTCTCAGCGTGCTGCGGGCCGCACTCCCCGCTTCCTCGCCGCGCCGGTTCGACCCAAGGGTTGTTGGTGTCCGCCTCCGTGTCGAGGATTTCGCCTCTACGGCGCCGTCGGCGGGTCGGCCGACTGCTCGAGCGAGGTGGCGCGGTTGGGCTCCGGATCGGGGCACATGCGGCAAGACGGCGGTTGACCTCGTCGACGGCGTCCCGCAAGCTGCCGCCACCGTTCTGCCCCACTTCGTGCTGCACGCGGCGCAGGCCGGTCTCCAGGTCACCGAGGCGCTGCATGACACCCGGCAGCTCGGGGACACCGGGGCGCCCCTCCTCGCCGTACCAGTCGTCAAGGAACTGCCCTGTGCGGCCGAGGAGATGCGAGGAAGTTGCCCGGCCCACAACCAGCGGCGGCAAAAGTCTATTCAGCCGACCCGCCGACCGTGTCTGGTTCCGGTCCCTCATACCCGGACAGGCGGCGCGCCGTGGCGGCGACGATTCCGGCATCGACGAGCGCCTGGCAGTCGCTGAGGGTGCGCGCCGCGTCCTCCGCCTGGAGCGCTTCCACGCGATCGGCGACGCCCACCTCCCAGGCCATACGCCGCGCCTGATACTGCTCCTCGGTCAGACACTGGCCCGGCTTGGACAGGCGGGGTCGCTTCTCGCTGGTCGTCTCGATCAGCCCGAGCGTGCCGTCCTGATACAGCACGTAATGCTTCGTCAGAGCAGCGACGTGGGGCAGTTCCTCGAAGGGGGTGTGTGCATGAGGCTCCTCACAGGCTGATCAGGATCGCCCTCAAGAGCGACTGGATCCGGTTGTACGTGGCACCGGTGCTGCCTCGGCCGATCTCCACAGACATCGTGATGGTGCTGCCGGCGCCCGGTCCCAGGGCCGCGAGGACCTGGGACACCTTCGTGAGCTGGCTGTGGATGTTCGTGATGGCGCTCGACCCGCTATTGCGCATGTAGTACATCTCGTCGCCGTCCGCGCCCCACGCAGCGCCAGCGCCCGCTGGCAAATTGAACGAGACGTCAAACTCGCACTCGAACAGGACGATGGCCGGTCGGCACTGGCCCGCTGCTACGAACGCCGGATCGACGTCATCAACGCCTTCTTCGACCTCGCGGATGCCGTCATCACCGTACGCAGCCTGATCCGCCGCGCCTGGACCACCCACCGCTGGGACGACGCGTCCCAGCCGGCGACCATGACCCCGCCTATCTGCGCGAGCTCTTAACGGCTGTGTGTCTGTCCTGCGATCCAGTCGGCTGCATTGATGCAGTCAGCCAGATGGCGGCCGGTGAGGGCGTTGAGGGCGACATCGAGGCGTTCGATGTCGCGCATCTGCTGGAGGCGGGGGGCGAGGGTGCGAAAGCCGCCTCCGGCGAACCCGGCGTCGGTCAGGGCCTGCTCCTGTTCGGGGGGCAGTGCGGCGTCCCGGCGTCCGCTGAGGGTGTTGACCCTTACCGGTCCCGCCCCTTCGGTCGAGGTGAAGACCTGGGCGTTTCCGGTGTCGTAGTAGCAGCTACAGGCCCGGCCGAAGGACTGTGACAGGGACCTGAGCATCGGGCGGGCGCAGCCCACGTAACCGGTCATTCCGTCGACTTCGACGGCGACGGACCATTCGCCATCGAGGCACGCGGCGGCGATCTGGGGTGTTTCCTGGTCTTCGGGGGCGTCGATGTTCTCCATCGACCATGCGTATTCGTGATGGTCCCGCAGTTCTTTGACGAGGTCACCGACCGGCTCGGGCGCCGTGGTGACACCGAGCGCGGTGAGCAGGTTCCGGGGCGTGGTGGGGGCGAGGGTGAAGCAGGCGGCGCCAAACTCGCGGTGCCAGGCGGACAGGTCCATCAAATGTGTGTCTTTCTGTCGTGCACGGGAAGGGGCGGCAGTCTTCAGGTGCCGGCCGAAGAACCGGGCCCCGTCCTCCACCTCGAACCACGGGGTGCCGGTGTGCCCGCCCAGATTGGCGTGCAGCGTCTTCTCCTTGGTGCCGAAGGCGTCGAACAGGTCCAGGGCCCGCTGCCGGGGGCTCCCTTCATCGTCCCACTGCAGCAGGAACAGCAGTGGAATGGTGACCTGCCGGGCCTCCTCGCGCTGGGCGCGGGTCACGTAATCCCCGGCGAAGAAACCGGCGGCCGCGATGCGCGGCTCGAGGACCGCCAGCCGAATGCCGATGGCGGTCATCCCCGAGTACCCGACCCGGCCGCCGATCTCGGGCAGCGAAAGGAGGGCGTCCAGGGGGGTCCGCCATTCCGGGACCGCCTTTTCGACCAGCGGGCCGATGAAGGACTCGAAGATCTCATCGACCGGCTCGCCGGCCAGCATCGCCCGGCGGAGGTCGGCGCGAGCCTGCTCGTCGGCGGCGGAACGGGGCCGGTCACCGCACCCGGGGCGTCAATAGCGGCCACCGCGTAGCCGTACGCCGCCGGCTGCCGGGCTCGGCCACCAGCCGGGATTCCCCCGCCCGTATCGCTGGGCCTTGTAGGCGAGCATGTGCGCAGCGGACCGCATGGACGCCGGCAGGTGCCGCCGGCGGCCCTCCGCCCGGGCACCGGCAGCGGAAACGGCATGGCGCACCACCGGCCGGGCCGGTGGTGCGCCGTGCGGGGCCGGTTCAGCCCACCTCGACGAGCAGGTCGCCGCCCTCCACCTGCTGGATGCGGTTGATGGCCAGCCTGGTCACCCGGCCGGCCCTGGGGGCGGTGATGGCGGCCTCCATCTTCATCGCCTCGATGGTGGCCACGGTCGCGCCGGCCGACACCTCGTCGCCCTCCGCGACCGCGAGGGTCACCACACCGGCGAACGGCGCCGCAACATGGCCGGGGTTGGCCCGGTCGGCCTTCTCGGTCACGGGGATGTCGGATGCCGCCGCGGCGTCGCGCACCTGGATCGGGCGGAGCTGGCCGTTCAGCGTGGACATCACGGTGCGCATGCCGCGTTCGTCCGCCTCGCCGATGGCCTGGAGCTCGATGAGGAGCCGCACGCCGGGCTCGAGGTCGACGGCGTACTCGTCGGCGGGGCGCAGCCCGTAGAAGAAGTCCTTGCTGTCCAGCACGCTGGTGTCGCCGTAGGCCTGGCGGTGGGCCTCGAAGTCCCGTGTCGGCCCGGGGAAGAGCAGCCGGTTGAGCGTGGCGCGGCGGGACTTCTCCAGGCCGGTGCGGTCCTCGGCGGTGAGCTCGGTGACGGGCCTGGCGTCCGCGCGGCCGTTGAGCGCCTTGGTGCGGAACGGCTCGGGCCAGCCGCCGGGCGGGGTGCCCAGCTCACCGCGCAGGAAGCCGATCACGGAGTCGGGGATGTCGAACCGGTCCGGTGCCGCCTCGAAGTCCTCCGGCGCCACACCGGCGCCGACCAGGTGCAGGGCGAGGTCGCCGACCACCTTGGACGAGGGGGTGACCTTGACCAGGCGGCCCAGGATGCGGTCGGCGGCGGCGTACATCGCCTCGATGTCCTCGAAGCGGTCGCCGAGGCCCAGCGCGACCGCCTGGGTGCGCAGGTTGGACAGCTGACCGCCGGGGATCTCGTGGTGGTAGACGCGTCCGGTCGGCGAGGCCAGTCCCGCCTCGAACGGGGCGTAGATCTTGCGGACGCTCTCCCAGTACGGCTCCAGGTCGCCGACCGCCTTCAGGTCCAGGCCGGTGGGCCGGTCGGAGTGGTCGGTGGCGGCGACGATCGCCGACAGCGACGGCTGGGAGGTGGTGCCGGCCATGGAGGCGACCGCGCCGTCCACGGCGTCGGCGCCGGCCTGGACGGCGGCGAGGTAGGTGGCGAGCTGGCCGCCCGCGGTGTCGTGGGTGTGCAGGTGGACCGGCAGATCGAACTCGCGGCGCAGCGCCGAGACGAGCCTGGCCGCGGCGGGCGCCCGCAGCAGCCCGGCCATGTCCTTCACGGCCAGGACGTGCGCTCCGGCGGCCACGATCTGCTCGGCCAGGCGCAGGTAGTAGTCCAGGGTGTACAGGCGCTCGGAGGGGTCGGACAGGTCCCCCGTGTAGCACAGGGCGACCTCGGCGACCGCCGTCCCGGTCTCGCGTACGGCGTCGATGGCCGGCCGCATCTGGCCCACGTCGTTCAGGGCGTCGAAGATGCGGAAGATGTCGATGCCGGTGGCGGCGGCCTCCTGGACGAAGGCGTCGGTCACCTCGGTCGGGTACGGGGTGTAGCCCACGGTGTTGCGGCCGCGCAGCAGCATCTGGAGGCAGATGTTGGGCACCGCCTCGCGCAGGGCGGCCAGGCGCTCCCAGGGGTCCTCGGCGAGGAAGCGCAGGGCGACGTCGTAGGTGGCGCCGCCCCAGCACTCCAGGGACAGCAGCTGGGGCAGGGTCCGTGCCACGATCGGGGCGGCGGCGAGGAGGTCCTTGGTGCGCACCCGGGTGGCGAGCAGCGACTGGTGCGCGTCACGGAAGGTGGTGTCGGTGACGCCGATGGTCGGCGACTCGCGCAGGCGGCGGGCGAAGCCGTCCGGGCCGAGTTCGACGAGCTTCTGCCGGGAGCCGGCGGGGGGCTCGCCCGCGGGCAGCGGCGGCAGTTTGGTGACCGGGTCGATCACCTCGGGGCGCTCCCCGTGGGGCTTGTTCACGGTGACGTCGGCGAGGTAGGTGAGCAACTTGGTGCCGCGGTCGGCGGAGGAGCGCGCGGTCAGCAGGTGCGGGCGCTGTTCGATGAACGACGTCGTGACCCGCCCGGCCTGGAAGTCGGGGTCGTCCAGTACGGCCTGGAGGAACGGGATGTTGGTGGCGACCCCGCGGATGCGGAACTCGGCCACGGCGCGCCGGGCCCGGCCGATCGCGGCCTTGAAGTCCCTTCCGCGGCAGGTGAGTTTGACGAGCATCGAGTCGAAGTGCGCGCTGATCTCGGTACCGGCGTGGGTGGTTCCGCCGTCCAGGCGGATGCCCGAGCCGCCCGGGGAGCGGTAGGCGCTGATGCGGCCGGTGTCCGGGCGGAAGCCGTTGGCCGGGTCCTCGGTGGTGATACGGCACTGCAGGGCGGCGCCGCGCAGGGTGACGGTGTCCTGGGAGAGCCCGAGGTCGGCCAGGGTCTCGCCGGCGGCGATGCGGAGCTGGGCCTGGACCAGGTCGACGTCGGTGACCTCCTCGGTCACCGTGTGCTCGACCTGGATGCGCGGGTTCATCTCGATGAAGACGTGGTTGCCGTCGCGGTCGAGGAGGAATTCCACGGTGCCCGCGTTGCGGTAGCCGATCTCCCGGGCGAAGCGCACCGCGTCGGCGCAGATCCGCTCGCGCAGCGCGGGGTCGAGGTTCGGCGCGGGGGCGAGTTCGATGACTTTCTGGTGGCGGCGCTGGAGCGAACAGTCACGCTCGAACAGGTGGATGACGTCGCCCTGGCCGTCGGCGAGGATCTGCACCTCGATGTGGCGCGGGTCGACGACGGCCTTCTCCAGGAAGACGGTGGGGTCGCCGAACGCGGACGCCGCCTCCCGGGACGCCGCCTCGATGGACTCGCGCAGCGCGGCGGGGTCCTCCACCCGGCGCATGCCGCGCCCTCCCCCGCCCGCGACCGCCTTGACGAACACGGGGAAGCCGATGTCCTCGGCGGCGCGGACCAGTTCGTCGACGTCGGTGGAGGGCGCGGAGGAGCCGAGCACCGGCACGCCGGCCGCGCGGGCGGCCGCCACCGCGCGGGCCTTGTTCCCCGTCAGCTCCAGCGTGCCGGCGTCCGGTCCGACGAAGGTGATGCCCGACTCCTGACAGGCGCGGGCGAGTTCGGGGTTCTCGGACAGGAACCCGTAGCCGGGGTAGACGGCGTCCGCGCCCGCCCGGCGCGCCGCGCGGACGATCTCCTCGACGGAGAGGTAGGCGCGGACCGGGTGCCCGGGCTGGCCGATCTGGTAGGCCTCGTCGGCTTTCAGCCGGTGCAGCGAATTGCGGTCCTCGTACGGGAAGACGGCGACGGTTCGCGCGCCCAGTTCGTAGCCGGCGCGGAAAGCGCGGATCGCGATCTCGCCCCGGTTGGCGACCAGCACCTTGCGGAACATGCTCTATCCCTTCGGCCTGCCGGTGAAAGGACCATGGTGTCGGGCATGCCCTCGTCATGCCATGTGAGCCGGGCCACTCATCCCGATTGTCTCCCGCGCTTCCGCCGCTGTCGTGGTGCCGTCGTCACCCGCCGAGTGCCGCGTGGACGACGCTTGCGGCCTCGTCCTGGACCTGGGAGAGGTGGTCGGGGCCCCGGAACGACTCGGCGTAGATCTTGTAGACGTCCTCGGTGCCCGAGGGGCGGGCCGCGAACCAGGCGTTCTCGGTGGTCACCTTGATGCCGCCGATGGGCGCGCCGTTGCCGGGCGCCTCGGTGAGGACGGCGGTGACCGGTTCCCCGGCGAGGGTGTCGGCGGCGACCTGGGCCGGGGACAGCTTGGCCAGGCGGGCCTTCTCCTCGCGGGTGGCCGGTGCGTCGACGCGGGCGTAGGCGGGTTCGCCGAAGCGGGCGGTGAGTTCCGCGTAGTGCTGGGACGGCGTCCGGTCGGTGACGGCGGTGATCTCGGAGGCGAGCAGGGCCAGGACGACGCCGTCCTTGTCGGTGGTCCACACCGAGCCGTCCCGGCGCAGGAACGACGCTCCGGCGGACTCCTCCCCGCCGAAGCCGAGCGAGGAGTCGATCAGCCCGTCCACGAACCACTTGAAGCCCACGGGCACTTCGACCAGCCGACGGCCGAGGTCCGCGGCGACCCGGTCGATCATGCCGGAGGAGACCAGCGTCTTGCCCACGCCCGCCTCGCCGGGCCACCGGGTGCGGTGGGCGTAGAGGTAGGAGATGGCCGCGGCGAGGTAGTGGTTGGGGTTCAGCAGCCCGGCGTCCGGGGTGACGATGCCGTGCCGGTCGGCGTCGGCGTCGTTGCCCGTGGCGATGTGAAAGCGGTCGCGCTGCCCGATGAGCGAGGCCATCGCGTACGGCGAGGAGCAGTCCATACGGATCTTGCCGTCCCAGTCCAGCGTCATGAAGCGCCAGGTGGGGTCGGTGAGCGGGTTGACCACGGTCAGGTCGAGTCGGTGCTGTTCGGCGATGCGGCCCCAGTAGGCGACGGAGGCGCCGCCCAGCGGGTCGGCGCCGATGCGCACGCAGGCGGTCCGGATCGCGTCGAGGTCGAGCACGCTCGGCAGATCGGTGACGTAGGCGCCGAGGAAGTCGTAGCGGCCGGTGCCGGGCGCGGCCAGCGCGCGGGTGTAGGGGACGCGCCGCACGTCCTTCAGGCCGCCGGCGATGATCTCGTTGGCCCGGTCCTGGATCCAGGAGGTCGCCTCCGAGCCCGCCGGGCCGCCACTGGGCGGGTTGTACTTGAAGCCGCCGTCGCCGGGCGGGTTGTGCGACGGGGTCACGACGACACCGTCGGCGAGGCCCGAGGTGCGGGAGCGGTTGTGCGTCAGGATCGCGTGGGAGACCGCCGGGGTGGGGGTGTAGCCGTCCGCCGTGTCGATGAGGACGGTGACGTCGTTGGCCGCGAAGACCTCCAGCGCGGTGACCCGCGCGGGCTCGGACAGGGCGTGGGTGTCCGCGCCCAGGAAGAGGGGGCCGTCGGTGCCCTGCCGCGCGCGGTACTCGCAGATGGCCTGGCTGGTCGCGGCGATGTGGTCCTCGTTGAAGGCCGTCGCCAGGGACGATCCGCGGTGTCCGGAGGTGCCGAACGCCACCCGCTGTCCCGCCTCGGCCGGGTCGGGGTGCAGCGCGTAGTACGCCGTCACCAGCCGGGCCACGTCGATCAGGTCCTCGGGTCGGGCCGGCTTGCCCGCTCGCTCGTGCTGCATGGCACCCACGCTCCTCCGCGTCGTCGTGCGTCCGCTGTCCGCTCGCGATGTCATCTTCCCCCGTGCGCAGGTCGCTGGTCAGGCTCGCGCCGGTCCTGGGTCATGGGCCGGTGGTCGCAAGCGTGAAGAAGGCCGTTCGGGGCAGCCCCTCCAACACGCACTGGACGCCCGGAGCCTAGGGCCTCGTGTCCGCACGGGTCGTCCGCCGTGGGAGAGTGGTCCCCTACACAGGGCATGTCGGGAGGAAGAGCAGTGCCGGAAGGGCGCTCGAAGCGTTCGAGCAAGTCGCGTCTTGCGGTGATCGCGCTGATCGTCGGTCTGGGCACCTGGCTGGGCGTGGTGTGCTATTCGATCGCGACGGAACCCCCGCCCGGCGCGCCGAGCGTGGCCGCGCTGGCCGACAGGGTCCAGAAGGCGGCCGCCGACCGGGACTCGGACGGCTTCCAGGCCCTGTTCGACGCGGACACCGTCTCCGACGACTACGCCGCCGACTATCTGGGCCGCCTGGGAGAGCACGCCCCTCGGTTGCAGGCCCGGGTCGAGCACCGCGACGGCCACGACTTCCTGCTGCTGCGCTCCGCGCAGGGCGACTCCCTCTGCACGGCCTGGCACAT
Organism: Streptomyces sp. NPDC001292; assembly: GCF_042896465.1. NCBI lineage: Bacteria > Bacillati > Actinomycetota > Actinomycetes > Kitasatosporales > Streptomycetaceae > Streptomyces > Streptomyces sp. NPDC001292. The sequence continues at coordinate 66,397 of NZ_JBIAXG010000026.1, forward strand.
CACCGAGCGGGACGGCCGCCGGCTGCTCGACGGCGTGCCACCGGCCGGGAACCTGTGTGCCCGCTGAACCTGTGCGGCGCTGCCGGAAGACCGGCATGTCCGCAGCTGATCCGCGCCCTTCCGGTTGCGGATGCAGTCCCTACCGCCGTCGGCCATCCTGAGAGGAACCACGGCGCGAAGGAGTATGCGATGAGCATGCTGGACAAGCTCAAGGGACTGCTGAAAGGTCACGAGGAGCAGGCCGGCAAGGGCATCGACAAAGCCGGTGACTACGTCGACGAGCGGACTCAGGGAAAGTACCGGAGCCAGGTCGACACCGGTCAGGACAAGCTCAAGGAGCAGCTCGGCCGGCCGGACCCGGGCCAGGACCAGCCGCCGCGGTGACGCTCCCGTGATCACGGCCCGGCACGGTGGGCCGGCGCAACGGGCTCGGGCGGCCCCCGTGAGGAGGGCGGCCCAAGCGTTTTCGTCATAGGCCGGGCGGGACGGATCCGCGGTCTCAGGGCCGTGCGAGGGCCAGGGCCAGGACCGCCGCCCCGGCCAGCACCGCGAGGGCGACGAGGACGAACGCGAAGCACCGCGCCCGCAACTGCTGGTAGCGCTCCTCGTACTCGCCGCGCAGCGCCCGGCACCGTTCGGCGACCCGCTGGAGGTCCGCCCGGGCCCGCAGCAGGCAGTCGGAGACGTAGTGCTCCTCGATCTCCTCGCGCTGCGCCGTGGTCAGCCACTGCATGGGCTCGGTGAAGGCTCGGGCCCGCTGCTCGGCCTCGGCGACACGGGTCTGCCACAGCAGATAGCCCTCGACCTGCTCGACCAGTCCGGCGGGCCCGGCCGGCTGCCCGTCCGGGCGTTTCGCCGCGTCGGTCATCCGGGCAGGCCCAGGTTCTCCCGCTTGTCCGTGACCGAGACCTCCGGGTGGTGCAGGTCGAAGGCCGGGGACTCGCTGCGGATGACGGGCAGGGTGACGAAGTTGTGCCGCGGCGGCGGGCAGGAGGTCGCCCACTCCAGGGAGCGGCCGTAGCCCCAGGGGTCGTCGGTCTCGACCTTCTGGCCGTACTTGGCCGTCTTCCACACGTTGTAGAAGAACGGCAGCATCGACAGCCCCAGCAGGAACGACCCGATGGTGGAGATCTCGTTGAGCGCGGTGAAGCCGTCGGTCGCCAGATAGTCGACGTACCGGCGCGGCATGCCCTCCGCGCCCAGCCAGTGCTGCACCAGGAACGTGGTGTGGAAGCCGACGAACAGCGTCCAGAAGGTCATCTTCCCCAGGCGCTCGTCGAGCATCTTGCCGGTCCACTTCGGCCACCAGAAGTGGAAGCCGGCGAACATCGCGAAGACCACGGTGCCGAAGACGACGTAGTGGAAGTGGGCCACCACGAAGTACGAGTCCGAGACGTGGAAGTCCAGCGGCGGCGAGGCCAGCAGGACGCCGGTCAGACCGCCGAAGAGGAACGTCACCAGGAAGCCGGTCGCCCACAGCATCGGCGTCTCGAAGCTCAAGGACCCCCTCCACATGGTGCCGGTCCAGTTGAAGAACTTCACCCCGGTCGGGACCGCGATCAGGAAGCTCAGAAAGGAGAAGAACGGCAGCAGCACACCGCCGGTGACGAACATGTGGTGCGCCCACACGGTCACCGACAGGCCCGCGATCGAGATGGTGGCGCCGATCAGGCCCATGTAACCGAAGATCGGCTTGCGGGCGAAGACCGGGATGACCTCACTGACGATGCCGAAGAACGGCAGGGCGATGATGTACACCTCGGGGTGCCCGAAGAACCAGAAGAGGTGCTGCCACAGCAGCGAACCGCCGTTGGCCGCCTCGAAGACTTGGGCGCCCCACTTGCGGTCCACCTCCAGGGAGAGCAGAGCGGCCGCCAGGACCGGGAAGGCCAGCAGCACCAGGACGCTGGTGAGCAGCACGTTCCAGGTGAAGATCGGCATGCGGAACATGGTCATGCCCGGGGCGCGCATGCAGATGACCGTGGTGATGAAGTTGACCGAGCCGAGGATGGTGCCGAAGCCGGACATGCCCAGGCCGAGGATCCACAGGTCCGCGCCCAGGCCCGGGGTGTGGATCACGTCGTTCAGCGGGGCGTAGGCGAACCAGCCGAAGTCGGCGGCGCCCTGCGGGGTGAGGAAGCCGGCCACCGCGATGAGCGAGCCGAACAGGTACAGCCAGTAGGCGAACATGTTCAGCCGCGGGAAGGCCACGTCCGGGGCGCCGATCTGAAGCGGCATGATCCAGTTCGTGAACCCGGCGAACAGCGGCGTCGCGAACATCAGCAGCATGACCGTGCCGTGCATCGTGAACATCTGGTTGAACTGGTCGTTCGACAGCAGTTGCAGGCCCGGACGGCCCAGCTCGGCGCGCATCAGCAGCGCCATGACACCGCCGATCAGGAAGAACATGAAGGAGGTGATCAGATACAGCGAACCGATCGTCTTGTGATCGGTCGTCGTCACCCAGTTCACCACCACGGCACCGGGCCGCAGGCGACGACGGGGAGCGGCGGTTTCCCGCGTGGTGTGCTGGACGTCTGTCATGCGGCCCGTGACACGCTTTCTCTCAGGAGATGGGTACGCGAAGGTCCACGCGGTGTCCCGCAGGGCCCGGGCCCCATCCTTCCGTTTCGCGCCGCCGAACCGGAGGCAGCCGTCGCCGAGACGGAGTAACGCCCGGCGGATTGCACCCGGTTGGCCTACGCGCCTCACGCTCATGGCGGGCAGGCGCGCGGCGCGGCCTGCAGGGCGGCGGACGGGGGCAGCTGGGCCGGGCTCACCCGCTCCCCCAGGACCTCGGACATGAACCGCACCAGCCACCGCTGGGACGGGCTGCGCGAGGACTCGTGCCGGGCGTACAGCGCCACCTCGATCGGCTCGGTGTCGAACGGGAGCCGCACCATGCGCAGTCGGTGGAACGATGCGAAGACCTCGCCGACGTGCTCGGGGACGATGGCGATCAGGCCGGTCTGCTCCAGCAGGCCCACCTGCGCGCGGGCATCGGCATCTGGGTCGCCTCGTTCATGGGGCTGCCTGGTCTACGGCCTGAACACCTGGCCGCCCAAGCTGATGAACGACGCCGGCTACCCCGTCCCCACGGCCGTCACCACACTGCCCCGGGACAGGGATCGCCCGTCACCCGGCCCGGCCGCCCGTCGCCTGGCCGGGGAGCACCGGTGTACCCGGGACGGTGGGCCAGCCGTCGGCGGGGCTCGCGGCCGTCACGGACGCGGCCGTGCCCGGGTTCTCGACGCCCTCCACGCCCTCGGGCAGGGCGAACTCCGCCCAGATCACCTTTCCGTGCGGGGAGTAGCGGGTGCCCCAGTGCTCGGTCATCTGCGACACCAGGAACAGACCGCGGCCGCCCTCCTCGGTCGTCGCGGCATAGCGCAGGTGCGGCGAGGTGCTGGTGCCGTCGGACACCTCGCAGATCAGCGTGCGGTCGCGGATGAGCCGGACGTGGATCGGCTCGCCGCCGTAGCGGATGGCGTTGGTGACGAGTTCGCTCAGCACGAGTTCCATGCCGAAGCCGAGCTCGGACAGGCCCCACTCGTCGAGCGTGCGGGCGGCCGCCACGCGGACCCGGGCGACGGCGGCCGGGTCGGGCGGTACGTCCCACTCGGCGACCCGGTCGCACGGCAGCGCCCGGGTGCGGGCGATGAGCAGGGCGACGTCGTCCTTGGGACGCGCGGGCAGCAGCTCGTCCAGCACCGCCTGGCAGCTCTGCTCCGGCGAGCGGTCGGGGTGGCCCGCGAGGACCTGGCGCAGCATCTCCATGCCGACGTCAAGGTCCCGCCGGCGGTCCTCGACGAGACCGTCGGTGTACAGGGCGAGCTGGGTGCCTTCGGGGAGCTCCAGCTCGGCGGTCCGGAACGGCATGCCGCCCAGGCCGAGCGGCGGCCCGTGCGGCAGATCCGGGAAGGTGACGCTGCCGTCCGGGCTGATCAGCGCGGGCGCGAGATGACCGGCGCGCGCCATGGCGCAGCGGCGGGTGACGGGATCGTAGATCGCGTACAGACAGGTGGCTCCGACGACGGCCGCGGCGGCGCCGGTGGAGGCCTCGTCCTGGTCGATGCGGCCGACGAGGTCGTCCAGGTGGCTCAGCAGCTCGTCCGGGGGCAGGTCGAGCGTGGAGAAGTTGTGCACCGCGGTCCGCAGCCGTCCCATGGTGGCGGCGGCGTGCAGGCCATGCCCGACCACGTCCCCGACGACCAGGGCGACCCGCCCGCCGGGCAGCGGGATCACGTCGAACCAGTCACCGCTCACGCCCGACTGTGCGGGCAGATAGCGGTAGCCGACATCCAGCGCGCTCAGCTCGGGCAGGGCCCGCGGCAGCAGGCTGCGCTGCAGGGTGACCGCGAGCGCGTGCTCACGGGCGTACCGACGGGCGTTGTCGATACTGACCGCGGCCCTGGCCACCAGCTCCTCGGCCAGGGACAGCTCCTCCTCGTCGAACGGGCCGCGCTCCTTGGAGCGCCAGAAGTTCGCCATGCCCAGTACGACACCGCGGGCCTGGATCGGGGCCGAGATCAGCGAGTGGATGCCGTAGTTCACGATCGCCTCGGCGCGTTCCGGGTCCTGCGCCTGCCAGCCGTACGCCGACGACAGGTCCGTGACCAGTTCCAGGCGGCCGGTGCCGAAGCTGCGGGCCTGGGGCGTGGACGGCAGGAAGTCGATCAGCCGGCCCTTCTCGTAGAGCGGCGAGTCGTCCTGGACGCCGTGTACGGCGACGCGGCGCAGGCCCGTCGCGGTGGTGGCGGGCTCCTCGCCCTGCAGTACGCCCTCGGCGAGGTCCACGGAGACGTAGTCGGCGAAGCGGGGGACGGCGACCTGGGCGAGTTCGTCGGCGGTGCGGGCCACGTCGAGGGTGGTGCCGATGCCCAGTCCGGCGTCGTAGAGCAGCTCGAGCCGTTCCCGGGCGACCTGGGCCCGGCCGGAGACGGCCTGGAGTTCGGTGGAGTCGCGCAGCGTCACCACCGTGCGCCCCTGTTCTCCGTCACGGTGTGTGGGCCGCTGGTTGACCGCCAGCAGGCGGGATCCGGCGAGGTGCACCTCGTCGGTGGCCATGCGGCCGGAGGTGAGCAGTTCGACCGTCTCGGACTCCAGCGTCGGGAAGTGCGCCACCTGCCTGCCCTCGGCGTCCGCCGGCAGGTCCAGCAGCCGCCTGGCCTCGTCGTTCGCCAGCAGCAGCCGTCCGTCGTCACCGATGATGAGCACTCCTTCGCGTACGGAGTGCAGCACCGCGTCGTGGTGGTCGTACATGCGGGTCATCTCGTCCGGAGCGAGGCTGTGGGTCTGCCGCCGCAGCCGCCTGCCCACGAGGGCCGTCACGCCGGTGGCCAGGCCCAGCGCCGCCGCCCCGGCGCCCAGGATGATCGGTATCTGCCGCTGTACCTGGCTGGTCACGTGCTTGACCTGGAGCCCGGCGGAGACCAGCGCCACCACACGGCCGCCGTCCTTGATGGGAACGGTGGCCTGTACCTCCTCGCCGAGCGGCCCGTGGACGCTCTCGGTGAAGACCTTGCCGTCCAGTGACGGCTCGATGGTGCCGACGAAACGCTGCCCGATGCGGTCCGGCAGGGGGTGGGTGTAGCGGATGCCCTTCGTGTCCATGACGACGATGAAGTCGACCCCCGCGGACCTGCGCGCCGTCTCCGTGAGGGGCTGGAGCACCTTCGACGGGCCGGGCGTCCGCAGTGCGTTCACGACGCCCGGGGAGTGCGCGAAGGTCTGCGCTACCGCCACGGAACGGCGCTTGGCCTCGGCGTTGATGTCGCGCTGCGACTGGAGGACGAGAGCGAAGACGGCGAAGGCCACAAGCAGCACCACCAGCGCCACCTGCAGAACGAACACCTGTCCGGCGACGCTTCGCGGGCTCTTTCCCAGCAGCGAGCGCAACGATATGCGTCGAAGACGGGTAAAACGGTCGGCCATCCGGCATTTGTAACATCCACCCTCCCGCATCGTCACGACCTGCACGGTTGATCGTTCAGCGAGAGCCCTGCCCGAACCGCGCGGGCGACTCTCGGATCCCGGGCATTGCGGCGGGTGAAAGCGCTGTCCTCGACAGTGAGTACGAATTCGACGAACCGGTCACCGACGCGACGGCAACCCTCGGCGCCCGGGTGCGGACCGTGCGCAAGCAGCAACGGATCGTAGCGGCCGCGCCGTCACTTTCCCGACCCCGCTCCTTCGCCGACCCGGCCGGGCGGTCGCCGTGGACCGCACGTGCCGCGCGGTCGGCGTCGTCTCGCAGCAGACCATCGGCGACGAGGCCGTACCGGGGCAGAAGCCGACGCGGGGGCCGCAGCAGAAGCCGGCGCCGACGCCGGAGCACCGGACCCGCCCACGGTCCGCAAGCGCAGCCGTACGGCAGGCGGGGACCGGGGCCGCCCTCGCGACATCGCGGCGAACACCAACCGCGACGTCACGCGCAGACAGACCGCCGCGCGGCCCCTTGGGCGCGCACACCTACGCGCGCCGCAGCCGTGCACGGACGCGCGGACTCACCGCCCCACGCACAACCCGCCAACGCGGCCGCCACCAGACGCGAACCCACGCGTACACGGCCACGACGCGTCAGCGGCGCGAGCCGCGACCCCGCACGGGCCACGTCCCCGCACGACCGCCGCAAAGGCGCCGCAGCCATGGGAGCCGCAGGCGCGTGCGGCCCGCGCCGAACACACGCCACCCGTACGCGACCGACCCGACTCCAGGACCGGGCAGGCGGCGCGGGCGTCAGCTCCGCACGAGCCGCAGCCCCGCACTACCGATGCGGAGGCGCCACAGACATGCCCGGCCCGCAGACGGACGTGCGCCGCGGACGTGGAGGCGCCGCGGACATGGAGGCGCCGCGGACATGGAGGCGCCGCGGACATGGAGGCGCCGCGGACATGGAGGCGCCGCGGACGTGGAGGCGCCGCGCCGCCGGGCGTGTGCCCCTCCCGCGGGCGTCGCGGGCGTCGCGGCGAGGGCGGTCACGTCCGGGGCCACGTGCGCAGCATCGTGTCGAGGCGGTCGAGGATCCAGGTCCAGGTCTCCTGGGGGTCCGGGGCGCTGTGGGCGAAGCCGCCGGCCAGTTCCAGGCTGACGTAGCCGTGGAAGGCGCTGCCCAGCAGCCGGACGGCGTGGGTCTGGTCCGGCTCGGGCAGGTCGTAGCCGCGCAGGATCGCGCGGGTCATCTGCGCGTGCCTGCCCCCGGCGCTCACGGCGGCGGTCTCCGGGTCCAGCCGGAGCCGTGCCGCCGCGTAACGGCCGGGGTGTTCCCGGGCGTAGTCGCGGTAGACGTTCGCGAAGGCGGCGAGGGCGTCCTTGCCTGCCCGCCCGGCCAGCGCGTCGGCGGCCCGGTCCGCGAGTTCCTCCAGGGCGAGCAGGGCGATCCTCGTCTTGAGGTCCTGGGAGTTCTTCAGGTGCGAGTACAGGCTCGCGGCCTTGACGTCGAACCGCCGGGCGAGGGCCGAGACGGTCACGTGCTCGAAACCGACCTCGTCCGACAGCTCCGCCCCAGCCCTGACCAGGCGATCCGTGGTCAACCCCGCACGCGCCACGCCGCTCCTCCCATCGGAAACCGCCAAGAGCCTGAAGCCATTGAATAACTACCTAAACCTATTAGGCAAACAGGATGGCGGTCGAGTCCGTCCGTCGCGCCCCCCCTGTATTGGCATGGACCTGATAACCCAGTTTCCCGCTAGGCTGCTCTCCGACCGGTTGAGAGCGCTCTCACGAGGCGTCGGCCACCCGGCGGACCCGGTCCCGGGCGACCCGGGCCGCGGCGTACCCGGTGCCGGCGACGAAGCGCATCATCGGCCCGAACATCGGGGCGGCGAGCGATCCGGTGAAGTACAGACCCGGCACCGACGATTCGAACCCCGGGCTCAGCCGCGGCGCCCTCGAACCCGGCACCCGCCTGAGCGCACGGCGCACCGCCGGCGACAGGAACGGAACGGCGTCCAGGTCCAGACGGTAACCGGTGGCGGCCAGCACGTGGTCGACGTCGAGCACCTCCGCCACACCGCCCGGCCCGACGACGTCCAGCCGTACGCCGGACCCGGCGGTTGCGGCCCGTACGACCCGGCGCGAGGTGCGCACCGGCACGACGCCCGCGACCCGGTCCCGCAGCCACCAGCCGCCCGACGGCCGCAACGCGCGCCGGAACAGCAGCAGTCGGGCCGCGGCCGGCAGAAGCCGTACCGCGCCGGGGGCCCGGCAGACCACGGCCAGGATCCAGCCCGTGCCCAGGGGCGAGGCGGGCCTGCCGATCCGCCGCGCCCAGGACCGGCCCGGCTGCGGCGCCGTCCCCCACAGCACGGCGCTCTCCCGGACCAGCACCTGGGCCCGGGCACCGGACTCGTGGAGCAGGGCGGCGCTCTCCAGGGCGGACTGGCCCCCGCCGACCACGGCGACCCGACGGCCGGCGTAGCGGGACAGATCGGTGTGCTGGCCGGTGTGCGACACCGGCGCGTCGGGCCCAGGACCTTCAGGCGCGAGGCCGCGCAACTCGCCGGGGATGTGGGCCAGTCCGTTCAGCCCGGTGGCCACGACGACGGCGGCGGCCGCGAATTCCTGTCCGTCGTCCAGCCGTACGGCGAACGCCGCGCCGGACGTGGCCGGGGCGACGGCCACCACCCGGGCCGGCTCCACCTCACCGACGTACTGCTTCTGGAACCACTGTCCGTAGCGTACGAACACCTCGCACGGGATGGGCGTCAGTTCGGTCAGCTCCGGCTCACCGTGCACTTGGAGGAAGTCCGCCAGCCGCCCGCCGGGCTCCGGGGCTGACAGGTCGACGGCGTCCGGCGTCGACTTCAGGAACATCCCGGTCGCCATGGCATGCCGCCAACTGCCCATGACCTCCCCGAAGACCCGCACCGGGACGCCCGCCCCGCGCAGGTGCGCGGCGACCGACAGCCCGTACGGCCCGGCGCCGACCACCACGACCGGAAGCGCTCGGCGCCCCGGCCGCGCTCCCCCGCGGGCAGGCTTCTGCCCCGGAAGCGACCGCGTCATGCATCCCCCCGCTGGTCCACTCGCCGCCTTCCCCAAGGCCGGCGTGACACTCCGGGATGTGCGCGCCGGCACAGCACCGCCGCGCATCTCCCCCCTCCGCCGCTCAGTGTTACCCATCCACCGGTGCCGGAATGCGATATGGGGGCACATTGTCAAAAATTGGTCGGAGTGTTCACCGGCCGCACCCGCGCGAGCCTCAAGGAGATGGAGAGCGCGCACCCGGCTCCCGTCCTCGCGGCGGAGGACGGGAGCCGGGTGCCAGGACCTACCGGTCCGTAGCGGCGGGAGAACCGACCGCGGGTGGTGCGGTCATCAGCTTCCCGAACAACGCCATGCAGGTGGAACAGTGTCCAGCCCGCTGTGCGCTCACGCCGTCGACGTGCTGACCCAGTTTCTGGCCGCACAGGGTGGTGGTCGTGTGCTTGGCCATGACGTGCCAGACCAGAGCCCCACCGGGCTTCTCTACTCCTGCACACATCTCATACATGATCGGCTCCACTCCCTCGATGGACGCCTCTCTCACTCAAGGAGACACCCAGTGGGCCATCTGCACGCAGCCACGGACGGCCATTCAGGTGAAAAACGGGCCGGCGGTGGTGCCATCATGGGGCCCATGCGAAAGGGTGGGGCGTTGCGGACGGCGGCTGTGGTGGCGGCCGGTGGGGCGCTGGCGATGTCGCTGACGGCCTGCGGCGGCCCGGGCCACCGGCGCCCGGCCGGCCACGGCGGGAAGGCGGAGCACGCGCCGGGGCGCGACGCCTCCTTGAGGCGGGTACCGGGCATCGGTGACCGGATGTGGCATCGGGTGCCGGCCGGGTCCCGCCAGGTGGTCGCGGTCTACGGCGCGGGCCCAGACTCCCCCGACTCGACGGTGGAGCTCTTCGCCGAGCACGGCTCGCACTGGGAGCGGACGGGTTCCTGGCCTGCCCACAACGGCAGGAAGGGCTGGACGACGGACCATCACGAGGGCGACCGGCGCACACCGGTGGGGGTGTTCACACTGAGCGACGCCGGCGGCGTGCTCGAGGATCCCGGGACGAAACTGCCGTACACCCGTTCCGCCGCGTTCCAGGCTCCCCGGTCCTGGACGAAGAACGCCTGGCACGATTTCGACTACGTCATCGCCATCGACTTCAACCGCGTCAAGGGAACGTCGCCCAACGACCCCACCCGGCCGGAAGGACATTCCAGGGGCGGCAGCGTCTGGCTGCACATGGACCACGGCAGCGGCACGTCCGCCTGCGTGACCCTGTCCAAGTCGGCGATGCGGTACCTGCTGCGCTCCCTCGACCCGGGTCAGCACCCCGTCGTGGTCATGGGGGACAAGGCGGAACTCGAAGCCTGACGCCACGCGGCGCAGCCGTCGGCCGGTGCCGCCTCACCGCCGCGCGGCGTCGAGCAGGGCGATGCGGGCTATGACGCGCTTGCCCACCGGCTCGCGCCGCACCTCGAAGCGCTCCACCACGGCCATCACGATCTCCAGACCGTGCTGGCCCACCCGCCCCACATCGGCGGCCCTGGCCACGGGCAGCACCGGATCGCTGTCCCAGACCGCGACGTCCACGGCGTCACCGGCGATCCGCAGGTCCATCAGGACGGGACCGGCGGCGTACTTGCGGGCGTTGGTGACCAGTTCGCTGACCACCAGCTGGGTCAGGTCCACGGCCCGGTCCGACACCGTCACTCCGTGGCCGGTCCGCGCCCGGCTCAGGAACGCGGCCGCGAGATGGCGGGCCTCGGCGATGCACGCGCCGTCGCCGTCGAGGGCCGCCGCCATGCGCATCACGCCGGTGTCCGGCGCCGACTCCTCGTCACCGAGGAGGACGGATTCCGTCCCTACCGCCTTCACCACCCTGTTCACGGCCTTGTTCACGGCCTGCACATACCCCCCTTCCGGCCGGGCACGAACCCGGCCTTCGTGTCGGCTCCGTCACACGCGCGACCGCCCGCCTCGGCGGCGCACCGGGCGGGAAACGGCGGCGGCCTCGCCGCGTCCACGGACCCGTTGCCGGCCTGGCCGCCACCGTCGGCGCCCTGCTTCGGTTCCTGCTGCCCGTCCCCTCGCCGGCTCCGGTCCCGGCCGTTCCGCTCCGGGTCCTCTGCGCGTGTTACGTCTCACCGAACTTCTCCCACGCGTCGCGGCCGGCCAGGAATGTGAATCCCCCCGCCCGTACGGAGTTCGCCCAGGGGATGTTCAAGCGCCTCACGAATTGCCCCGCATCGCACGGCCGGCGACGATCAGGGCGCCGTGGATCACCATGTGGTACGAACGCCCGTTCGGCGGGCAAGACGAAAGCCCCACTCCCATGATGGGAATGGGGCTCGCCCACGAGCGCCGGGCAGGCCTCGCACCTGCATCTCCCCGCAGGAAGCGGGGCGTCCTTCCTTGGACCACCAACGCACAGCCGATCACCGGGAGTTCCGGTGACTCGCTCAAGATCGAGCATAGCGCAGACACCCGGACCCGGCACGTCGCCGCGCGGGCCGTGGGCCGTATCGCCCCGCCGCCAAGGCGATGGTGGCCGAGATCGCCAGACGCGCCGCGCCAGTTCTCCCACATATCGGCGCAAAACGTGTGTTATTCGAGTCATGCACACATATACGCGGCGCACCTTGCTCAATGCCTCGGTCACGGCTGCCGCTTCGGGACTCCTGACCGCCTGCTCCGGGGCCGACTCCCACTCGGAGCCCGGCCCGCACTCGGGGTCCGCGCAGGGCGCGGGGCGGAGCTCGGGGTCCGCGCGGGGTCCCGGCACCATCGACGGTTTCCGCCCGTTCGTGCCCAAGGGGCCCAAGGGGTACGTGAACCCGTCCGACCCGGAGGTCCTGGCCGCCGAACGCAAGCGCGGGTCCGGGCCGGTGCGCACATACCGGTTCACCGCCCGGGAGACGTCGTTCGACCTGGCCGGCAAGACCGTCAGGACCTGGGCGTACAGCGACAGGATCCCCGGCGAGGTGGTCCGGGCCACCGCGGGTGACATCCTCGACTTCACGCTCGTCAACCGCCTGCCCGTGGGGACGACGATGCACTCGCACGGTGTGCGCCTGCGCTGCGACATGGACGGCGTGCCGGAGCTGACCCAGAAGACCATCAAGCCCGGCTCGGAGTTCAACTACCGCTTCGTCGTGTCCCACCCCGGCACGTACCTGCTGCATTCGCACGAGGGCATGCAGCTCGACCGCGGCCTGTACGCACCGCTGATCATCGACGACCCCAGGGAGCCCTTGTCGTACGACAAGGAGTGGGTGGTGGTCCTGGACGACTGGGTGGACGGCCTGGCCGGTTCCACTCCGGACGCCGTGCTCGCGCAGCTGCAGAAGGTCAAAGGCCCCGTTCCCAAGCGCATGGGCGGCATGGACATGGGCCGCGGCCACGGCGGGCATTCGGCCCCGCGCGGCTCGTCGCACGGCCCCGATCGCATCCTGCGGGGCGGTCTCAGCCGCATGCTGCAAGGCATGGGCGGCAACGTCGACTACCCCTACTACCTGATCAACGGCCGTGTCCCGCACGCTCCATCGGTCTTCCGGGCCCGTCCCGGCGACCGCATCCGGGTGCGGTTCATCAACGCGGGTGCCGACACCGCCTTCCGAGTGGCCCTGGGCGGCCACGAGATGACGGTGACGCACACGGACGGCTACCCGGTCGAGCACCGTGCGACGGAGGCGCTGGTGATCGGCATGGCAGAACGCTACGACGTCGTCATCACCGCCAAGGACGGGGTGTTCCCCCTGGTCGCGCTGGCCGAGGGCAAGGACGCGCGCGCCCTGGCCGTACTGAACACCGGAAAGTCAAAGGACCTGCCCGCGCCCTCCGTCCACCCCGACGAGCTGGACGGCCGCTTCATGCCCGCCCACAAGCTGGTCCCCGCCGACTCGGTGGCGTTCTCCGACGACAAGCCGGACCGCGAGATCCAGATCAAACTGACCGGCAACATGAAGTGGTACGACTGGAGCTTCGACCGCAGACCGTACTCGGTCGAGCAACGCCATCCGGTCCGCCAGGGCGAGCGGGTCAGGATCACCTTCTTCAACCGCACCGGCATGTGGCACCCCCTGCACCTGCACGGGCACACCTTCGCCATCACCGGCCCGGACGGCGGCGGAGCCCGCAAGGACACCGCGATCGTGCTGCCGCAGGACAGGCTGGTGGTGGACTTCTACGCCGACAACCCGGGCCTGTGGATGCTCCACTGCCACAACCAGTACCACTCCGAGTCCGGGATGATGACCATCCTCGGCTACCGCAAGTGACCGATGCGCCCGAGCGGCCGCTTCGGACGCCGCGCGCGGCCGGGCTGGCCGGGGTGCTGTTCGCGCTGCTGCTCGCGGCGGCGATCGTCCTGATCCGGCTGGGGATTCCCGAGGGCGCGGGCGCGGTCACCTTCCAGGAGTCCACCGACTCCGCGCGGCGCGGTGCGGTGCGGTGCGGGCGGCACTGGCTCTGGTGCCGTTCGCCGGCAACTTCTTCCTGTGGTTCACCGGCGTGGTACGCGCCCATGTCGGGGACGCGGAGGACAAGTTCCTGGCGACCGTCTTCCTCGGCAGCGGACTGGTGTTCGTGGCCGCGATGTCCGGGGCGGCCGCGGCCGCCGACGCGGTGCTGGCGGTCGCGCATCCGCCCGGTGCGTCCGGCGGGCCCGCCGCCTGGGACTTCGGCCGCCACTTCGCGTACACGCTGATGACCGGGTACGCGATGCGGATGGCGGCGGTCTTCGCGTGCTCGCTGTCGGTGATGGGGCACCGGCTGGGGGTGCTGCCGCGGTGGCTGACGCTGCTGGGGCTGCTCACCGCCCTGGTGCTGCTGCTCGCCGCGTCGAACGTGCCGTGGGCCGAGCTGGTGTTCCCCGCGTGGGCGCTCGTTCTCAGCGCGCACATCCTGCTGGCCGGCGGCCGCCGGGCGCGGCCCCGGACCGTGCCTGCCGTTTGACGCTGCTCCCGACAGGGCCGCGCGGCCCCCGTCACCCCTTCGCCGCGCGGCCCCCGTCACCCCTTCGGCGGGTCCTGGCGCGCGGGGACGGCACCGGAGCTTCGATCCTGACGTGGGATGACCGCCGTCCGAGGGTGCCCGCCGAGCGGGTGGTTCCCGAGGACCTGGCCGCCGGAAGGGCGGGTCGCCAATGAGGCTTGTCGTCGATCTCAACAAGTGCCAGGGATACGCGCAGTGCGCGTTCCTCGCGCCGGGCGTGTTCACCATGCACGGCGAGGAGTCGCTGGTCTACAACCCGCGGGCCCGCACGGAGCAGCGGGAGAAGGTCGCGCGCGCCGTCGCGGCGTGCCCGGTGCAGGCGATCATGGCGGAGGGCCTGCACGACACGGGCGAGGAGCCCGTCGGCGCCGGGCGGGAGGCCTCCGATGCCCGCTGAGGCGTTCCACGAGTGGCTCGGACGCGAAGGCCGGATCGTGATCGTCGGTGCCTCGCTGGCGGGACTCAGAGCCGCCGAGACGCTGCGTGCCGAAGGGTTCGCCGGATCGCTCACCATGATCGGTGACGAGCCCTACGAGCCGTACGACCGTCCCCCGCTGTCCAAGGCGGTGCTGCTCGGCAAGGCGTCCCCGGACCACACCGAGCTGCCCCGGCGCCGGGACATCGACGCGACCTGGCGGCTCGGGGTCGCGGCAGCGGGCCTGGACATGGCGGGCAAGCGGGTGCGGCTGGCCGACGGCGAAGAGGTGCCCTACGACCGGCTGCTGATCGCGACCGGTGTGCGCGCCCGGCCCTGGCCGAAGGACGACGAGGCCCAGCTGGATGGGGTGCTCGTGCTGCGCACCCGGAACGACGCGGTCCGTCTGCACCGGCGGATGAAGGCCCCGCCCCGCCGCGTACTGGTCATCGGGGCCGGCTTCACCGGTTCGGAGATCGCCTCGGCGTGCCGGGACCAGGGCATCACGGTCACGGTCGCGGAGCGGGCCGACGCTCCCCTGGTGGGCGCGCTCGGCGGGGTGATCGGCTCGGTGGCCGCGGAGCTGCACCGCGAGAACGGGGTGGACCTGCGCACCGGCATCATGGTCACCGGCCTGGAGGGGGACGCGACGGGCCGGGTGCGGGCCGCGCACCTGTCCGACGGCAGTGTCGTCGAGACGGACCTGGTGGTCGTCTCGCTGGGCGCGACCCGCAACACCGACTGGCTGGCCGGCTCCGGGCTGGGTGCCGGCCCCCGAGGCATCGCCTGCGACGCGGGCTGCCGGGCCTTCGACTTCCGGGGCATCGTCACCGACGACATCTACGTCGCCGGTGACGTAGCCCGCTCCCCGCATCCGCTGTTCGGCTACCAGTTCCTGTCCCTGGAGCACTGGGGCAACGCCGTCGCCCAGGCCGAGGTGGCCGCGCACAACATGATCAGCGCCAGCGCCGACCGGCGCCCGCACATGTGGGTGCCCGCCTTCTGGTCCTCGCAGTTCGGCGTGAACATCAAGTCGGTCGGCGTACCGTCCATGGGCGAGGAGGTCATGATCACCCAGGGGTCGCTGACCGAGCGGCGGTTCGTCGGGGTGTACGGCTACCAGGGCCGTGTGATCGCCGCCGTGAGCTTCGACAACACGCGGTGGCTGGAGTTCTACCAGCGGCTGATCGAGACGGGCGCGCCGTTCCCGGTGGAGTTCACGACGGTGGACCGCCGGCCCGAGGGCCGCAAGCCGGTGCCGGCCGACTTCCCCGACCCGTCGCTGCCGACGCACGGCCCGACCGTGACCCTCAGCGGTTACTCCCCGGCCGACCGGCAGCTGGTCTTCAGGCCGGCCCGCCACTGAACCGGCGCGCCCCGACTCCCATCCCGGACCTCAACGCCCCAAGGACCCGACATGACGCACGCCCCGCTCCTGCGCCGGATCACCGACTACGCCAACCGCGCCAACCCGTATCCCCTCTACGAGGAGCTGCGCAAGACACCGGTGCTGCACGAGGAGGAGGACGGCCCCTACGTCGTGAGCTCGTACTACGACATCCTCGGCCTGCTCCACGACCCGAGGGTCAGCTCCGACGCCGCCAACCTCACCGCCGCCGGCGCGGACGAGCTGTCGGGACCGGAGGCCACGGGGCTGCCGCCGAGCTTCATCAGGCTCGACCCGCCCGAGCACGACCGGCTGCGGCGGATCGCCAACAGCTCCTTCGGCCCGCCGCACCGGCCCCACCGGATCGATTCCATGAGCGGGGAACTCAGCGGGATCATCACCGAGCTCATCGACGGCTTCGGCGACGCCCGGGAGATCGACATCGTCGACCAGTTCGCCTACCCCTTCCCGGTGACGGTGATCTGCCGGCTGCTCGGAGTGCCGCGCGAGGACGAGCCGCGCTTTCGCACCTGGGTGGACCCGATCGTCGCCGCCCTGGACCCGGAGACCCGGCAGCGCACCGACGACGACTTCCAGCGCGCCGCGCAGGAGGCCCGGATGCAGCTGGGCATGTACCTGGCCGGTCTGGTCGAGCAGCGCACCAAGGAGCCCCACGACGACCTGCTGTCCGACCTGGCGGCCAGTCACGGCCCGGACGGGACGATGTCGATGATGGAGGTGCTCAGCACAGCGGTGCTGCTGCTGATCGCGGGCCACGAGACGACGGTCAACCTCATCACCAACGGCATGCTCACCCTGCTGCGCCACCCGGAGCATCTGCACCGGCTGCGCGAGGATCCGGGACTGTCCGTCAGGATCGTGGAGGAGCTGCTGCGTTACGAGCCTCCGGTGCAGCTGGTGCCGCAGCGCACCTGTGTCGCCGACATCGAGCTGCGCGGGGTCTCGATTCCCAAGGGTTCGCGGATCTGGCTGATGCTCGCCGCGGGCAACCGGGACCCGGAGCGTTTCCCGGATCCCGACCGGTTCGACCCCGACCGCGAGGACATCGAGCACCTCGGCTTCGGCAGCGGCATCCACATCTGCTTCGGCGCGCCGCTGGCCCGGCGGGAGGCGCAGCTCGCACTGGCGGAACTCGCCCGCCGCCTGGACAACCCCCGCCTGGTGGAGGATCCGCCGCCCTATCGGCAGAACGCGGTGCTGCGCGGTCCGCGCCATCTGAAGGTCGCCATCGACTCGGTGCGTTCGTAGAGACACAACCCACGGCCCGGATCTGGAGCCGACCCCAAATCCAACCGACCCCAAATCCAACTCTCGCTACAGCCTGTGCGGGCCCAAGAACGGGAAAAGAGTCTGGACAGATTTAAAAAATAGGACAAAATGGTCCGTATCCCCCCACACCACCGCTTCGAGGAGCCGCCCCCGTATGGCGTACGGAGCCGACCACAACGCCACCCCGCCTCCCCACCCCGATCTGGGGCTGGCCCGCGACTGCGAGGACTGCCTGGGTTGGGGAACCGTCGTCACGCATGACGGTCACCACGAATTGTGCGCCACCTGCCAGCAGGACGCGGAGGACGACGACCCGCCACTCGACACGGACGCGGCGCCGCCCCGCACGAGTGGTACGTCGCCCGACTCGGTCGTAGCGTCATTAAGGAGCCAGGACGTCGTCGGCCGGGAGCGGACATGGGGAGACACACAGTGAGGACAGCGGTCGCGCTCTGCGCCGCGGGGCTGCTCACGGCCGGCGTGGGAACGGCCTCCGCCGCACCGGCGGCCTCCCACGGGGACACGCGCTCGGCGCACGCCGTGCAGCGGACGGGCGGGCAGCCGGTGCTCGTCGACTGCCTGTGGAAGCCACGGCACCGACCCGGCACGTTCATCCTCGCCTGCGGTGACGGCAACAGCGTCCTGTCCTCGTTGCGGTGGTCGCAGTGGAACGAACGGTCCGCGACGGCCAGGGGCTTCAACCTAGTCAACGACTGCAAGCCCTACTGCGCGGCCGGAAGGTTCCACGCGTATCCGGTGATCGTGCGGCTGGGCAGCCCGGCGCCCTGGAAGAAGCGCCCGGAGGTGCGGCACTTCACCCGGCTGAGCCTGTTCTTCACGGCGGCCCGGCCGGAGGGCTTCCCGCGGGTGCAGACCTATCCCCTCTGGGACTGATCCGGCCGCCCCACGGGCCTGATTCATCGGGTTCACAAGGGCGGCTCGTTGAAGAGTTCCAGCAGCCAGCGCGCGCTCTCCGCGCTGCCGGGAGTGCCGGCGCCGCCGCCGGACACGGACGGGAAGACACGGCCCCAGGAACAGGCCCGGGCCAGAGCGGCGAGCCGCCAGGCCAGTGTCACCGCGCGGGTGAGTTCCGCTCGGCTGCGGCCCGCGCCGGTCCACGGCTCCAGGTAGGCCTCCCGCAGCCGGGGCAGTACCTCCGGTCCGTGCCGGGCCCGGGCCGAGCGGGCGGGGACGAGCAGGCTGCAGAACGGATGGGAGACCACGGCGTCGCCCCAGTCGAAAAAGGTGAACCGTCCCGGTTCCGGTTGGAAGAGCTGGCCCTCGTGCAGGTCCGCGTGGTCGAGGGAGTCCGGGACGCCGACGGCCGCGAGCTCCTCGCACCAGGCGACGAGGCGCGGCCGGAGGCCGTCGAGTGCGCGCCGGTCGTCCGGCCGCAGCGCGGAACTCTCCGCGAGGACCCGGTCGAAGAGGTCGGGCAGGGCGCGGGTGCGTGCGCTGGGCACGCCCAGCCGTTCCATCCGCCGTGCGTGTGCGACGAGGGTGTGCTGAAGGCCGGCGTACTGGCGCAGCAGGTCCTCCCAGACACGCGGACCGGCCCGCCCGTCGTCGAGCGCGGTCCGCAGCAGTTCTCCGCCGTCGGGCAGCAGCGTCCAGGCGCGGCCGTGGTCCACGGCGAGCGGCTCCAGCACGTGCTGCGGCGCCCAGCGCGTCAGCGCCGCGGTCAGTGGTCCTTCGAAGGCGCTGTCCGGCGGATTGGCCTTGAACCACACGGCGCCGCGCCCCTCGACCGGTACGCGGACCAGGACGGACCACGGCCGCAGCCGTACTCTCAGCTCCCCCACCACACGCAGTCCCCGCGCGGCGAGTTCGCCGTCCACCCACTCCAGGGCGGCGCCCCGCCAGGCCGCTTCCTCCCACGGTGTGACCGCGTCCGGGTGCCTGCCCCGGTCCACGGTCGTCGACGTCCGGTCCCGCATCGCGCCATCCCAGCATCGCGCCCGCCGGACCGCCACGGATTTTCCTCCGCCGGCCCGGCTCAGCCTCCCGGGCACTGCCCTGGACAGGGTGCCGGGCGCGCGGACGGGGACGGCCGCACGACATCGGAGGCGGCCGCGAGGCTTGTGAAGGTCCCGGTCTGGGCACTCGGAGGTCCCGGAGCCGCGGTGGTCCCCAGCGGGACCCGAACGCGGCGGCGGGTGATCATCCAGGCAAGGGGAGAACGTGACGTGACGCTGCGCATCGGGGCAGAGGAAGAGTTCCACGTGCTGGACGTGGAGAGCGGTCGGCTGGTGCCACGCGCCCGCGCCGTACTGGACCGGCTACGCAGGCCCGGATTCACCACCGAACTCCACCAGTCCGTCGTGGAGGCCAACAGCTCGGTGCACGACACCCTCGACGCCCTCCTCGCGGACCTGGCCCGGTCACGGCGGCTGCTGGACGCGGCGACCTCCTCGCTCGGCCTCGCCGCGGTGGCCGCCGGCACCGTGCCGCTGGCACGGGTGAGCTCCGGCAACGTCACCCCCGGGCGCCGCTACCGGCACATGGCCGACGAGTACCGCAGGGTCGCCGACGAGCAGCTCATCTGCAGCGCGCAGGTGCACGTCGACATACCGGACCGGGACACCGCCGTACGCGCCATGTGCCTGGTCGCGCCGTGGCTGCCGCCGCTGCTCGCGCTGTCGGCCAGTTCGCCGTTCTGGCTCGGCACGGACACCGGCTACGCGAGTTGGCGGACGATGCTGTGGCAGCGCTGGCCGACCGCCGGACCACCCGGCTGCTACGCCGACGCCGCCGCGTACGACGCGGCGCTGGAGGAGCTGATCAGCTCGGGCGTCATCGGCGACGCCGGCATGATGTACCACGACGTACGGCCCTCCGCGCACCAGCGCACGCTGGAGCTGCGGATCTGCGACGCCTGCCCGCGCGTGGAGACGGTCGTGCTGGTCGCGGGGCTGTTCCGGGCGCTGGTCCGGGACGCGTGCGACCGGCTGGCCCGCGGGGACGGTGGCCGGTGCGACGGCCACCACGAGTGGCTGCGGGCCGCCGGCTGGCGTGCCGCCCGCTCGGGCCTGGAAGGCGCGCTGGTCGACCCGGTCACCCGGCGCGCGGCCCCCGCCCCCGACGTGCTGCGCGGCATGGCGACCCGGCTGCGCCCCGCGCTGGAGGCGTCCGGCGACTGGGAGACCGTGCACGAACTTCTCACCCGGGCTCTGGCCTGCGGCAGTGCCGCGCACCGGCTGCGGCGGGCGGCCGAGGACGAGGACCTGCTCGCCAGCATCGACCTGATGGTCGCCGAGACCCGCGGCGTCGCCGGCCCGCGCGCGGTCGCGCCGGCCCGCCCCGTCCGCAGCCCCCGTCCCAGCCCGATCGCCGGAGGCGCCGGAACCTGACGGGCCCTTCTCATCCCGGCCCGACCCGCCTCATCCCGGCCCGACCCGCGCGCCGCCGCCACCGGCGGTGCCCGACGACCGTCCCCAGGAGAGTGGTCATCGCCATGTCCCCCGTCCCCGCCCCCGCAGCCACCGCCGACTGCCCGGCCGTCCCGGCCTCCGTCGCAACCCCGCGCGCCTCCGTCACCGACGGCAGACCCCCTGCGGCGGCCGAGGAGGCCGCCGCGGAAGGGAGGGCCGTCTGATGTGCGGGCTCAGCGGCGAGGTGCGGTTCGACGGCCGGCAGCCCGGCCTGGCCGCGGTCGAGCGCATGACCGACCGGCTCGCGCCCCGCGGGCCCGACGGCCGCGGGCTGTGGTCGCAGGGCCCCGTCGCCCTCGGCCACCGGCGACTGAAGATCATCGACCTGACGGACAGCGGCGCGCAGCCGATGACCGACCTCCGGGCGCGGGTCGTCGGCGTGTTCAACGGGTGCGTCTACAACTACCGTGAGCTGCGCCACGAGTTGGCCTCGCGGGGCCATCAGTTCTTCTCGGAGTCCGACACCGAGGTGGTCCTGAAGGCGTACCGGGAGTGGGGCACCTCCTGCGTCGAGCACTTCGTCGGCATGTTCGCCTTCGTGATCGTCGAGCAGGACAGCGGGCGGGTCGTCCTGGCCCGCGACCGGCTGGGCATCAAGCCGCTGTACCTCGCGGAGTCGCCCGGACGGCTCCGGTTCGCCTCCTCGCTGCCCGCGCTGCTGGCGGCCGGCGGCGTGGACACCTCCGTCGACCCCGTCGCACTGCACCAGTACCTCAGCTGGCACGCGACCGTGCCCGCGCCCCGCACCGTCCTCAACGGCGTGCGCAAACTGCCGCCGGCCACCGTCCGGGTCGTCGAGCCGGACGGCACGTACCACGACCACTGCTACTGGCAGCCGGCCTACACCCGCCGCCCCGAGTACGCCGGTCTGAGCGCGGAGGACTGGACGGACGCGGTACTGGAGGCGCTGCGCACGGCCGTGCGGCGCCGGATGGTCGCCGACGTGCCGGTGGGTGTGCTGCTGTCGGGCGGCCTGGACTCCAGCCTCATCGTGGCGCTGCTGGCCGACGAGGGGCAGTGCGACCTGGCCACCTTCAGCGTCGGCTTCGAGTCCGAAGGAGGCGAGGAGGGCGACGAGTTCCACTACTCCGACCTCGTGGCACGGCGCTTCGGCACCGACCACCACCAGCTGATGGTCCCCTCCGACCGGGTCTCGCAGTCCCTGGAGAGTGCTGTCATGGCCATGAGCGAACCCATGACCAGCCACGACGCGGTCGCCTTCCACCTGCTGTCCGAGCAGGTGGCCAAGGAGGTCAAGGTCGTGCAGAGCGGTCAGGGCGCCGACGAGGTCTTCGCCGGCTACCACTGGTACCCGGCGATGGCGCGCGTGCCCCGGCACCACGCGGCCGACACGTACGCCGAGACGTACTTCGACCGGCCGCACGCCGACCTCGCGCGCATGCTGGACCCCTCGGTGCTCCCCGGCCATGACGTGTCCGGCGACTTCGTGCGGGCGCACATGGCCGCGCCGGGCGCCGAGACCGCGCTGGACGCGGATCTGCGGCTGGACACCCACGTGATGATGGTCGACGACCCGGTCAAGCGGGTGGACAACATGACCATGGACTGGGGTCTGGAGGCCCGCGTGCCGTTCCTCGACCACGAACTGGTCGAGTTGGCCGCCGCCTGCCCGCCCGGACTCAAGCTCGCGGACGGCGGGAAAGGGGTCCTGAAGGCTGCGGGCCGCACGGTGCTGCCGCGGGAGGTCGTCGACCGGCCCAAGGGCTACTTCCCCGTCCCGGCGATCAAGCACATGGCCGCACCGGTACTGCTACGCGTCCGCGAGGCTCTCTCCGCCCCCGAGGCGCGGGCCCGCGGCCTGTTCCGCCAGAGTTACGTCGACGAGTTGCTCGCCGCGCCGGACGCCCACCGCACCAAACGCGGGGCGAACGCGCTGTGGCAGGTTGCTTTGCTGGAAATATGGCTGCAGACCCACGGAATCCACTGACCGGCACACCCTCACCACCGCTTCCGGCCGGGGACGCGGGGGGTGCGCGAGCTGCCCCGCCGAGTGACACGCCGGGGGGACCACGCCCCGGTTCGGTCGGACGCGGGGCGGACCCCGCGTGGAGCCAGGCCGTGGCGGCGGACGGGGGGCGGGGGGGCCGGGCAGAGGATGCGGCGCACCAGTCGCGTACGAAACCGGCGGAGCGCGGAGCGGACCGGCCGCGCACCGCCGGGGAGGGGCACGGGGCGCATCCCGTGCGTACCTCGTCCGCAGGGCGGGCCGGGAGCCGGCCGCATCCAGCGGGGGGCATCACGGGCCGGCCGCACCCCTCGGAGGGCGTGGCCGGGCAGTCGTCGACGACACCGTCAGGTCCCGGTCTGGAGCGCTCGGTTCCCGGCCGGGTGGGTGGCGGTGGGGCGCAGGCCGCGCCCGAGGTCGTGTTGGTGCCCGACACGGCCCTGCCGCTCGACGCGGTGCCGCGGGTGCTCGTCTCGCACGGATGCTGGTACCCCTCGGTCGACCCTGGTGGACGGTATGTCGCGTTCATCTGCGACCGGGGCGGGGTGCCTCAGTTGTGGGCGGGCCCGGTCGACGGCGACGACGTGCACCTGCTGGACACCGGGCTGGATCCGGTGACCGAGGTCGCCTGGTCCCCCGACGGGCGGTGGATCGCGTACACCACCGCACCTGGCGGCAGCGAGCACACGCGCGTGTTGTGCGTACGCCCCGACGGCACGGGGCGGCGAGTCCTGGCGGGCGGCGAGCCGGGGAGTTCGGCGTACCTCGGCTGCTGGACGCACGACGGTTCGGCGCTCGCCGTGACGGTCGCCGAGGCCCCCGCGTACCTTCCCCAGGCCGGTGCGGAGGGCGGCGCCGGGCTGAGCGGGGCGCTCGGCCCCGGCGCGGGCGCCCCCTTCCCCGCCTCGCTCGCCTCCGGGGCCGCCGTGACGGTCCACCCGGAAGGCTGGACCGCGCGGGACGGCCGCGCCACCCTCCTGGGCGCACCGTCCCGCCCCACCCGGCCGACGACTCGCGTCACCGGTGTCTCCGCCGCCGCCGACCGCGGTACGGCCTCGGCCGAACCCACGCCCAGGACCCTGTCGGCGTATCTCGTCGACCCTGACGGCTCGGCCGCCCCCGTACTGCTGGCAAGCGAACGGGAAGCCGCCACCCTGCGCGTGTGCGACATCAGCAGGGACGGGCGGCTCGCGCTGGTGCGCCGGGGACCGCGGGCGCGGCGGGAGGCCCTGGTCGTGCGCACCCGGGATCTGCGGGTGACCTGCGCGGTGCCGGTCGCCGACGGCGACCCGTGGATCGGCGCGTTCGCGCCGGACGGCCGTACGCTGTGGCTGCGCAGCGACCACGACCGTGAGCACGCCGCCCTGTACGCGCTCGCCCTCGACCGCCGGGGACGGCGGCTCGCCCTGACGGTGGCCGCCCAACGCGAGGAGAGCGGACTGGAGTTGCTGGCCGTGGACCGCGACGGCTGCGGCGCCGTGCTGTCCTGGAACGTGCGCGGGGTCAGCGAGCTGGAGGTGGTCCCGCTGGTCCCGGTACCCGGGGCGGCGCTCGGTCCGTCCCGCTCCGCGCCGCTCCCGCACGAGGTCGTCACCCGTGTGGCCGTCACCGCGGCCCCGGACGCGCCCGTCGTGGCGCTCTCGGGATCGCTGCGCCGGCCGGGCGTGTGGTGGCTGCCCCGGGGCGGCGCGCTGCGCACCCCGTGGTCCTCGCGCGACGAGGACGTCGTCGCCCCCGGCGTCCACCGCCCCGTACGGCCGGTGCCGGTGCGCCCCGTCGCCCGGGACGGACTCGACCTCGGCGGCTGGTACTACCGTGCGCCGGGCCGCTCGCCTCGGGAGCCCGCCCCCTGCGTACTGCATCTGCACGGCGGCCCGGAGGAGCAGGAGCGCCCGGTGTTCGACCCGCTCTACCACGAGCTGCTGGGCCGGGGACTGGACGTCTTCGCCCCCGATGTGCGCGGCTCCTCCGGCTACGGCCGTTCCTTCGTCGACGCGGATCTGGGCAGGGGCAGGTTCGCCGCGATCGACGATGTCGCCGACTGCGCGGCGCACGTCCTCCTGGAGGGCCTGGCCGACCCGCTCCGGCTGGCCGTGATGGGCCACTCCTACGGCGGCTACCTGGTGATGGCGTCCCTCGTGTGGCATCCGGAGTTGTTCCGCACCGGTGTCCCGGTGTGCGGGATGTCGGACTTCGCGACGTTCTTCGCGGGCACCGAGCCGTGGCTGGCGCAGTCGGCCGCGCACAAGTACGGGCACCCGGAACGCGACCGTGAGCTGCTGCACGCGCTGTCGCCGATGAGCCGCATCGACGCGCTGCGCGTGCCGGTGCTGGCCGTGCACGGCGAACACGACACCAACGTGCCGCCGGGCGAGTCCGAGCAGTTCGTGCGGGCGGCCCGGGAGCGCGGGGTGCAGGCGGAACTCCTCGTCCTGCGCGACGAGGGCCACGACTTCCGGCGCGCGGACAACCGCCGCATCTTCCGCAGGACCGCCGCCGACTGGATCCAGCGTCACCTGACCGGCTGACACAGGGGAGGTTTCGACGCCGGCCACCGCGGCAACCTCTTTTCCTCGAGTCCTGGACGCACGGCGACGGGGAGGTGCGATGTGGAAACGCGGTAAGCGCGGACGGCCCTGCGAACCCCTGCCGTTGGAGCTGTGCGACCTGTGCGGTGCCACCTTCCCCGAGGACGAGGCGGTACGCGGCTACGTTCCCGACTCCTCCTGCGTCCATCCCACCAACGACTGGTTCGACGGCCTGCGCCGCGTCACCGCCTGCGGTGCGGCGCACTTCGCGGTCGTCCGGGACGAGTACCGGCGCCGTGACTTCGTGCCGGAGGAGCTGTGGGCCGCCAAGATCGACCGAGCGCTCACCGGTGGCACTCCGGTCATGACGCTGGAGGAGCTCGGACGCCGTACGGGGCTGCACGAGCCGGAGATCCGCCGTGCCGTCGCGTGGCACAACGCACGGCGACGGCAACAGTCGCAGCTCTGAGCCCGGCGGTACACGTGGCTTCAGCCCGGCGGCACGCGTGGCTTCAGCCCGGCGGCACGCGTGGCTTCAGCCCGGCGGCACGCGTGGCTTCGGGCGCTCACGTCGAGCCGAACACGCCGCCGACCGACGCGGCGATCCTCCGCCGCAGGGTGCGTCGTGCGATGCGAGGCAGGGACAGCTAGGTTGGCGTCCTTCGTGCCGATGGCCGGCGCCCGGTCGGGCGGGGTTTCGCCGTCCATCACGAATTCCAGCAGGATTGGCCCGGTGGCCCTCTCGTCCCGCTCGTCGCCGAGCACGCCGACCAGGGCGTCCACCCCTGGACCTGGGCGACCGAAGACCCGGTCCACGCCCCACGCTCGCAGGCGTGCGGCAATGAGTCCACTGACGCCGGACACATGGACCTCCCGCAGCGAAGAGCCGAGGATCGCGGCACCGGGCAGCCCGCTCCCGCCCGGCCAAACCGCTCGTTGATCAACGTCATGCGGACGGCCGTCGCGCCGCCGGCCGGTTCCCCGCCCGCCACACACCCGCGACTTCACGCAGCGGAGAACCGCGCGACACAGGCTGCCGGTGTCCCCGGGCGCGGTTTTGGGCGAGCGGGGTCCGGGCACCCGTGCCAGGCTCGAAACGAGCACCGTGATGCGGGCTTCACGCGGCGGCAGAAAGGCGGGCACGGCGTGGCGGTGGCTGACGGGCACGCATCGACCCAGCCGCCCGCGCGCGGCGAGCGGGTGGCTCACGCGGTCGACAAGCGCCTGCCGCTGTCCATGGCGGGCCGGCAGTTCCTGCGCAAGGCGTTTCCCGACCGTGTACGCCGTGCTGCTGCTGTCGGGCGGTCAGGACGTCCTGTCGTACGTGTTCCACATCCCGTTCGAGCTGTTGACGTACTGCCTGCGCGTCGCGCTGTTCCTGGTGCCGTTCGTGGCCTACCACGCGACCAGTCGGGCCTGCCTCGGGCTCCAGGCGGCCGACCGGCGCCGACTGCTGTAAGGCCGGGTCACGGCGCGGGTGCGGCGCCGGCCCGGAGGCGGACACGAGGAGGCGCGGACCCTGCTGCCGCGCGAGGAGGCGTACCGCATTCTCGCGCACGACGAACCACGGCCCCGCGCGGCGGGTACGGAGGCGCGTGCGCTCGCCGGCCGGGTCGAGGACGTGGCCATGGGCCGCAGTTGATCCATGGACCATGGCGCTGGTTCCGCAGACACCGGATCCGCAAGGCCCTGAGCCGGTGGTGCTTCGCCCAACGCGTGGAGTTGCCCGCCACCGAGTTCCAGCGGCAGCGGATCGAGGTCGCGCGGGCCGGTCCGCGCCAGACCGGGAACACCGATGAGAGCTGAGCGAGGAGGTCCGGACATGACCGACAGCAACACGACGGCGGTGAACGCAGCGGGCGGCGATCCGCCCGCGTCACGGAACCAGTTGTTCGGTCCGCTGCCGAACGTGGCGCAGGCGTCCGGATACACCGACGCCCCGCCCCGGCTGGGCTTCTTCACCGACACCTCCGTGTGCATCGGCTGCAAGGCCTGCGAAGTGGCGTGCAAGGAGTGGAACTCGGTGCCGGAGGACGGCCTCGAGCTGACCGGCATGTCCTATGACAACACCCAGGGACTCGGCGCCGACACCTGGCGGCACGTGGCCTTCATCGAGCAGCGCAAGCCGCTGGGCGGTCAGGAGCCGGGGGCGGGCCACGGCGGGTTCGACGCGTTCGAGGCCGCCCGGCAGCTCGGTTCCACGCCCTCCCCCGGTCCGGGGGTCCCCGTCCCCCCGCCGGGGCCGGCCCCGGCGGGCGCGCCGGCCGGCACGATCTCCCCCGTGTCGCCCGACGGGCGGACCGAGCTGCGCTGGCTGATGTCCTCCGACGTGTGCAAGCACTGCACCCACGCGGCCTGCCTCGACGTGTGTCCCACGGGGGCGCTGTTCCGCACCGAGTTCGGCACCGTCGTGGTCCAGGAGGACGTGTGCAACGGCTGCGGCTACTGCGTGCCCGCCTGCCCGTACGGGGTCATCGACCAGCGCAAGGAGGACGGCCGGGTCTGGAAGTGCACCCTGTGCTACGACCGGCTCGGCGTCGGCATGGAACCGGCCTGCGCCAAGTCGTGCCCCACCGACTCCATCCAGTTCGGCCCCCTGGACGAACTGCGCGAACGGGCGGCCGCCCGGGTGGCGCAGCTCCACGCGGCCGGCGTCACCGACGCCCGGCTGTACGGGGAGAGCCCGGACGACGGGGTCGGCGGCGACGGCGCTTTCTTCCTGCTGCTCGACGAGCCCGAGGTGTACGGCCTGCCGCCGGACCCGGTGGTCACCACCCGGGATCTGCCCGCGATGTGGAAGCACGCGGCGACCGCGGCCGTGTCGCTCGCCGCGCTGGCCGTAGCCACTTTCGTCAGGAGGCCCCGATGAGCGGATCGGACGTCACCCGTGAGGGTGTCGAGGGGGCGCGGCCCGGCCGGGACGCCCCGATCGGCGCCGAAGCCGGGCGCGGGCGGCACAGGCGTCGCCGCGGACGCGGCGAGCAGCCGGTGGTCCCCGAGGCCCGGTTCTCCTCCTACTACGGCAAACCGGTCCTGAAGAAGCCGACCTGGAAGTCCGTCGACATCGCCGGCTACCTCTGCCTCGGTGGGCTCGCCGGGGGCTCGTCGCTGCTGGCCGCCGGGGCGCAGGCCACGGGGCGGCCGGCGCTGGCCCGGACCGCGAAGCTGGGCGCGGCGGGCGCGATCTCCGCCTCGCTGGCCGCGCTCGTGCACGACCTCGGCCGGCCGGCCCGCTTCCTCAACATGCTCCGCGTCCTCAAACCCACCTCGCCGATGAGCGTGGGCTCCTGGCTGCTGGCCGGGTACGCGCCGCTGACGATGGCCGCCGCGGCCACCGATGTCGCCGGCCGCTACCGCGTCCTGGGCGCCGGTGCCACGGCGGGTGCCGCCGTGCTGGGCCCGGCGGTCGCCACCTACACCGCCGTACTGATTTCCGACACGGCGGTGCCCTCGTGGCACGAGGGCTACCGGGAGATGCCCTTCGTGTTCGCCGGTTCCGGCGCCAGTGCGGCCGCCGGGCTGGCGCTGGCCTGCGTGCCGGCGGAGCAGGCGGGGCCCGCGCACCGTATGGCGGTACTCGCGGCCGCGCTGGAGATGGGCGCCTTCCAGCTGATGAAGCGCCGGATGGGCCTGGCCGCCGAACCGTTCGAGCAGGGCAGGGCCAAGCGTCTGCTGCGGACGGCGGAGGTGCTCACGGCGGGCGGCACCGCGCTGGCGATGGTCGCGGGGCGGCGACGGGGCGGCCGCGCGCCGGCCGTGGTGGCCGGGCTGGCCCTGCTGTCCGGCTCCGCCGCGCTCAGGTTCGGCGTGTTCCACGCGGGGGTGGCCTCGGCGGCGGACCCCAAGTACACCGTCCTACCGCAGCGGGAGCGGCTCCAGGCGGCCGGCGCGGACTGACGGGCCTGACGGGCCGACGCGAACCTCACCCTGCCGCCGAGCGAACCCGGCGCCCGACGCGAACCCTCACCCAGCCACCGAACAACCCAGACCCCGGACCCGGACCTCACCCGGCCACCGAACAACCCAGACCCCGGACCCGGACCTCACCCGGCCACCGAACAACCCAGACCCCGGACCCGGACCTCACCCGGCCACCGAACGGCCCAGACGCCGGGCGAGGTCCGTCACCCCGGTCGCCTCCAGGTCGGCAGGGCGGAGAGCGGAGGGGTAGGGGACGGGCGTCCGGCGCAGCCAGGCGGTGCGCAGGCCTGCGCGGGACGCGCCGTCGATGTCCCACGGGTGCACGGCCACGAGCAGCGCGGAAGCCGCCGGCACGTCGAGTGCGCCCAGCGCGTGGGCGTAGGCGGCCGCGGCCGGTTTCCACCGGCCGCCCGCGCCCTGGACGTCGAGGTGGGCCTCGAAGCAGTCCGCGAGCCCGGCCCGGGTCAGGACCGCACGGGTGGTGTCCACGGAGCCGTTGGTCAGGGTCGCCAGCCGGTGGCCGGCCGCGTGCAGGGCGCGCACGCCGCCGGGTACGTCCGGGTGGACGGGCAGTTCCGACAGCCCGGCCAGGACGTGCTCCACCAGCGGCTCGGGGTCCCGTTCGGGCCGCTCCCGGGCGAGCAGGGTGCGCAGGCCGTCCCCGGCGACCTGCGCGAAGGGCGCGCGGCCGCCGGCCAGGGTAAGGGCGATGCCGTCACGCAGCACCCCGGCGAACCACTGAGGCAGCAGACCGACGGACAGGCCGGCGTCCTCGAGGCGTGCCCCGAGCGCGGTCATGTCGGTGAGGGTCTCGTTGACGTCGAAGACGAGGACGAGTCCTCGTGCGTCAGGGGACATACGCGCCACCACCCAGCGGGAGCAGGGATCGTTGACGGCCCGCCGCTCCTCCCGGTTCACCCAGGACCAGGTGACGGCCGCCACGGTGATGCCGACCGGCAGCATGCCCGTGATCATGGCGAGCCCGTCCGCCGGACGGCCCGCCGCGACGACACCGACCGCGGGCAGGTCCAGCAGCGGTGCGGCCGGGAACAGGTACAGGCACCGGCCGGGATCGCTCCTCTCGCCCCGCGAAAACGGCAACCACCCGGACACTACGGACCCGCTTGGTGCGGGGCGAGTTGACACACCGCAGGCACGCGGCCGCCGGTTTCACGCCGTACGCCGGGGGTACTTCGGAGCAGCTACCGGACCGGAGGGAGGCCACGCTCATGCCCAGCCGCAGTCAGGTGCAGCGTCTGCTGGCGGACGGCCTGGACTACGAGGAGGCCGGACACCGGCTCGGGGTGCCCGCCGGTCAGGCCTTCCTGATCGCCACGGGGTTGCCCGCCGACGGGGGCGGCACCCTCACCACCGCCGAGCAGCACCGTTCCGGTATGCCGCAGGAGTCCACCCAGCACCTCGCCAACCCGCCCGCCGGCAACCCCACCGGCAAGGACGAGACGCGACGCTGGCTGCGGCGCAGGGCCGTCACCGACCGTCAAATGCGGCAGTCCGCCGAGCAGTGGGACGCCCGTCCGAAGGGCGACCGCGCACCCGGTGGCGTGCACGAGCTGACCTCCGTGCTGACCCGCGACCACGACCGCGTCACCGCCCTGCTGAAGCAGCTGAAGGCACTTCCCGGGGTGACGGAGGGCGGCTCCGAGACCCAGTTGGCGCGCCGGGGGTCCGTCGTGGCCCTGATCGCGGAGGCGCTGGAGAGTCACGAACCGGCCGAACAGCGCCATCTGTGGCCGGCCGTGCGCGAGGCGCTCGACGGCGGTGACCGGCTGGCCGACCAGGCCCTCGAGCAGGAACGCGAGGGCACCGGCACGCTGGCCGCCCTTCGGGGGACCTCGCCGGACAGCGAGGAGTTCGACGACCTGGCCGAGCGGCTGGAGAGCCAGTTGCGCCGGCACGTGGCGTTCGAGGATGCCGTCTTCGTCCGGCTGCGCGAGAATCTTCCGCAGGAGGACCGCGAGCGATTGGGTGCCGAGGTCGTCGAGGCCTGGCAGAGCGCACCGACCGTGCCGCGCCCGCACGGGCGGCAGGAGTGACGGCACCGAGCAGCAGTAGCGAAAGGGCTTCACCTCATGGGTGTACGCACATGGATCGACTCCTGGCCGGTCTACCGCCAGCTCAAGGGCACCGACCCCCTGGGCCGCGGAGCGGCCGCCAAGAGCGGGCCCAGCGCACGGCTCACTCCCCGGGTCGCCTCCGCCGACCGGGTGGTGAAGTCGATCTGTCCGTACTGCGCCGTCGGGTGCGGCCAGAACGTCTACGTCCAGGACGAGCGGGTCACCCAGATCGAGGGCGACCCGGACTCCCCCATCTCCCGCGGCAGGCTGTGCCCCAAGGGCGCGGCCAGCCTCCAGCTCACCACCGGCAGTGCCCGTGAGCACTACGTCCTCCACCGGCGCCCGCACGGCACCCGGTGGGAGCGGCTCGACCTCGACACGGCGATGGACATGATCGCCGACCGGGTGATCGAGGCCCGTCGCGCCGGCTGGGAGTGGGAGGTCGACGACACCCGCACCCGGCGCACGATGGGCATCGCCAGCCTGGGCGGGGCGACGCTGGACAACGAGGAGAACTACCTGATCAAGAAGCTCTTCACGGCTCTGGGCGCGATCCAGATCGAGAACCAGGCCCGTATTTGACACTCCTCCACCGTTCCCGGTCTGGGAACCTCGTTCGGCCGCGGCGGCGCGACCACCTTCCAGCAGGACCTGCAGAACTCCGACTGCATCGTCATCCAGGGCTCGAACATGGCCGAGTGCCATCCGGTCGGGTTCCAGTGGGTGATGGAGGCCAAGGCCCGTGGCGCGAAGCTGATCCACGTCGACCCGCGGTTCACCCGCACCAGCGCGCTGGCCGACGTGCACGTGCCGCTGCGCGCCGGCTCGGACATCGCCTTCCTCGGCGGGATCATCAACTACGTCCTGAGCAACGACAAGTACTTCCGTGACTACGTCGTGGCCTACACCAACGGGCCCGTGCTGCTGAGCGAGGACTTCCAGGACACCGAGGACCTCGACGGCGTGTTCTCCGGCCTCGACCCCGAGAGCGGCGGCTACGACAACAGCACGTGGCAGTACCGGGGCACCGAGGTGCAGGCGGCCTCCGGCGCGCGCGACCAGGAGTACGAAAAGCGCTCCGGCGGCGGCAGGTCGCTGGCCGAGGCCGCACGCGGCGAGGCCCACGGGGCGGGCGGCGCGTACATCGGCGTGGGCGAGCCGGAGCGGGACGAGTCGATGACCCATCCGCGGTGCGTGTTCCAGGTGCTCAAGCGGCACTACGCCCGCTACACGCCGGAGATGGTGGAGCGGATCTGCGGGGTGCCGCAGGACCTGTTCAGGCAGGTGTGCGAGCTGGTGACGGAGAACTCCGGACGGGACCGGACCACGGCGTTCGCCTACGCGGTGGGTTGGACCCAGCACACCGTGGGGGTGCAGTACATCCGCGCCGCCGCCGTGCTGCAGACCCTGCTCGGCAACATCGGCAGGCCGGGCGGCGGCATCATGGCCCTGCGCGGGCACGCGTCGATCCAGGGGTCGACGGACATCCCCACCCTGTTCAACCTGCTGCCCGGGTACATCCCCATGCCGCACGCGCACAAGAACGAGGACCTGGACGCCTTCGTGAACGCCGAGGCGGCGCGCAACGGCTACTGGGGCAACATGCGCTCCTACCTGGTGAGCCTGCTCAAGGCGTACTGGGGTGAGGCGGCGACGCCCGACAACGACTTCTGCTTCGACTACCTGCCGCGGCTCACGGGCTCCCACTCCACCTACGAGACGGTGATGGCCCAGGTGGAAGGTGTCTGCAAGGGCTACTTCCTGCTGGGCGAGAACCCCGCTGTGGGCTCCGCCAACGCCAAGATGCAGCGCCTTGGCATGGCCAACCTGGACTGGCTGGTCGTACGCGACTTCTCCCTCATCGAGTCGGCCACCTGGTGGAAGGACGGCCCGGAGATCGAGACCGGGGAGCTGCGCACGGAGGACATCCGCACCGAGGTGTTCTTCCTGCCGGCCGCCGCGCACACCGAGAAGGACGGCAGTTTCACCAACACCCAGCGGCTGCTGCAGTGGCACCACCAGGCCGTCGAACCGCCCGGCGAGGCGCGCAGCGACCTGTGGTTCACCTTCCACCTCGGCCGGATCATCCGGCGGAAGCTCTCCGGGTCGGTCGACCCGATGGACCGGCCGGTACTCGACCTGACCTGGGACTATCCTACGAAGGGCGAGATCGCCGAGCCGGAGGCGGAGGCGGTCCTCGCCGAGATCAACGGGTTCGACGCCGAGGGCCACCCGCTGGCGTCCTACGAGCAGCTGAACCCGGACGGTTCCACCGCGTGCGGCTGCTGGATCTACTGCGGTGTGTACGCCGACGGCGTCAACCAGGCCGCCCGCCGCAAGCCGGGCACGGAGCAGAACTGGGTCGCCAACCAGTGGGGCTGGGCCTGGCCCGCCAACCGCCGGATCCTCTACAACCGGGCCTCGGCCGACCCCGACGGCAAGCCGTGGAGCGAGCGCAAGGCGCTGGTGTGGTGGGACGAGCGCGAGGCGCAGTGGACCGGCCACGACATCGCCGACTTCGCCAAGGACAAGTCCCCGTACCACCGGCCGCCGCCGGACGCGACCGGCCCGCAGGCCCTGTCGGGCATCGACCCCTTCGTGATGCAGGCCGACGGCAAGGCCTGGCTGTACGTGCCGTCCGGGCTCACGGACGGGCCGCTGCCGACGCACTACGAGCCGCAGGAGTCGCCGTTCCCGAACCTCCTGTACGGGCAGCAGCGCAATCCGGCGCGGTACGTGACGCAGTCGCGCCCGGACAACCGCTACGAGCCCAGTGCCGGCGAACCGGGTTCGGAGGTGTTCCCGTTCGTGGCCACCACCTACCGGCTCACCGAGCACCACACCGCGGGCGGCATGTCGCGCTGGCTGCCGTATCTGGCGGAGCTGCAACCGGAGTTCTTCTGCGAGGTGTCGCCGGAACTGGCCGCCGAGCGCGGTCTGGAGCACACCGGCTGGGCGACGATCGTCAGCGCCCGGGCCGTCATCGAGGCACGGGTACTGGTCACCGACCGGGTGCCGCCCCTGACCGTGCACGGCCGCACCCTGCACCAGGTGGGCCTGCCCTACCACTGGGGCCCGAACGGCTACAGCACCGGCGACGCCGCCAACGAACTGCTCCACCTCTCCCTCGACCCCAACACGCACATTCAGGAGGCCAAGGCGTTCGGCGTCGACATCCGCCCGGGCCGCCGCCCCAGGGGCCCGGCCGCCGTGGAACTGGTCCGCTCCTACCAGGCGCGGGCGGGCATCGACGAGCACACCGGAACCCAGCCCTGACCGGCGGCCGGCGCGGGGCTCACCTCAGCGCGACGGAGTGGGCCCCGCGCGGGACGAGTTCGCCGATCACCGGAAAGCCGGGGACCTCCCCGGCGATCAGGAGGCCGCCGGAGGTCTGGGCGTCGGCCAGCAGGAGGCGGGTGTCGGCGTCGGCGTCACCGAAGTCGGTGAACGGCTCCACCCAGGCCAGGTTGCGCCGGGTGCCGCCGCTGACGTAGCCGTCGCGTACGGCCTCGCGGGCGCCGTCCAGGTAGGGCACGGCGGCGGTGTCGATCACCGCCGTCACGTCCGAGGCGCGGGCGAGTTTGTGCAGGTGGCCCAGGAGGCCGAAGCCGGTCACGTCGGTGGCGCAGGAGGCCCCGGCGGCCAGGGCGGCGGCGCAGGCGTCCCGGTTGAGGGCCACCATGGTGGCCACGGCCTGCTCGAACCGCTCGCCGGTGGCCTTGTGGCGGTTGTTCAGCACCCCCAGGCCGAGCGGTTTCGTCAGGGTCAGGGGCAGTCCGGGCCGGCCGGCGTCGTTGCGCAGCAGCCGGGCGGGGTCGGCCAGGCCGGTGACGGCCATGCCGTACTTGGGTTCGGGGTCGTCGACGCTGTGCCCGCCGCCCACGTGGCAGCCGGCCTCGGTGGCGACCTCCAGCCCGCCGCGCAGCACCTCGCGGGCCAGCTCGAAGGACAGCACGTCACGTGGCCAGGCCAGCAGGTTGACCGCCAGGACCGGGCGGCCGCCCATCGCGTAGACGTCCGACAGGGCGTTGGCCGCGGCGATGCGTCCCCAGTCGTAGGGGTCGTCGACGACGGGGGTGAAGAAGTCGGCGGTGGACACCACCGCCTGCGCGGCGCCGCCCCGCGCGGGCAGCGTCATGACGGCCGCGTCGTCGCCGGTGGCCAGGCCGACCAGCAGCGGGGTGTCCCCGGCGGCGGGCAGCACCGCCGGCAGTGCGCCGAGCACGTCCTCCAGCTCGCCCGGCGGGATCTTGCAGGCGCAGCCGCCGCCGTGGGCGAACTGGGTGAGCCGTACGGGGGTTTCATGGGTGGCGGTCACGCTGGGTCTCCCGGTCTCGGTGGTCTGTAGGTCTCCTGGGGGGCTGGACGGTGCGCCGGTCACCCCGCCGTACGGCGGGCCCGGACGCGCCGCGCCCGCGCCGCCTCCGCCGGGCCTCCGGTAGCCTGGCGGCCGGTGGAGGCGTGTGGGTGCCTGGTGGCCCTCCCGGTCTTCAAAACCGAGGTGTCCGAGGATCTCGGGCAGGCGGGTTCGATTCCCGTCCGCCTCCGCTCCCCTCCGCGTCCGGCCGGCAGCGTCTGTGCTGGTCGTCGACTCGCTCCGTGTGCCCGCGCGCGTCGAGGAACTCGAGCAGCGGCACGGCGACCCTGCGGGTGGTGTCGAGTGCCTTGCGCGCCTCGCTG
The DNA here is from genome assembly GCF_042896465.1 of Streptomyces sp. NPDC001292. NCBI lineage: Bacteria > Bacillati > Actinomycetota > Actinomycetes > Kitasatosporales > Streptomycetaceae > Streptomyces > Streptomyces sp. NPDC001292. The sequence goes on from NZ_JBIAXG010000026.1 coordinate 102,062, forward strand.
AGCGTGAACGGCTGGGGCAGGCGGCGGAGCACCGCGGCGGCCTCGGCGTCCGCCCCCGGCAGCAGCACGATCCCGTCGCCGACCCGCAGCAGCGCACCGGCGGAGACCGCCGCGGCCACGGCTTTGCGGTCGAGTCCCAGTCCGGTGAGGCGGTCGGCCTCGGGTGCGCGGAACGGTGCCGTCAGCAGCTCGCGCCGCACCACGTCGACGGCCGCCCGGACCGGCGGCGGCAGGGTCGGCCCGGCGTTTTCGGGCCGGTACAGGCGCCCTTCGCGTCGCAGCAGGCGCGGCTCGCCCGGCGTCGCGGCGAGGGCGTCCACCAGTGCCCGGTCGGGCAGGTCCAGCAGGTGCCGGGCGGCCTCGGCCGGCAGCCCCGGCTCCATGGGGTGCAGGCGTGCGTGCTCCTCGACCGCGGCGGCCAGCCGCTCGCGCAGCCGGGCCCAGTGGGCCTCGTCCGCCAGCCAGTCCCCGGTGACCGGTTCGGTGGGCGAGGGGATGCCCATGGCCAGTAGGTGGGAGCGGCGGACGAGCCCGCGGCGCCGCAGTTCCGCCGCTCCGTCGGGACGGTCCGTCATCGCGGCCAGTACGGCGGCCCTGGCCCGCCCGGCGCCCCGCCGGGTCAGGTCCGGCGGGCACACGTCGAGCACGGTCACCCCGCGGGGCCTGCGCCCGCCGCCCGGTTCGCGCAGAACGGCCCGGTCCCCGACGCGCAGCGGCAGTGGGGGACGCAGGGTCAGCCGGGCGGTGTCCTCGCCGAGGGGGCGGACGGTCACCGCGACGGCAGCCGTGCCGATGTGCAGGGCGACGCTCCGGGGCAGGTCGCCGACCGGCTCGCCGGTGACGCGGACGTCGATCCGGTCCGTGAACAGCCAGCGGTCCGGCGCCAGCAGCACCTTCCCCCGCCGCAGTTGCCCGGCGAGGGGGCCGTGCACGTTGACCGCGACCCGCGCCACCCCGCTGACGGCGCTCCGGTCCTGTTGCAGGCACTGGAGCCCGCGCACCCTCAGCGTGTGCGCGCCGGCCCCGCTCACCAGCCGGTCGCCGACGCGCAGGGTGCCCGCGCCGAGCGTGCCGGTCACGACGGTGCCGTGGCCGCGCACGGTGAAGGCGCGGTCCAGCCACAGCCGTACGTCCGCGTCGGCGGGCGGCACGGGCAGTACGCGGGCCATCCGGGCCAGTTCGGTGCGCAGCTCGTCCAGTCCGGCGCCGGTCACCGCGCTCACCGCGACGGACGGCACGGTGCCGAGCGAGGTCCGGGCCAGCCGCTTGACGGCCTCGGCGCGCACCGGCTCGGGGTCGGCCAGGTCGCTGCGGGTCACGGCGAGCACCGCGTGCCGTACACCGAGCGCGTCGAGGATCGCGAGGTGCTCCTCGGACTGCGGCTGCCAGCCCTGGTCGGCGGCGACCACGAACAGCACGGCGGGCACCGGGCCGACCCCGGCCAGCATGGTGGCCACGAACCGCTCGTGGCCGGGCACGTCGACGAAGGCGAGGCGTTCGCCCTCGGCGTCCGGCGGCGTCCACACGAAGCCGAGGTCGAGGGTGAGTCCCCGGCGCCGCTCCTCCTCGTAGCGGTCGGGTTCCATGCCCGTCAGGGCCCGTACCAGGGCGGACTTGCCGTGGTCGACATGCCCCGCGGTGGCCAGCACTCGCATGGCGCCTACCTTTCCGCCGCCGAGCGCACGGCCCCGGCGAGGCGTTCGTCGTCCCTCGGCGGCACCGCCCGCAGGTCCAGCAGGCACCGCCCGGCCTCCAGGCGCCCCACCACGGACACCTCTCCGGTGCGCAGTACGGCGGCGTACGACTCCGGCAGGGACAGCGCGGCGCTGGGCAGCGTCACGCCCGGCGCCCCGCCGCCGCCGACGGTGGCGGTCCCGGCGACGGCCCGGACGTCCTCGACCCCGGCGGCGCGCAACTCGGCGGCGAGGTCTTCGGCCCGCCGCATGAGCCCGGCGGCGTCGGCGGTCAGGAAATCGGCCGTCGGGGTCCGGGGACCCGTCAGGGTCGCCTCCAGCGCGGCCAGGGTGAGCTTGTCCACCCGCAGGGCGCGGGCCAGGGGGTGCCGGGTGAGGGTGTGCAGAAGTTCCGCGTCGCCGAGGAGCAGTCCGCACTGGGGGCCGCCGAGCAGTTTGTCGCCGCTCGCCGTCACCAGGGCCGCGCCGGACCTCAACTGGGTCTCCGCGTCGGGCTCGTCGGGCAGCAGCGGATGGGGGGCGAGCAGTCCGGAGCCGATGTCGGCCACCACCGGCACGCCCAGCGCCGACAGTTCGCGGACCTCGGCGGCCCGAGTGAAGCCGGTGATGCGGAAGTTGGAGGGGTGGACCTTCAGGACGAACGCCGTGTCGGGGCCGATCGCGTCGGCGTAGTCCCGGACGGTCGTACGGTTCGTGGTGCCGACCTCGCGGAGCCGGGCCCCGGTGGAGACCAGCAGGTCCGGCAGCCGGAAGCCGTCCCCGATCTCCACCATCTCGCCGCGGCTGATGACGATCTCACGGCCGGCGGCGAGCGCGGTGGCGGCGAGGACGAGCGCGGCGGCGCCGTTGTTGACGACGTGGGCCGCGGCGGCGGACGGCACCCGGCCGCGCAGCGCGTCCAGGGCGGTGCGGCCCCGGCGGGCCCGGACACCGGTGCGCAGGTCGAGTTCGACGTCCGTGGGCCCGGCGGCGTCCTGCACCGCCTGCCGGGCCGCCGCGGACAGGGACGCACGGCCGAGATTGGTGTGCAGCAGGACCCCGGTCGCGTTGATCACCGGACGCAGTCCGCCGACCGACCGCGGCAGCAGCGCCACGGCGGTGTCCGCCACCTGCTCGGGGGCGATGGCGCCCTGGCGTGCCCGCTCCTGCGCCTGCCGGACCGCGGCCTTCACCGGGCCCGGTCCGAGCCGAGCCGCCGCGTCCAGCAGGCGCGCGTCCCGCAGGACGGCGTCCGTGCGGGGAATCCGCCGCCGGGCATCGCCCACCGGTCGGCCGTGACCGGTCGGGCCGTGACCGGTCGGGTCGGTATCGCGGGCGTCCGCACCGGTCTCCCGGCCCGCTCGTTGCCCCGTGACCTGCTGCTCCACCTGGCCTCTCCGTCCCCAGCCCGACCTCGTGGGTGTCAACGCTCGCCCATCGTCTCCCAGTGCCCGCGGCCGTCCGCACGACACGCCGTACGGCAGGTCAGGACTCCGCGCGCCCGCTGCGCGGCCGCACCGCCGGGCAGCCGCCGTGTACCCGGCCGGGGCCGGACGACGCGTCCCGGACGCAGGGCTGAGCGCCGTGGCGGGTGGCTGCGTGCCGGTACCCGCCGGACCCGGGCCGACGGGCCGACGGGACTTCTCGCGGCGCCTTCCTGCCTCTTCCGCCCGGTTTTGTGTCTCCGCCGTCCGTCCACGCGTCCTCCCGAGACACCGACTCACGAACCGGCGACTGGCGTCCACCCCTGGAAAGCCGCAACCGGGACACGCCCAGTCCGGCGAGTCTCCACGACGGGGCCCCGTGGTCGCAGTGCTCGCCCGTGGAACCTGGCGCGGGCGGCATGGCGTATCGGTCCGAGACGTGCTTCTCGTCAATCCAGCGGCGACGCCTACGACCGCGCCGCTTCATCTCATTCGGCGGGCGCGGCCATCATCCTCGCGCCCCTCCTTCACGCGAGACGGCGATCACGGCGACCACGGTGGCCGCGGCGGTGGCCATGGCGGCGGTCACGGCGGTGGCGGCGGGCGCTGATCCGGCCATGTGACGTCACGGTGTGCGATTCCGTCATGGAGCCGCACACCGCGGCATGTTCTGGGGGATGGCCCCGGAGTCGCGGGGGGCGAACCGCCGACGGCAGGCGGTGGGTGACGGCTCGTCACCGTGGGAGACAGTCGTGTGGCGCGGCCCGGTCGGAGCGGTCAGCCGCTCGTGTGGTCGGTGTGGAGCCGTACCTGCTCCTCGAGGCGGCGCAGGCTGCTGTCGAGGGCGTCGCAGGCGGCACGCTCGCCCGGATCGTGGCGGTCGTCGAAGAACGACAGGTGGACGGTCACCTCGCTGGCCCCGCTGCCGATGCCCGCGACCTGGAGCCAGCCCGCGTAGCCGCCCTGCTCGCGGGTGCCCCACTCGATCCGCATCTGGTCGCGTTCGGCGCGCAGCTGGGCGGCGGTGTCCCGGTCCGTCTGGTCCTCGTGCACCGTGACGGCGGGGGGTTCCTCCGCGTGCACGTGCAGTTCGCCCGGCAGCCAGGCGTCGAACCGGCCGACGTCGGCGGCCTGGTCGAAGACGTGCTCGGGCAGAGCGGGCATCGTGCGTGAACGTTCGTACTCGGCCATGACGGCACCGCTCCTTCGCTCGGGGGCCGTACGACGAACGCGTGCCCCTTCTGCCGCCGCCGAAAAGCCCCGGCGCCGGAAACGGCGCGGGACGTCAGGGCGGGACGGGCCGCAGTGCGCGCAGCACCGCCCAGCTGACGGAGACGAACGGCACGGCGACCACGGCACCGATCACGCCCGCGACGATGCCGCCCGCGATGACGGAGACGGCGACGACGAGCGGGTGCAGGCGCACCGCCCAGCTCATGACCACAGGGTGCAGCACATGCCCTTCGAGCTGGCCGATGACGACGATGAGGGCGAGCACGGCCAGCGCCGTGAGCGGGCCGCGCCCCGCGAGGGCGACCACCGTGGCCACGCCGAGCGCGACCGGTGAGCCCACCAGCGGCACGAACGTGGCGAAGAACTCCAGCAGCGTCAGCGGCAGCGCGAGCGGGACGCGCAGCACCAGCAGGACGACACCGACGAGTACGGCGTTGGTGGCCGCCACGATGATGATGCCGCGCGTGTATCCGGCGAACGTCCGCCAGGCGGCGTACCCGGCCCGGTCCCACACCGGCCGGGCCTCGCTGGGCAGCAGCTGGTCGCGCACCCACCGCCAGAGGTTCTCGCCGGAGTGGATGAAGAAGACGGAGGAGAAGAGCGCGAGGGCACCCGCGGTGACCAGTTCGACGAGCCTGCCGAAGCCGCTGAGCGCCCTGCTGAGGAGCCCGGCGCGGTGGGCGGACAGGTAGGACAGGACCTGCTTCTGAACGTCGGCCAGTTTGGTCTGGCTGAGCCGGAACGGCGGGCGCTGGAGCCACTGCTCGATCCTGTGGATGCCGCCGCCGAACTCGCCCGCGAGCTTCGCCGACTCGCCCGCCACCGCGTTGCCCACGAGCGCCAGCAGGGCGAGCAGGAACAGCAGGCTGCCGACCAGGGCGATTGCGACGCAGAGCGCTCTGGGCAGGAAGCGGTTCAGCAGGTCGGTGAGGGGACGCAGGATCGAGGTGATGACCAGGCCCAGGAACAGGGCCACGGCGATGAGCTGGAAGCGGCCGAGGACGGTGAAGAGCCCGTAGACGACGACGCCGACGAGGATGAGGCGCCAGGCGTAGGCGGCGGCGACCCGCAGCCAGGGCACCGTGCTCTCGGCCTTCCGGACCGTGGGAGCGGTTCGGGCACGCGGTGGGAGGCGCACGGAGTGCGCCGGGCGGCTGCCGGGCACCCGGACGGCTGCCCGGCGCCCGCGGCCCGGCCCGCCCGCCGGAGCGCCCGCACCAGCCACCGCGCCTCCCCTTCCGGACCGGCCGTCCCGTCCGGGCCGTCACACCCGGACCGCCGGACCGCCGCCTTCGCCCATCGCCTGTCGAGCGCTCGTGAGCCCTCTGAGCCCTCTTGAGCACCGTAAGGGCTGGTCGGGCGGGAGCAGAGGTGCAGTTCGCCCGGGTGGGCGGTCATCGGGGGCATCAGGGGGAACGGATGCCCGTCCGGCGCACGGTGCCGTGCGGGGAGACCGAGGCGGTCCGGTCCGTCACGACGGCACCTCCTCCAGCAGTTCGGGGCCGTTGTTGCGCACGTTGTTGACGGCCGTGGAGACGGGCCGGGCGCCGAGCCTGCCGCCCGCCGGAGGACTCAGCAGAGCCCGCAGTTCGCCGGGGTCCTGATGGCGGGGGTCGAGCCAGGCGTCGTAGTGGTCGGGGGTGAGGGCCAGCGGCATCCGGGGGTGGACGCGGCCGGCCTCGTCGGTGGCCTCGGTGGTGATGATGGTGCACGTGGTCAGCCAGGCGGCGGGGTCGTCGTCCCGCGCCACGTGCGGGTCGCGCCAGTACGCGTACAGGCCGGCGAGCGCCATCGGCGCGCCGTCCTCGGGGCTGATGTAGTACGGCTGCTTGTGGGTCCTGCCGGTGTCCGCGGACTTGATCTGCTGCCATTCGTAGAAGCCGTCGGCGGGCAGCAGGCAGCGGTGTCGGACGAAGGCGCGGCGGAAGGCCGGCTTCTCGTGCACGGTCTCCACCCGGGCGTTGATCATCCGGGCGCCGGCCTTCACGTCCTTCGCCCAGGACGGGACCAGCCCCCAGCGCAGCGGCCGCAGCTCCCTGCTCACGGCGGCCGCAGTGCGGTCCCCGCGCGGGGCGCGTTCGAGGACGGCCCACACCTCGTCGGTCGGCGCGACGTTCCAACTGGGCGCCAGCGCCTCCGCCGGGCGCCACTCGGTGACCCGGAAGTGCCGGACCAGGTCCTCCGGACCGCGGGTGGAGACGTAGCGACCGCACATGGGGCCAGGGTGCCACGGCGGCACGCCTGCGGGCGGGAGCGCCTCACGGGGCGGGGACGGGGCAGGCGGGGACGCGCGGGCGGGGCTCGCCCGTCCGGTGGTGCTCAGCCCTCCGGTGGGGTTCGCCCCTCCGGTGCCGGCAGGGTCACCTCGAAGCGGCAGCCGCTGGGGGGTCGGCGGCCACACCGTCCCCCAGCGCTCGGACACGGCACGCAGTCCGGCGAGCGGGGTGCGCAGGTCGTGGGAGATCCAGGCGACCAGCTCCCGGCGGGAGGACTCCAGGGCGCGCTCACGCTCCCCGGACCGGGCGAGCCGGGCACTGGTGGCCGCCAACTTCCAGCTCAGCGTGCCGAGTTCGATGACCGCCGGACCGTGGGGTGCGGCGTAGTCGCCGCCGTCGCCCAGTGAGCGGGCCGCACGGGCGAGCTCGCGGCTGCGGGCCACGACCCAGCGGCCCGACAGCAGCGCGGTGGCCAGGGACACCACCGCCGCCATCGCCACGACGGCGCCGACGACGTCACGGACGACCGGACGCCGCTGCTGGCCGAGTTGACCCCGGGAAAGAACTGACCTGGGCCGGGGAAGGCTCGTCGGGCTCCCTCGCGGCCGCTCTGGACTGCTTGTCGCATGAGCGGAGGCGGCCGTTCGAGCGGTGCCCTCACCTGATGTGGTGAGGGACCGCGGCGCGAGGCGTACGCAGGCGGCATGAGCGCCGTTTGCTCCGGCATGGAGAGCACTTCTCGGGCCGTGCCCCGCTCACTCGGCCACCTCCCCGCGGAACGGCCCTACGCGGAACTGACCAGCGGGCCCTCGAACCAGTCACCGGCCCACTCGGCGCCCCGCGCCGCGGATCTCGCGCCAACGCGGATCACCGGGCGGCACGCGCCCGAACCGTCCCCAGTGCAGTGGGCGTCCTTCGCGGACGCCGGCTCACCGCCGACCGCGGCGTCCGCGGGGCGGGAGCCCGGTACGCCGTTGCTGCGGCCCTGGGGCGTCGGTTCGGGAGAGCGGCCGCCGGAAGCGTCGGCGCGGGTGGCCCCCTCGGTGCCCGCGGTGCCCGTGCCGCGTGGGCTCCCGGGCCTGTGAGTCCGGACGGAGAAGGGGCCGGGCCGTTCCGTGGGGCCCGGCCCCGACCGCCCGGGGCACCGCTTGCTCACGGCTCGGTGACAGCGGCATCACGATGGTGGGCGTGGGCGTTGCCCGGCCCCGGGGGTGTCGTTGAGCGCGGCATGGAAGCGTGGGAGGACGGCGAATGCCCCTGGTGCCGCTCGCTGCTCGGTTCCGGCCGGGCCCTCACCGTTCCGGACGCCGGGCTCCGCGTCGATCGCCCCTGGCACCGGAGCGGCGGCTGGCCGGCCTGGTGGGAACGCGCGCGCCTGATCATGGTGCCGGTGGCGGCCCTCACCGTGGTGGCCGCACTCATGATGGCCCTGCCCTGACCGGACACCCACCGTGAGCGCGACCGCCGCGGGGCCGGCGGGGCTGGTTGATCGGCCCGGCTCAGGCAAGAAAGGTGACGCCCTCACCATCGCGGTGAGCTGCCAGGGCAAGGGGAAGATCACGTCGGCGATGCGGCCTGTGCACGTCTCGTTCCCCCCGGAGTGTGCTGCCGACCAGGTCAGCACCGTCTCCGACGAGGTGGCCGTGTCCGGGGTGGAGCGCAGTGGAGTCGTGGCCGTCGAGGCGCCCCCAGCCGCGCGTCGGTCGTTGACCGTCGGCCGTGGCACACCGACAGAGGCTGAGTCGCCGGGTGCGGGCTGAACTCCTTCCGACCGGCCGGACCCCATCAGGCGCGGAAGCCGATGTGGACATGGTCGTGGTGGGTGGCGTCGCTGAAGAACTGGTTCACGGTGCTGCCGCCGGAGGGCAGGACGGGGCCGCCGACGTTGTAGGAGCCGGCGGCCGCCGCGTCGCGCATGAAGCGTTCGACGAGGGAGCGGGGAGTGGCCGGGTCGACGACCGCGTGGCCGTCGATCTGCCAGACGTCGAAGGCGCGCCCACGCGGGTGGTCGCTGGGCCGGCTGGTGCCGAAGACGTCCAGCGGGTGCCCCGAACGGACCACGCTGATGTACATCCGGTACGTCCCCGCCAGACGCAGCATCGCGGTGAGCACGCTGTCGTGGACCTGACCGCTCCGCAGGTCGGCCCGCGCCGCGGGCGGCAGCACGATCCGGGAGTCCGCCAGCGCCCGCCGCGCCCCCGCCGGCGGCGAGGCCTCCGGCACGCCCGGCCGTGCCGGGTGCAGAGCGGTGACCGTCCATCCGGTCCGGGACCGCGCCAGCCGTACGTCGACCGTCGTCCCGCCCGCCCGGACCGCGCCGCCGTGCCGCGTCCACTGCCGGCACACCACCAGCACGCTCGCCGAGTCGGCGAGGATCCCGCCGTACTGGGCGTCCACCACCTGCAACACCGCCTCGTCGGCGGACGGCAGCAGCGGCCCCGCCTGCACCACGAGAGCGGCCGGCAGGCCCTGTGCCGTCACTCTGGCCCGGGCCGCGGACGCGCCGCCCCTGCCGCTGGGCCAGGCCCCGATCGCCTCGACCAGCTCGACGGCCCGCCGTTTCACCTCCGGGTGGACCTCGGCGGAGGTGGGGCGCCACGGGGTGGTGCGGGGAAGGGCCGCCCCAGTGCTCGTCGGTGGCGCGGTGGGGGACGGGGACACGGTGGAGCCGGAGGCGGACGGCTTCGGCTCCGGTGCGGCGCCCGTGCAGCCCGCCGCACCGAGCAGCGCTCCCGCCATGCCCAGCAGTACGGCCCGGCGCCCCACCGGGCGCCCCGCGCGTTCCTGCCCATCGGTCATGCCCTCCAGTGTCCGCCCGCGCGGGGCGGCGGCCGGCGGGCGACCGGCGGCCGCGCTTCTCAGGGCCGGGGTCGCAGGCGGGCCGCGATGACGGCGACGTCGTCGTCCGTCTGGCCGGAGCCCGGTCCCGGTGCGCACAGGAATTCGCCGAGGATGCCGTCCAGGAGTTCAGCCGGTCCCGGACCGGGCCCGTCCGCCAGGCCGGAGAGCCGGGCGAGCGAGGTGTCGATGTCCTCGCCGCGCCGCGCGATCAGCCGGTCGTGGAGTCGCACAGCTCCTCGACCAGGAGGGCGGCGAGTTCGGCCGCCGTCCTGCGGTCGTCGAGGGTCGTACCGATCGCGGCGACCGCCCGCCGGGCCAGTGCGAAGCGGTCCGTCGTGGCACTCCCGCGGCCCGGCACCGACTCGCCTTCCACCACCCCTTTCTACCGTGCCGCCGGATTCATCCCAGCACTGCGGGCGGCATCGGCGGGGAGCGACCCGCGGCGCCGGGACTGCCGGAGCGGATTCTTCAGCGAGGTGAGGAGTGGTGCCCGCGGCCGGGGAGGGGCGATGCCGGCCGGGCTTCACGAACAGCCACTCACCCCGGGCTTCACAAGCCCTAACATCATGGCCAACGACCCTCTGGCCAGGGCCAGATGTTCACGAGAAGTGAGGGCAGTGTGGCAGAGACCGAGGGACCGGCGGTGCCCGAGCGGCTGCTGATCACCCGTACCACGGCCGACGACGGCAGCTGTGTCGTGGTACTCGCAGGAGAGGTCGACCTCGACGGCAGCGCACAGTTCCGCGACGCACTGCTGTCCTGCCCGGAGACCGCGCCCGCCACGGTGGTCGACCTCAGTGACGTGACCTTCATGGATTCCAGCGGCATCAACGCCCTCATCACCGCCCACCAGGCCGCACAGGCGGGCGGCACCCGGCTGCGCCTGGCCGCACCGCAGGAGGCGGTCCTGCGCGTGCTCCAACTCGTCGGCGTGGACACGCTCATACCCTGCTACCCCACCCTGGAGGCGGCCCTGGCGGCCCGCTGACCCGAACGGCCCGGTCACACCGGCGTCCCGTACACCTGCCGCGTGTTGGGGCGGGGTGCCGGCCGGTGCCGGGCCGCGGGGCCCTCGGCGAAGGCGCGCAGCAGGTTCTCCGTGGAACGGGTGACGAAAACGCGGGTGCGGGCGTCCATGCCGTGGTCGCGGCCTCCGTCGGGGGTGCCGGCCATCAGTGCCTCCACCCAGCGCATGGTGCCGGTGGCGAAGACGCCCGCACCGCTCCGCACCGTGTAGTACGCCGAGTCGCTGTGGCTGCGGGTGCCGGCGCAGACCAGGGGCGAGTGCGCGGTGATCTCCAGCGGTTCGGGGACGGGCGAGCCGGGGGTGACCCGGTCGTACTCCACTCCGACCAGGTGCTCGAAGCTCTCGCCGGGGTGCGCTCCCGTTCCCTCGTACAACCAGTGGCCCGCCGCGTGCACGACGTAGGGGGCGTCCACCGGATAGCCCTCGTACAGGACCCCGGTGAGGGAGGACTCGGGGTCGGCGCCCGGGGCCTGCCGGAAGTCGGTGGTGACCAGGGCCGGGCGGGACGGATAGCAGGGGTCGTCCCGGTAGGAGGACTTGTAGCAGACCACGGTGCGCCCGGCCCCCGCCCCGCCCCCTTCCAGGCGGACCCGGCGGAAGCAGGTGTTGGCGCCGAGGAAGGCCACGTTGGTGCCCGCGTCGCGGGCCTCGGCGACGTGCCGGCGCTGCTCGGGCGTCCAGTACTCGTCGTGGCCCAGGCAGACGAGCGCGGTGGCGCCGCGCAGCACGCCGGGGTCGTGATGCAGGTCGGTGCCGGTGGTGTACGCCAGGGGTATGCCGAGGCGTTCGGCGAGGACCACGGCCGCCCATTCGTACACCAGGAACTTCTCGGCGCCGTTCGCGTCGTAGGGCCGGTCGAAGCTGACGGCCAGGGAACGGGTCGCGTACGCGCCGGAGGCGCCGGAGTACAGGCTGGAGCCGCCCCACCGGTTGTACGCCTGCCAGGTGGCCGGGGCGTGCAGGAGTACGGTGCGGCCTGCGCCGTGGGTGGAGCGCACGATCAGCGGGACGTACCGCTGATGACCGTTGTCGGCGTCGAGGCGCAGCAGATAGGCGCCTTCGGGCCAGCCCTCGGTGCCGAAGGCCAGGGTGCGCGGCCAGTCGGCGCGGACGGTGCGGGTGGCGGACAGTGTCCGGGCGGCGGGCCGCGCGCGTCCGCGCACGGGCCCGGAGCGCCATACGAGCCGGGCGTGACTGCCGCCGTACCAGCCGACGCGGAAGGCCGAGACACGGAAGGAGGAGGCCGTGGTCGACACGTGCAGGCCGCACTCCTGGCCGGGGGTGACGCTGATCCGGTCGGTGTAGCCGGCCACCGCCTCCGGCGGGCCCGGGGAGCCGATCCGCCAGTCCCGGGTGCCCGTGCGGTCCCGGTCCGCCTCCGGGCGGCGGCTGTCCGCCGCGGGGGACGGCCGGTTCGCGGCTGTGTGGTCGCAGGCGACGGCGGCCGCGCCCAGGCCGGCCCCGGCCCCGGCGCACAGGCAGAGGAAACGTCTGCGGGCCGGGCCGTGCCCGGAGCCCTTTCCCGTGTGCTCCTCCCCCGTGTGCTCCTGTGCGTGGTGCGGGCTCACATCGCCTCCCTGGGGGTGAACGGGCCCTCCCCGCGGATTCCGGCGCGCCTTCGACGAAGGTAGCGGCCGCGGCGGTGGTCCGCACGGCGCGTGTGTGCGCCCGCGGCACAGGCGTACGGGCATGGCCGCGGGCCGTCGGTCGGTGCCGGTCCCGACGGCCCGTGAGCAAGGTGGTCCGCGCGTCGCCGGCCCGGCGGCGGACCTCAGCCGGTCCTGCCGCGTCCGGTGACGGCGTCCCGGATCCGGTCGACCAGTCCCGCGCCGGGCGCGAGGAGCATGTTCGCGGGCGGCTTGTCCGGAGCGGCGGGGTGCGGCCGGGTCGGTGCCGTCTTCTTCGCCGAGCGCACCTTGTCGCCGAGCTGTTGCAGGTCTTCGGGCTTGGTGGCCTCCCGCAGCAGGGGGAAGAGGTTCTGTTCCTCGTCGGTGACGTGCTCGCGGATCTCCCGCATCAGGCGGCCGAGGAACTCGTCGAACCGGGGGTCGTCCGCACCGACGCCCTCCAGGTCCTTCATGGTCCGCTCGGCCTCGGCGTGGTCCTGGAGCTCCTGGTCGGCGATCGCGTCGCCGTCCCGGACGTAGTGACGCACCGCCGGGTACAAGTACATCTCCTCGGCCACACAGTGGCGGACCAGTTCGATCGTGGCCTGGTCGGCCAGGTCCTTGCGCCGCGCGTCCCCCATCGGGAGCGCCTCCATCTGCGCGAAGATCTCCTCCACTTCACGGTGGTCGGTGGTCAGTTCCTGAATGACGTCTCCGCCGTGTCCCATGGCCGGGCTCCTTGCTGCTGGACGTTGCAGGTCATACCCCTGGTGCGCCGCCGGGTTCCCACGTCGGACGACGGCACACCACCGAACAGGCGCGAGTCACGGACGACGGTCGGGCGGGTGCGGTACACCCCGGCTCCCGCCTGGCGGGCAGCGGCGCGGGGCGAATCAGGGCCTACGTCGTTCGCCGACCGCCTGCCGCCGCGGCGGCACGCGATGCCCGCTGCGGACGGATCGGCGACGCACAACGGAGCCAGGTCGGCGGACGGATCGGCGACGCACAACGGAGCCAGGTCGGCGGACGGGTCGGCGCACGCCCGGCGAGGCAGGACCGGCGGCAGGCGGCGGAGCCGAGCCGGCGGACAGGCGCGTACGGGGCGGCGCGCGACCTCGTCCCCTCCGGGGCGGCGCGCGATCTCGTCCCCTCCCCCGTCGGCGGCCTTCGTCGGCATCCGCGTCCGTGGTCGGCTGTGGGGACGGGGCCGGTCGCGCGGTCGGTTTCGGTGGGTTCCGGGGGTTGGGGCCGGCACGCCAGGTCCGATTGTCCTCGCGTGGCCCGGGAACCCGGGGTAACGCCGCATACACCCCTCACCCCCACCCACCCTGGAGAGGATCATGAGTCTGCTGCGCGTGGCCGGTCGGCCTCTGCTCGCCTCCATGTTCGTCGCCGGAGGCATGAACTCCTTCCGCAGTCCCGAGGCGGTGGCGACGGTCGCCGAACCCGTCGTACGGCCGATCACCGAGCGGGTGGCGGCGCTGCCGGACCGTACCGAGCAGGTCGTGCGGCTCAGCGGCGGCGTCCAGGTCGTGGCGGGCGTGCTGCTGGGCCTGGGGCGGTTTCCGCGGCTGTCGGCCGTGGCGCTGGCCGCGACGCTGGTGCCCACCACCCTGGCCGGACACCGCTTCTGGGAGGCGGAGGAGGACGCGGACCGCGTCCAGCAGCGCATCCACTTCCTGAAGAACCTGTCCATGCTGGGCGGTCTGCTGATCGCGGCCGACGACACCGGCGGCGCGCCGTCCCTGCTGTGGCGCGGCCGTCACACGGCCCACGAGCTGCGGCGCGAGGCACGGCTGGTGCGCCGCTCGGTACGGGCCACGGCACGCCCGGCCGCCGCGGTCGGCGGTCTGCGCGCCAAGCTGCCCTCCCTGAACGGCGAATGATCGGCGAACGAACGGCGAAGGCCGCGGCTCACGCGACGAGGAGGACACACGATGAGCGAGCACGCCCGCGCCGGCAGCCGCCTTCCGGTGTTCACCGGGCAGTCCGGTCACGACCTGCTCGGGATCTATCTCAATGACCACCTGGCGGGCGCGACCTCGGGCACGGAGCGCTCCCGCCATCTCGCCATGGCGTGCCGGGGTTCGGAGATCGGCGACGCGATGGCCCCGATCGCGGCCGAGATCGCCGAGGACCGCAGGAGCCTGCTGGAGATCATGCGCCGGCTCCGGATACCCGTACGGCGCTACAAGGTGTACGCCGGCCGCCTCGCTGAACGGGCCGCGCGGCTGAAGAGCAACGGCGGCCTGGTACGGCGTTCTCCGCTGAGCACCCTGTTGGAGCTGGAGCTGCTCCAGGCGGGCGTCCAGGGAAAGGCCTGCCTGTGGGAGGTGCTGCGCGGGCTCGCCGACCGGGACTCGCGCCTGGACCCGCAGCAACTGGACGACCTGCTCGAGCGGGCCGGGCGGCAGCAGCACGTGATCGAAGACCTGCGCAGGCTCCAGGGCGCGGAGGTCTTCCGCGACCGCTGATCCGCACCGGCGGCACCACCCGGGATACGACCGGAGGTACCACCCGGGATACGGAGGTGGCACCCGGGATACGAAGGACCCGCGCACGGGCCGGTGTCCGCGGCCCCACCGTCGGGCGCTGAGTGACGGGCTGCGGGCGCACAGGAGCCGGCGGCCGCGGGTGTCGGCACGCCGCCTCCCTGCCGCCGGTGAGCACGCTGTTCGCCACGTTCCTCAGGCACACGTTCTTCCCGCAGTTGGTCTCCGGGCCCTTCCACCACGGTCTGACCATCGTCTTCGGCGTCGCCGCCGCGATGTCCCTCGTCTGCGCGGTGGCCCCGGCACTGCGGCCGTCACCGGCTGCCCGACGAAGATGTCCGGCAACCGGCTCGGCTGCCCGGGAAGACACCGGCGGGACCCTCGCTCGACGAGCAAGGGTCCCGGTGAGGGCGCTCGGATCGCCCAAGGATTCGGGTCGTCCGAGGGCGCTGCGGTCGTCGCCGACCGGGTCAACGCTTGAAGACGTCCTTCGTCTTCTCCTTGGCCTGACGGGCGTCGCCCTTGGCCTTCTCGGCCTGTCCCTCGGCGGTCATCCTCTCGTTGCCCACCGCGCGGCCGACCGTCTCCTTGGCCTTGCCCTTTATCTGTTCCTTCTTGGCCTTGCCCTTCTGGTCACCAGCCACTGTCGCTCACTCCAAGCAGAATCGCTGTCGGTGTCACGTTCCGGGTGCTCGGCGGGGCGAGGACCAAACCTCCTGATCGCCGTCCCGATCACGACGAGTGACCGGCCCCGTCAGCCGCGGCCCCCACGGGTGTGCTCGGTGCGGACCTGGCGCGGACCGCGCCGGCCGCGGGGACGCCGCTCACGGCGGAAGTCCAGGACGGCGCCGGCCCCTCCCACCCCGGCTCGGCAGGCGCATCCGCGTGAGAGGGGGAAATATGTGAGTGTGAGGTTTACGCACCGGGGTAGGCGCTGCGGCATCCGCCTTGATCAACAAGGTGGAGGCGTACCGAAGAGGTTCCGGCTGAGAGGGAGGGCCGCACGATGGCGGTGACCACGGAGGCGAAGGCGACTCGGGCTCGTACGGAGCTGCCGGAGGTGGCCGACCCCTCAAAGGTCGCGCCCACCGACGCGCGGGCCCTGTCACGACTGTTCTTCGACCGGCTGGCGACCCTGGAGGAGGGCACGTCCGAGCACCAGTACGCCCGCAACACGCTGATCGAGATGAACATGTCCCTGGTCCGCTACGCGGCCGGCCGCTTCCGCAGCCGGGGCCCGCAGGAGATGGAGGACATCGTCCAGGTCGGCATGATCGGTCTGATCAAGGCGATCGACCGGTTCGAGCTCGCCCGCGAGGTGGAGTTCACGTCCTTCGCCGTGCCGTACATCGTCGGTGAGATCAAGCGCTTCTTCCGCGACACCTCCTGGGCCGTGCACGTCCCGCGCCGGTTGCAGGAGGCCCGCGTCGAACTGGCCAAGGCCACCGAGGAGCTCGGCAGCCGGCTGGGCCGCAAGCCCACGACCACGGAGCTCGCGGAGCTGATGAACCTGCCCGAGCAGGAGGTCGTCGACGCGATGGTGGCCTCCAACGGCTACACCTCCGCATCCCTGGACGCCGCCGTCAGCGGCAGCGAGGAGGGCGAGAACGTCCTCGCCGACTTCATCGGGTCCGAGGACACCGGTATGGCACTCGTGGAGGACGTCCACAGCCTGGCTCCGCTGCTCGCGGAACTCGACGAGCGGGACCGGCTGATCATCCACATGCGATTCGTCGAGGAACTCACCCAGGCACAGATCGGGGAGCGCCTGGGCATCTCCCAGATGCATGTGTCCCGCCTGCTCAACCGGCTGCTGAGCCGGCTGCGGCAGGGTCTGCTGACCACCCGCTGAGCAACGGCCCCCTTCCGGATCGGCGTTCAGGATCGGCTTCAGGGCCGGCGCGCCAGCCGCGCCAGCCCGCGCAGCACGCGGCTGCGCCCCTGGTCCGGGACCGTCCACAGGGTCTGCCCGCGCACCCCCCAGCGCTCCAGCAGAGCGTTGGCCGCCAGGAAGCCGCTGGTGGCCGCCCGTTCCATGAGCGCCACCGGCAGATCCGTACGGACCATGTCGCCGGCGAGCACCAGGTGCGGGTCGGCCGTGCGCACGGTGGGCCGGTCGCGGTACCCGCCCACCGGGAACAGGGGGCAGTCCGCCCGCCACTCGTGCCGTTCGTCCACGATGCGCGCCGCTCGTGTCTCGGGGTGCACACGGTGCAACTGCGCGACCAGACGCGCCCGTTGCACGTCCAGGTCCGCGTCCTCGGGCAGGGCGTAGGCGTGCAGTTCCACCACGGACCCGCCGGTGCGCGCGGCCCAGCGGGCGGCCTCGCCCTCCCAGCGATCCAGCACGCTGACGTTGTCGAGGGTGCCGTAACCGCTCGTGCCCAGGAAGCCCGGACGGTCGCGGGCCACCGGACGGTCCAGCCAGAGGCGGGAGACCAGGAAGGGCGGCGCGGTGCGCAGGCGGCCGATCCCGGCGCGCCACGCGGGGTCGCCGAGCCGCGTGGAATCCGCCACGAGTCGCCGCAGACCCGCGACGTCCAGGGCCAGGACCACGGCGTCGTGGTGCCGCGGTGCGTCGTGGTGCCGCGGTCCGTCCGGCAAGGTCACGGTGAAACCGCCGTGCGGAGCCGGTACGACGCTGTGCACGGGTGTCGAAGTGCGCAGTTCGGCGCCGTGCCGCCGCAGGTAGCGGGCCAGGGGGTCCCACAGGGCGGCCGGGAACGGCTCGGCCGGGACGTCGAAGAGCAGTCCCTCGGCGGACCCCAGGAAGTAGATGTGGAACATGAGGACCATCTCGGCGGCCGACAGCTCCCGCGGGTCGGCGAAGAAGCTCCGGGAGAAGACCTCGAAGGCGAGGTGACGCGCGGCCCCGGGGAACCGGATCGACTCCAGGTGGTCGTGGGCGCTGACGTGGTCGAGGCGGTCGTACACGTCGGGTACGCGCACGTCGAGCAGCGGCAGCGCCGCGAGCGGGCGCATCCGGGTCAGGTCACGCGGCGGGAAGGACGGGCTCAGGGCCACGAAGCCGAGGGCGCTCCAGGGCGGGGTCCGCGGAACGTGCCGGAAACCGTCGCGCATCCCGGACCGGTGCCACAGAGGGTAGTCCGGCAGACCGTTCAGCCGCTCCAGACGCGGATCGGTCCGGCGCAGCAGCCCGCGCAGGTTGTAGTACTGGCGGAAGAAGGCGTGGAATCCCCTGCTCATCGTCACGGGCGTACCGTCCCGCAACGTGGTGGGCCACCCCGCCAGCCGGCCGCCGAGGACCGGTTCGCGCTCGTACAACGTGACCCGCACCCCGCGCTCCGCCAGCGCGGTCGCCGCGGCCAGCCCGGCGATACCGCCCCCGACGACAGCCGTACGGGGCGCGGGCCCGGTGATCCGTGGCGCGCCCGGGGCGGGCGGCAGTACCCGGGCGCGCCGGTCCCGGCCGCGGCGGGCCGCCCCGACCCGGCGCGAGGCCGGGTCGTGACCGCCTGGGACATCGCCGGCGGCGGTCGGGTCGCAGCCGCGTGCGACGGGACCGGTCGCGGCGGTCGGGTCGTCGTGCGGTACGGGCATGAGATCTCCGTAGGTCGCGAGGTGCGGCACGGGAAGGCGGGGGCGGTCAGGGGCCGGGGAAGGGCCGGCGGGGCAGGCGGGGCAGTTCGAGTGCGGAGCGCAGCATGGGCAGGACCGGGGTGCGCAGGCCGATCGACAGGTCCTCGGGGAGCCCCGTCCGGCCGTCGAGGAAGCGCAGCAGCCGCCGTGCCGGAACCCTCCGGAACAGCTGGGCGAAGAAGGCCGCCCCGTCGACGCGGCCGCTGTCGAGGGCGCGCAGCAGGATCGCGTCCATGGCCCGTGCGCGGGCCCGGTGTGCGGGCGGCGGCAGCGGATGGCGCCCCGCGTGGAGGGCGGCGGCCACGGCACGCGTCTGGCGCTGCACGGCGGTGAAGGTGAATCCGGTGGACGGGCGGGTCGCTCCCGAGGCGGCGCCGATGCGGAAGACCGACGGCCCGCTCTGCCGGGCGAACACGGCGTCCGTCATGGGGATCACCCCGGACTCGGTGCCGGTGACCTCGAAGCGGCCGAGCCGCAGCACGTTTTCCGTGTAGCGCCGCAGGGCGGCCTCGTACTCCTCGCGCGGCAGGACCCGTGCGGAGAACTCGGTGTACTCGACGAGGGCGTGCCGCCGCCCGGTGGGCAGGACGTACCCGAACGACAGCCCGTGCGCCGGCTGCGGTGTGCGGAAGTCCATGAACTCCACCGCGTCCGGGTCGAAGACCGGCCGGTCGTGGCGCACGAACCAGCCGTGGAAGTGCTGGAGCAGCGTCGTCCGGGCCGCCGGGAGACTGGCCGGCGGACGCGAGTCGAACACCCAGCGCGCCCGCACGGCCACCGGCCGCCCGTCGGCGGTGCGGGCGCGTACCTCGGCGCCGCCGGGAACCGGCTCGACGGTCTCGACCGCGGCCGTCAGCCGCAGCGTGTCCGGGCTGCCGGCCGTCCAGTGGGCGACGAACGTCTCGAAGTCGTCCGACCGGAGCATCTTGTAGCGCAGCGGGGTGATGTCCCGTTCGGTGGCGTGCCCGTCCGTTCCGTGGACGCGAAGCCGCCGCCAGGACGAGGTGAGGGCCGCGTCGTAGGGGCCGTTCTCCGTCTCCCAGTAGCACCACGTGCGGTTCTGCGGACGCAGCGGACCCGGCGGCGCCTCCAGGAGTACGGCGGTCACGGGACGCGTCCCGGCCGGGCGCCGGGCCAGCCAGTGGGCCAGGGAGAGACCCGCGGCTCCCGCTCCGACGATGGCGACGTCCGCCTCGAGCACGGCTGAGGGCTCCTTCCCGCTGCGCCCGCACGGACTCGGGCGTCACCCGAAGCATTCCGGCTGCCCCGGGCCTCCGGATGCAGCGCGCGCGGCGTGTCGGCGGGCGCGCCGGTCGCGGCGGCGGAGTGGTTGGCGACCTGCCCCCGATCGGCGCATCCGCCGACGCCGCCGCCGAGGAATGACTCAGACGAACCGTGCTGCGGCCACGCGAGAGGAATGGGTCATGCGCTCCACTCAGGCGAAGGGGCACCGGGCGGGAGAACCGTCGCCGGTGCCCGACCGGGTCGTCCGGCTCCTCTCCGCGCGGTCCTCCCGCCGCGGCCCCCGCCCCGACGGGTCCGGTGGGGGCGGGTCACCGGCCCTCGGACTCACCGACGGCAGGTCACGGGCCCTCGGACTCACCGACGGCAGGTCACGGGCCCTCGGACTCACCGACGGCAGGTCACGGGCCCTCGGACTCACCGTCGACGGCGGGGTGAGCGGCCGATGACCAGGACCCTCGCGGGGCGCACCGATCACGTAGTGGTCGTCGGTGCCGGGCTGTCCGGACTGTCCGCCGCACTGCACCTGCTGGGCGCGGGCCGCCGGGTGACCGTCGTCGAACGGGACCCGCTGCCGGGCGGGCGGGCCGGCCGGCTGGTCCGGGACGGCTACCGCATCGACACCGGCCCGACCGTGCTGACCATGCCCGACATCGCCGAGGAGGCGTTCGCCGCGGTCGGCGAACGGCTCGGCGACCGGGTGGAGCTGGTCCCGCTGCATCCGGCGTACCGGGCGAGGTTCGCCGACGGCGGCGTACTCGACGTGCACACCGACGCGGCCGCGATGGAGGCGGAGGTGGAGCGCTTCGCGGGCGGCGCCGAGGCGGCGGGGTACCGGCGGCTGCGCCGCTGGCTCGAACAGCTCTACCGGGCGCAGCTGCGCCGGTTCATCGACGCCAACTTCGACTCGCCGCTGCAACTGCTGGGCGCCGATCTGGCCCGGCTGGCCGCCCTGGGCGGATTCGGGCGCCTCGACACGCGCATCGGCCGGTACCTGCGGGACGAACGGCTGCGCCGGGTCTTCTCCTTCCAGTCGCTGTACGCGGGGGTCGCGCCGCACCGGGCGCTCGCCGCGTACGCGGTGATCGCCTACATGGACACCGTCGCCGGGGTGTACTTCCCGCGCGGCGGCATGCACGCGCTGCCGCGGGCCATGGCGGACGCCGCCGCCCGCGCGGGCGCCGACCTGCGGTTCGGCCGGACCGTGACCCGGCTGGAGCGCGCCGGCGACCGGGTCACCGCGGTCGTGACGGCCGACGAGCGCGTCCCCTGCGACGCCGTCGTCCTCACACCGGACCTGCCGGTCGCCTACCGCTTGCTCGGCCGTACGCCGCGCCGTCCCGTACCGGTGACCCACGCGCCGTCCGCCGTGGTCCTGCACGCCGGATGCGACCGCACGTGGCCCGAACTGGCGCACCACACGCTGTCGTTCGGGCGGGCGTGGCGACGCACCTTCCACGAACTGACCCGGACCGGCGAGCTCATGAGCGATCCCTCCCTGCTGATCACCCGTCCCACGGCCACCGATCCCGGGCTCGCCCCGCGGGGCCGTCACCTCCACTACATCCTGGCGCCCTGTCCCAACACGACCCTGGGGCCGTCCGCCGAGCAGTGGGGCGACCTCGCGCCGCGCTACCGCGACGAACTGCTCACCGAGCTGGAGCGCAGGGGGCTCGCGGGCATCGGGTCCGCGATCGAGCGGCAGTACCTGGTCACGCCCGCCGACTGGCAGGCTCTGGGCCACGCCGCGGGCACCCCCTTCTCCGCCGCCCACACCTTCGCGCAGACCGGTCCCTTCCGGCCCCGCAACCTGGTGCGTGGCACCGGGAACGCGGTGCTGGCCGGGTGCGGCACCACGCCCGGCGTCGGTGTGCCGACCGTCCTGCTCTCCGGCAAGCTGGCGGCCGCCCGTATCACCGGTCTGCCGGCCCGGCCGGGGCCGCGCCGGTCCGCGCGCGCGGCGGCACAGGGAGCGCGCTCATGACCGGCCGCGAACTCGACGCGGCGGGCATCACCGACCCGGCGCTGCGGCAGGCGTACACCCGGTGCCGCCGGCTCAACGCCCGCCACGGCAGGACGTACTTCCTCGCCACCCGGCTGCTGACCGCCGAGCGACGGCCGGCGGTGCACGCCCTGTACGGCTTCGCGCGCTGGGCGGACGACATCGTCGACTCGCTCGACCCGGCGGTGAGCGCGAGGGCGCGGTCCGCGGCGCTCGCCCGGCTCCAGGAGGACCTGGAGGCCGGTCTGCGCGAGGGCCGCAGCGGCGAGCCGACGGTGCGGGCCGTGGCCGACACCGCGCGCCGGTACGCGATCGACCACCGCCACTTCACCGACTTCATGGCCTCGATGCGCAGCGATCTGGAGGTCACGGACTACGCGACCTACGCCGACCTGCGCGCCTACATGCACGGCTCGGCGGCGGTGATCGGGCTGCAGATGCTGCCCGTCCTCGGGACGGTGGTGCCGCGCGAGGAGGCCGCCCCGCACGCCGCCGCGCTCGGCGTGGCCTTCCAGCTCACCAACTTCCTGCGGGACGTGGGCGAGGACATGGACCGCGGCCGGGTCTACCTGCCCGCCGACCTGCTGGGAGCGCACGGGGTCGACCGGGAGCTGCTGCGCTGGAGCCGGGACCGGGGCCGCCCTGACCGGCGCATCGTGGCGGCGCTGCGCGCCTTCGAGGACCTCACCCGGCGGGTCTACCGTCGGGCCACGCCGGGCATCGCCATGCTCGACCCGGTGTCCCGTCCCTGCGTCCGGACCGCCGTCGTGCTGTACGCGGGCATTCTCGACGCGGTCGCCGACGCCGGGTACAGCACGGTGCAGCGGCGGGCCGTGGTTCGGCGCGGGCGCCGTGCGGTGGTCGCCGCGGACGGTCTCGTCCGTGTCGCCGCGGCCCGCCTCGCCGAGCGCCGCGGCGGCCGCCGGGTCACGACCCGTACGGAACGGCCCGTGCCCCCGCCCCTCACCGCACCGTCGGCACCGGCACGCCAGGAGGTCGTGTGAAGTCCCAGCCCCCCGGCCGCTCCGGGCGCCACCTCCTGCGCCTGCGGCGGAGTGCCGTTTCCTGGCAGGACCAGCGCCCGACCTGGCCGGATGCCCGCCCGGCGGTCATCGCGCAGGCGCTGAAGCGGGCGCGGGCCCGTCCGTCGGGCAACTGGTACGTCGTCGGGGCCACCCGTGACGCGGGCGGCGAGCGCCCCCTGGCCCGGACCGTCGGCGGCCGGGAGGTCGTCGTCTGGCGCCGCGCCGGGGGCCGGCTGGTGGCCGGGCCCGGTGTCTGCCCGCATCTGGGGGCTCCGCTGGCGGACAGTCCGGTCCGGTGCGGCACTCTGATCTGCCACTGGCACGGACTAGGAGCGTGTCTCAGTAACCGGCAACCCGCCTGCGGTTCGTGATCATTCATGCAGGATGATGTTGGTATGGGTGGTGGCGATGGGTTGTTCGA
>NZ_JBIAXG010000027.1:0-124857 GCF_042896465.1 Streptomyces sp. NPDC001292
GACACCGGCAAGGGCATCATCGGCATCGCCGTCGACGCCGAACTCGACGTCTGCCAGGTGATGCCCGACGGCCACTTCAGCGACCTGATCGCCGCCCTGGACCACTGCATCGAGCGCGAGGTCGACATCGCCCACATCCAGGTGGCCACCCCGTACCCCTCGACGCTGGTCTCCCGCAAATTCGCCGACGCAGCCGCGGCGGGCATCGCCTGCATCGCCCCGGCAGGCGACACCGGCGGACCGGTCGCCTTCCCCGCCTCGCTCCCCACCGTGTTCAGCGTCGGCGCGCTGGGCGCCTTCGGCACCTACCCGCCCGACACCTCTCCCGCCACCCACTACGGCCCCCAGTTGACACCCGAAGGGCTGTTCGCCGCCCCGTTCGGCTGCCACGGCCCCGCAGTGAATGCGGCCGCCCCCGGTGTGTCGGTCCTGTCCTGCGCCCCGCGAGACGGCTACACGGTCCTCGACGGCACCGGCACCGCCTCCGCCCACGTCGCGGGCCTGGCCGCCCTCGTTCTGGCCCACCACGAGGACTTCCACGGCCAGCTGCTGCCCCGCGGCCCCGGCCGCGTGCAGCACCTGTTCGAGATCATCGGCGCCAGTTGCCGCCCACTGGCCGCCCCGGGAACCCTGGACGCGGCCCGCACCGGGCGCGGCCTGCCCGACGCCCTCATCGCCCTCGGCCTTGCCCCCGGCATGCAGCTCGCCCCGGCCCTGTCACCCTTCGCCCCCTCCATGACCGGGTAGGTCCCTCCCGCGGCCTGCATGGCCGGGTGAAGACGGGCCGCATCAGGCGGTGCCTTTCGCGGTGCTCGCGGCCATCTCCCGACCCCAGCGGACGTTCCAGTACGGCCGCGTCGCGTGGACTGCGGGGCACGTGGTCCCAGGGTGCGCCTGGTGCTCGGCGCTGGTGCCCACCGGGTAGACGGCCAGGGTGTCGGACCAGTGGAAGCCGTGCTCATCGATGTGATCGCCGCGATGCTGCGCTGCTCGGATGCACTGGCGCGGGCGCTCGTCGTGGCCGAGGTGCTGCGCGGAGCACTCGGTTGTGACGAGCAGCCCGGACTCGTCCACGCTGTCCCCGTCGGCGGCCTGCGGTTTCTGACCAGAGCGAACGACGTTACCGGCCGCGGCCGCAGAGTCGTCCAGGAGGTCACGCCGCTCGGCGTCTGCGGCTCGCACACGGAACATGGTGGAGCTATGGGCGGCCTCCCATCGGTCCGCGAGCCGGTAGGCCCGGCCGGCGGCCACCTGGGCCCGGCTCTCGGCGCCGTCGGCCCAGACGACGCGGGTGGCGCCGTCGTGGCCGTGGACGGACAGCATCACGTCGAGGCTGTCCCACATGGCAGTCGACGGCCGCTCACGCCAGCGGAGGACCACCGTGCCGTCCGGCCACTGCACACCATCGGCCACATCCCCAACCCCAGAGACGCCCGTGATGTCCCGGTCACGGCGGAGGACGAACAGGCGGGGTGCCAGGCCGCCTCGGGGTCGTGCGGTGTGCGACATGAGGGTGTCCTTCAGTGCGTGGGATGGTCGGGTTCGGGAACCGAGGATGCGATAGTCCGACAAGTCTCCAGGTTGCGGCGTCGCTCGCGGCGTTCCTCGCGCACTTCGAAGAGGCGCGAGTAGGCCAGGTAGACGAGGGCGGCGACAGTGAGCAGGCTGATGACCATGGCGAAGGCCCGAGCGCTGTTCTTCCTGATCAAGTCCGTGGCGACCGGCGAGCCGCGTGCTGGGGTGCAACTGCTCATGTAGCCGCGAACGTCATCCCGGCAGCCCGATCCTTGCGCCGCGAGACGTCCACCGGCAGCGGGTGCACCCTCGCTCAACGGAACTACGCGGCGTGCTCTACGCCGACCGCGGCTACGACCACGACATCTACCGAGGCCAGATTCGTGAGCTCGGCATCCGCCCGCTCATCGCCCGCCGCGGCACCGAGCACGGCAGCGGCCTGGGCAAGAACCGCTGGGTTGCGGAAGCAGCCTTCGCCCTCCTGCACTGGTTCCGCCGACTGCGCATCCGCTGGGAGATCCGCGCCGACATCCACCAAGCCTTCCTCACCCTGGGCTGCGCAATCATCTGCTGGCGACGCCTGAAGCCGTCGCTTCAGCGAAGTACTCGAAATCAGACATAAACCGCGCGATGCTGGCGTCTTCAGCTGGTACGGCACCCAGTACTGACGACACCCAGGCTGATCACTGCCATCACCGCCCGTCGAATCGCTGCAGCACAGCACGCACGTGCCTGTTCATGGCGGCACTGCCCTTGTGCCCGGCGTCGTCGAAGACCACCAGTTCCGCGCCTGGCCAGGCCCGCGCGAATTCCCAGGCGGCACCGAGCGGGCAGCTCAGATCGTGCCGGCCATGGATGATCACACCGGGGATGGCGGCCAGGCGCCCGGCACCCCGCAGCAGCGCGCCGTCTTCCAACCATCCGTCGTTGGCGGCGTAATGGGCGCAGATCCGCGCAAACGCCTGCACGGCGTCCGAGGCGTGGTTGCTGTAGGGACCTGGTTTGCCATTGGGCTCCAAGGAGAGGACGGCGTCCTCCCAGGCTGCCCAGTTGAGGGCCGCCTGCGCCCGCACTGACGCGTCAGGGTCTTCCAAGAGCTTCACATAGGCAGCGACCAGGTCACCATCGCGCTCGTCTTCGGGCACGCCGTTACTGAACCGCTCCCACGCCTCGGGAAAGAGCCGCGCGACCCCTCCGCGGTACAGCCAGTCCACCTCCGAACGGCCCATCATCCAAAACGCGGGAAGCACCATCTCCGACACTCGTTCCGGATGCCGTTCGGCGTAGGCGACCGACAGCGTCGAGCCCCACGACCCACCGAAGAGCAACCACTGTTCAACCCCCAGGTGCGCACGCAACTGCTCCATGTCGCGTAGCAGCAGCTCAGCTGTGTTGAGACGCATGTTCGTCGAAGGATCGCTCGCATGCGGCGTGCTGCGTCCGCAGCCCCGCTGGTCGAACAGGATGATCCGGTAGCGCTCCGGGTCGAATGCCTTGGGGGTGCCGGACGGACTCCCGCCCCCGGGTCCGCCGTGGACGATGAGCGCGGGCTTGCCGTCTGGATTGCCGCGCACCTCCCAGTACACGAGATTGCCATCCCGAGTGTCCAACATGCCGCGGTCATGGGCTTCAATCGAGGTGAAGGCAACAGGCACGCAGAGCTCCTACTTCGGCGATACGGTTGTCTTGGACCGTACATGCCTCCCTGTCGCCGCCAAGGCGGGCTAACCGACAGCCCATCACCTTGGTCGCATTCTGTTAGCACTCTTGAGTGGCGATGCCTGGATGCTGACGCGATGACGGATGTGTCCATCGCGGCATGCCTGGGCGAGGACTTCCTCGCCCAGGCACTGCACCGCGAATACCGCCACGTACCCGGCGCCCTCGACGTCGCCGGGCTGATGACCTGGGACGACCTCAACCAGATCCTGGCCGCCCACCGCCGGAAGCCGCCGCGCATGCGGCTCTCCCGCGACGGCGGGACGCTGCTGATCGGCGGGTACACCGCCCGGTGGCCACGCGTCGGCACACCGTGTGGCACCGCCTCCACCCTGCCGAACTGCACGCCCGGCTCACCGAGGGCGCCTCCCTCGCCCTGGACAGCGCCGACGATCTCCGCCCGCCCCTCGCCCGCCTGGTCGAAGCGATCGAGCGTGACCCGCGCACCCGCGTGCAGGCGAACCTCTACGCCTCCTGGACCAGCACCGAGGGGTTCGGCGGTCCACTGGGACGACCACGACACCATCGTGGTCCAGCTGGACGGCGCCAAGCGCTGGCGGATCTACGGAACCACCCGCCCATTCCGGCTGTACCGCGACATCGAGGACCCCGGCGAGGCCCCCACCGAGCCCGTCGCCGAACTTGTCCTGCACTCCGGGGACGTCCTCTACGTGCCGCGCGGCGTCTGGCACGCGGTCTCTGCTGACCAGGGCGTGCGCTCCCTGCACGTCACCTGCGGCCTGCAGACCCACACCCCCACCGACCTGATGACGTGGGTGTCCGAGCAGATGCTCACGCACGAGGACTGGCGCCGCGACCTCCCGCTGCTCGCCACCCCGGACGTCCAGGCCGACGCCCTGGACGGGATGCGCAAGCGGCTCGCCGAACTGCTGGACGACCCGACGCTGATCGTCCGCTACCGCGCGGCGATGGACGGCCAGGCCGTCGGCCGGATGGTGCCGAGCCTGCCATACAACGACGGCATGGGCAGGGCCTGGGCATCGTGCTCGGGGTGCGCACCGAACTGGCGGTGGCCGGTACGAACGGCAGCCACGCCCACAAGGATGACCACGGCCACCACGGTGACCATCACCACGGCGACGGTCACGGGCACCGCTCCGGGCCCGGCATGGGCACCGCGATCGCGGCCGGTGCGGCGGGACTCGCCGTGGGCGTGCTCGGCGGCATGGTCGCGGCCGAAGTCGTCGACGAGGTGGGCGACTTCTTCGAAGGTGACGACGAAGAAGAGGGCGGCGAGGACTGAGGAGCCCCGCGCTCTTGTTGCCCCTGGTAGCTTCTACATCAATGTAGAAGGAGTGGTGGTCCGGGCCGTCCCCCTTTCGGCCCGGGCAACCCCTGAGACGTACGGAGTTGGCCATGGCCCTGTGGGACCGCATCAAGGAGTCCGCATCGACGATGCAGACCCAGCTGGTGGCGAAGAAGAACGACCTCAAGAGCGGCGCCTTCCGCGACGCTTCCATGGCGATGTGCGCGCTGGTGGCCGCCGCGGACGGCACCATCGACGCGGCCGAGCGGCGCCGTGTGGCGCAGCTGATCGCCACCAACGAGGTGCTGCAGAACTTCGAGGCCATGGATCTGCACCGGCGTTTCGAGGACAATCTGAACAAGCTGACGGCCGACTTCGACTTCGGCAAGGTCAGCGTGCTGCAGGAGATCGCCAAGGCGAAGAAGAAGCCCGCCGAGGCGCGCGCCGTCATCCAGATCGGCATCGTCATCGGCGGCGCCGACGGCGATTTCGACAAGACCGAGCAGGCGATTGTCCGCGAGGCGTGCTTCACGCTCGATCTGCCGCCGCACGAGTTCGACCTGTAAAGCCCCACACGACGCAGACAAGGGGACGGGTATGGGGATCTCCGGGGTCATCAGTGCCATCGTGATCGGCGTCATCATCGGCACGCTGGGACGGCTGGTCCTGCCGGGCCGTCAGCGCATCGGCGTGCTGTGGACGATCGGCGTCGGTATCGCCGCGGCCTTCGTCGGCACCGGCATCGCCGCGGGCCTGGGGGTGGCGGACACCAAGGGCGTCGACTGGATCGAATGGCTCATCCAGATCGGACTCGCCGCCGCGGGCGTGGCCGCCCTCGAACGCTTCAAAGCCCGCCACTGACCCGACAGCCGGACAGGGGTGCTGCCGCCGGACGGGCGGCAGGACCCCTGTCCGCCATGTATCGCGGGGCCTGGCTACATCGGGGTGGCCGCGTGCAGGATGAGAAACAGCGTGACGGCCGAGTTCGCCGAGGACAGCGCCGATACGGTGGTGCCCGCAGCGGCTGTCCAGGCGGCCAGGCCCACCGTGGTGAACACCGGCGGCCAGATCCGTCCGGTAGGAGCCGGGCCGAGCAGGGCGGCGACCCGGCGCGGCACCGGACCCGGGGACGCGAAGTGAGCGAGCGTGGCGATGGGCGCACCCCGGGAGATCAGCGCGGACCTGCCGATCGCCAGTGCCACGGTGCGCCGGCTGCCCACAGCGGTGGCCGCCTCCTCGTCCGCCCACCGCTCGGCGCAGTACGTGACGGCGGTCCGCAGCGGCCGCAGGAACGGGTTGGCCCGTGCGGCGAGCTGCACGGTGAGCAGGAACCGGTGGTGGCGGCGGGCCAGATGGACGCGCTCGTGGGCGAACAGAGCCCGCCGCTCGGCCGAACTGAGCCCGGCCAGCATCCCCGTGGTGACCACGATCCGGTTCCGCCTGCCGGGCAGCGCATAGGCGTACGGCAGCGCATCGGGCAGCACCGCCACCGGCGTGGCCGGCAGGCCTGCAAGGGCGCGCTCGGCCCGCCGGCGCACGCGGTGGTGACGCCACGCCGTCCGGGAACACGCGGCGAGCACCGCGATCAGGGCGGGGATGGCCGCCTTGCCCGCGACCTCGTCATACGGGACGGCCTCGCGGACCTCCGGGTCCGACCAGCCATCAGGCAGCGGGTTGCCGGGCAACTGCGCGGTGCCGACCACCATCAGCAAGGCCAGGCACAGGGTGCTGCACACCGCGAGCACTCCGGCGACGGCCGACAGCAGCCAGGTCGCCGCCCTGGGGTGCAGATGCTGTTCGGCAAGGCGGGCGATGGGCCAGGCCGTTAACGGCAGCACCAGCGGAAGGAAGACGAAGAGCCCCATGACGGTTAGTCTTCCCTCTCGCCGGGGCCCTGGGCCAGCAGCGCGCGCAGCACCTGTTCATCCCTCGGCGGCAGGCTCGTCAGGAAGCGGGCCAGAACCGCTTCCCGGTCGCTCTCGGCGTCCAAAACCTTCCGCATCCGCAACGCGGCCAGCCCAGCCTCGTCGGCGATCGCGGTCCACTCGAACGAGCGGCCCGCCCGCCGACGGGCGACCGCACCCTTGGCGTGCAGCCGGGTCAGGATGGTCATCACCGTGGTGTAGGCGAGGCTGCCACCGAGGCGCTGTTGGACCCAGGCTGCAGGAACCGCTCCGGGGGCCTGGTGCAGCGCGGCGAGCACCTGGGTCTCCAGCTCGCCCTGGCCGCGCCGGCGCGTGGACTGCCCGGTACCGCCCCTGTTCTGGTCCGTCATACCGTCAACCTCCCGCCTGCCGGCCCCGCCTGCCGCTGCGGGGGCGGTTCATCGTACTGAGTCGTTTCCCGCCCGCCCGATGCTGTTTCCACGATGTCCACTTCCGCGAGCCGGGCAAGGGGCCCTGGCAGAGCCGGCGTCATCAGCTGCCCGTGCCCGCACTGGTGGTGTCGAGTCCCAGCCGCAGCAACCGTTCGTCGTCCGGGGGGAGTTCAGCGATGAACCGGCTGAGCACGGCGCCCCGTCGCTCTCCTGGTCGAGGATCTGGTGCATGCGCCGGGCGGCCAGCCCCGCTGCGTCGAAGACGGCCCTCCAGACATAGGAGCGCCCGGCGCGGCGGCGCACCACGGCCTGCTTGCCGTGCAGCCGCGTCAGCGTGGTCACCACCGTGGTGTACGCGAGAGAGGGGTCAATCTGCTCGCGCACCCAGCCGGCCGTCACCGGACCCGGCGCCCTGCCCAGGGCGGCCAGCACACGGGCCTCCAGTTCGCCCGGCCCTCTGCGGGGACGTCCACGAAGCGGCGGTCCACCATGCTTCTCATCCACCTGCCACTCCCTCTCCGTCGCTACCGGACACGAGGGGCACAAGCACGCCCTCGCACATGTTCACGATGCCCTCTGCCCCCCACCATCTTCTACGCCCTTGTAGATTCTTGACTCCGCCGGCACGGAAGTAGGGGGCCGCCGGGCGGGATGCACGACACAGCAGAGCGAACCGCCACACCGGGCGGCACAGGGAGGCGGACACGTGGACAGACAGCCTGGCGCATCCCGCGAACGCCGCGGGCCGGTCCGGCCCCGAAGACACCGGCGCACCAAGACCCGGCTGACCCGGCGCGGGAGGATCCTGGCCCTCACCGGTGCCGCACTCGTCGTACTGCTCGTCGCCGCGAGTACGGGCGGCTACTGGCTGTACCAGCGCCTGGACGGCAACATCCAGGCCGCCGGCATCGACAACAAGATCGGCGGGGACCGTCCGGTCAACCTCAGCCCCGGCGCAATGAACATCCTGGTGGTCGGCTCGGACAGCCGCGACGGCGACAACGCGAAGTACGGCAAGAACCTGACCACCATGCAGTCGGACACCCGATGGTGCTGCACATCGCCGCGAACCGGAAATGGGCCGCCGTCGTCTCCCTGCCCCGCGACTCCTGGGTGCAGATACCCGCCTGCGACCGCGGGAACGGCACCACCTCCGCGCCACACCACTTCAAGATCAATGAGGCGTTCGCGATCGGCGGCACCACGGGCGACATCGGCGGCGCCGCCGCCTGCACCATCGCGAGTCTTCTTCAACAACCTGAAGAGCCCGGACGGCTCCGTGGAGCACACCGGCGACAACCTCACCGGCGAAGGAGAGGGTGACGACGAGTCCATCAAGGTCAACCTGACCAGCGTCCCTGCCGACGTCGCCCGGATTGTCTTCCCCGTCTCCATCCACGACGCCGAAAACCGCGGCCAGAGCTTCGGCCAGGTCCGCAACGCCTTCATCCGCGTCGTCAACCAGGCGGGCGGCGCCGAGCTGGCCCGCTACGACCTGTCCGAGGACGCCGCCACCGAGACCGCGATGATTTTCGGCGAGCTGTACCGCAACGGCGCGGAGTGGAAGTTCCGCGCGGTCGGCCAGGGCTACGCCTCCGGCCTGGCGGGCATCGCCGCCGACTTCGGCGTCAACGTCTGACCCACCACACGTCTGCGGGCGGGCCGGACCATACCTCCGCCCCGCCCGCGGCGAGCACGTCCGCTGCCACATGCCCGCCAGCAGGCCGCGCCGCCAAAACGCACACCACACGATCGGGGGGACCTTCATGAACGACCCTGGCCGCCTCGAAGCCGTCGAGCAAGCAGACTTCGAACACACGCTGCACGTCGCGCTCAACGACCCTGACATCCGGCGAAGCCCTGCAACAGCCGACCGCGCAGGTCACCGCCGAGCAGCTGCGCGCCCGGGCGCTGACCGCGGCCGACACCATCGCCGCCGAAGCCGCCACCGAGTACGCAGGGCTGCGGACCGTGGCCGACCCGGCCCCCACCGGCAGGCCCCGCCAGCCCGCGCCCGCGACCGCCGGGAACGGGCTGCAGGCGGCACTGGCCGTACTCACTCCAGTCCTGTCCGCCGCGGCAGCGGCCATCTTCCTACTCCTCGGCTACGGGCTCCAGCTGGCCGGCGCCCAGCAGCCCCTCGCCATCGCGCTGATCCGGGCCGGCTGGGTCGCCGGGGCCGTGGCAGTGCTCGCCGCCGCAGCAGCGGGCACCGCACTCGTGACCACCGCAGCCCGGCATCGCGCCACGTCCCGCCACCCGCAGCCGGATACCGCCTCCCTCACCCGAGCCCACGCGGCGTGGCGCCAGGCCCTGCTGGAGCGCGGACTGCTCCCGTTCCTGCGCCGCGAGCTGCACCAGTCACCCACCCCCGCGCCGCAGCCCCGCCCCGCCTCGCCTCCCGCACAGCGCACCACGAGCCCGGCTACAGCAGCCCGGACTTCACCGGCCCCGGACTGACACCGCTCCCACGGGCGGGCATGCACGCCGAACGGGTGCCGCCGCGCCACGCCGTACGGGCCGGGTCTGGGTGCGCCCCTGCCCGCCGCTTCTACAGTGCTGTAGATTCAGGTGGGCTGCCCCATGCACCGCCGGGTGCAGCGCACTTCGGCCCCCGAGCACCAGGAGGAAACCGGTGGGAGTCACCCTGACCAAGGGCCAGCAGATCAGCCTGGAGAAGACCGTCGGGCAACCGCTCAGCGTCGTGCGGATGGGACTGGGCTGGCAGGCGGCGCCCCGTAAGGGCTTCCTCGCCAAGCTGACCGCCCGCGAGATCGACCTCGACGCCTCGGCCGTGCTCTTCGCCGGCAACGAGTCGGTCGACGTCGTCTTCTTCCAGCACCTGGTCAGCGCCGACGGCTCGGTCCGCCACACCGGCGACAACCTCGTCGGCGGCGCCGGGCAGGGCGGCGACGACGAATCGATCCTCGTGGACCTGCTGCGCCTGCCCGCCCACGTCGACCAGATCGTCTTCACCGTCAACTCCTTCACCGGGCAGACCTTCGCCGAGGTGCAGAACGCCTTCTGCCGCCTCATCGACGAGAACACCGGCCAGGAACTGGCCCGCTACACCCTCTCCGGCGGCGGCTCCTACACCGCCCAGATCATGGCCAAGGTCCACCGCTCCAGCGGCGGATGGCACATGTCCGCCATCGGGGAACCGGCCAACGGCCGAACCTTCCAGGACCTGATGCCCGCCATCGCCAGCCACCTCTGACCACCCTGCCGCCCGCCACCGAGGAGAAGACGAACACCCATGTTCGGCATTAGCGAACTCGCCATCATCCTCATCGTCGTCATATTGATCTTCGGCGCCAAGAAGCTCCCCGAACTCGCCCGTTCCATGGGCAAGTCGGCCCGCATCCTCAAAAGCGAGGCCGAAGCGATGAAGTCCGACCAGACGCCGCCGACCACAGCGGAGGCGACCTCGCCCGAGGCTACAGCCCCGCGCATCATCCGGGCCGCGCCCGGTGACACCGCCGGCCGTCCCGCAGATCAGCCGGGCACCGACACACCGCGAACCTGACCAGTCCGCAACCCCACCCGCCAGGGCACGTTCGTCCCCGTACAGACCCGCCGGACCGCCATCATCCGCCGCGCCGAACCGGAAAGCAGCGTCACATCATGGGCATCGTCAGCTGGATCATCCTCGGACTCCTGGCCGGAGCCATCGCCAAGATCCTCCTGCCCGGACGCGACCCGGGCGGCCTCATCGGCACCACCCTCATCGGCATCGCCGGCGCATTCACCGGCGGCTGGCTCTCCGTCAAGTTCCTCGACCGGCCCATACAGAACCAGTTCTTCGACCTCGCCACCTGGGGCGCGGCCATCGGTGGCTCCCTGGTCCTGCTGATCGCCTACCGCCTCCTCTTCGGCAACTCCCGCGACTGACACCCAGCCGGCGGTCTACTGGTCGGTGAAGCCGTCCGGCTCCTTGGCGTACGCCCAGCAGCGGGGTCTTCCCCAGTGAGCTCCATGAAGTCATGGACCTCTGGATGCCTACAGCGAGCCAAGCTGAGAGAAAGGCAAGGGGGCCTCTCCTCGGGTACCACTGAACGGGCAACCACGGAAGATGAGTTGGGAACCCTCAAGGCTGCGGCAGATCACCGGCACCGGTGGTTCAAGCGACGTAGAAATCTCCAAGAGTGATGTGCGGGCGCGAGAGCAAGAAACCTGCCCACGGCCATGGGCTTGCGTGGAGCGATGGGGCTTTGCAGCCCGCCCTCAGATCCGACAACGCCACTTCCGACAACCCACTTGCCGTAGTGAACGGTCCACAGGTCGCCCGTGAGTAGCCGGGGTTCGGTGATCTCGTCCAGGTGCTCGCGGTTTTCGGCGGCCAGTGCCGCATCAGGCAACGTTCGCCCTGTTGTGACGCAGGGTTCGGTTTGCTGCGACAGGTGGCACCGGGCGGCCAGAATGATCACGTGGCTGAACGTGTGCGGGTCCGGGAGATTGCTGACGACGAGGGCAGGCGGCTGCTGCGGATCATTCGCAGGAGCACCGGTTCGGTGGTGACCTGGCGGCGGGCTCAGATGGTGCTGTTATCGGCGCGAGGCATGCCCGTGGCGAAGATCGCCGAGGTGACGTTCACCAGCCCGGACCGCGTCCGGGACGTCATCCATAACTTCAACGCGGACGGCTTCGAGGCGCTCTATCCGAAGTACAAGGGCGGCCGTCCCAAGACGTTCACCCTCCCAGAACGCCGCGAGATCAAGAAGATCGCCAAGTCCAAGCCGGCCGAGCACGGCCTGCCGTTCTCGACCTGGAGCCTGGCCAAGCTGGCCGACTTCCTGGTCGCCGAGGGGGTGGGTCGACGACATCAGCCACGAGGGCCTGCGGGCCCTGCTCCGTGAGGAGGGCGTCTCCTTTCAACGCATAAAGACCTGGAAGGCCTCCCGCGACCCGGACTACGCGGCCAAGAAGGCTCGCGTGGAGCACCTGCATGCGATCTCCGACGGCGAGGTCATGCCCGAGGAGGGCGAGCCCGAAGTCGTCTTCTGCAGGGACGACTTCGGCCCGCTTAACCTCCAGCTCCACCCTGGGCGGCAGTGGGCCGAGCGCGGTGGGAAGCACAAGGATCCCGACCGGGAGCCGAGGCCCCGCAGGCGGGCGACCTACACCCGCCCGCACGGCGTCCGTCACCTGTTCGCTGCCTACGACCTGGGCAAGGACAGGCTCTACGGCCACATCAAGCCGAGGAAGAACCGGACCAGGTTCCTGGAGTCCTGCCGTTACCTGCGCAGTCTCTACCCATCATGAATCCGCATCGCGATCGTGCTCGACAACTTCTCCCCGCACCTGCAAGGCCCTGCGCGCCGCCGCCGCGGACCCGGCACTGGATGTCGATCGGCGCGTCGGTGACCGCAGGCGGCGGTATCAGGCGAGGTGCCGGGAGAAGAACCTCAGTGTGCTGTCCTGTTCGAGTGCCGGCATGTCCCCGTGTTTGCCGGGGTTGGCGTGCAGCGTCTTCTCGGTCGAGGCGAAGGCGTCGAACAGCGCCAGGCACTGGTCACGCGGTACGCGCTTGTCGTCCCACTGCACCAGAAACTCCACCGGAACGGTGATCCGTGCAGCGTCTTCGCCCGAGGCCAAGGAGCCAGGCCCAACACAGCTGCGCGGACGCGGGGTTCGGCGGCAACGAAGGGGACGCCAAGTCCGCATCCCAGCGAGACTCCCGGTAGCCACCGGGCTGACGCCAACGTGACGCCCGTCGCGGGTCGTCGCGTCGTGCCGCAGCTCCCGCGAGATCGTCGACGGAGAGCGGCCCAGGCGGCGGGCGATGTCACCGCACCCTGCACTCTTTCGTCCTCAGCACCGCGGTCTCCTCGCGCTCGGCGAACGACAGGTAACGGCCCGAGGGTGGACCACCACAGCCGGACGGACAGCCACTGCGGCCGGCGGCGCAGCACGGTGGGCCGGGCCGGGTCCGGCGCGGCCAGGGCCTCGTAGGTGCGTGCCAGTCCGCTCGACCCCTTGGTCCCGCCGGGGCACCCGAAGAGCTAGGCGACCGACACGGTGCTGCGCATCCCGACGGCGTGGGCAACGGCCACGGCTGGAACACCTGCCGGCTGGGCCACTGACCAGCGTCCAGTTCGGCACTACGCGGTTGGGCTCGAGCGGCCTGGCCGTGTAGTAGCGGCGCTGGGCGGTCCGCACCTTGGCGGGTGCCCGCCGATGGCGGGCATCGGGTGGCGGCCTCGATGCGCCGGGCTGGCCCCACCGGAACGTCCCGTTTCCGGCCCCGGCCCTCGTTGTTCCAGGCAGGAGCCCGCGGTTTGCCCGGACGGGCGTGTCCGCTTTGCGGCTGTTGCAGGGTTTGGGAATGATCGTTTTCCGGTGCCTGCAGCGCCGTGGCGGTGTTGGGCGTGTCCGCATGGAGGGTGTTCCGGCGAGTGCAGTGCTGTCGCCGGACGAGTGAGAGCAGGAGTTGCCGGTGCCACCGTGGAGCGGGCTGCCTCTTTCCTGGCTGGGTGTGGTGTTCCGGCCGATTCCGGCGGCGTTCACCGCGCCTGTGGATGCGGCCGCGTCGGTTGCCGGACAGGCGCGGGCCGCGTGGGTCGATGCGGCGCAGAGGGGGCGGCGCGTGCGGGGCGGGGTGGTGGCGGGTGTGCGGGCCGGACTTGTCGGTGCCGAAAGCCGCAGGTATGGGGCGGGAGGCGTTCTGCGCGCAGTTGGGCCAGGACCTGGCCCGGGACGGTGTGGTCCCGATGAACGGGGTAGTCCTGCGGCTGCTGGACAGGGTCTCTGCCGTGGTGATCGACTCGGCGGTCTTGCGCACGGCTCGCCCGAGGCTGCTGTCGGTGACCGCCACGTGCGGCCGCGACGAGGCCGCTGTATGGGCCGCCGCGCAGACGTTGCTGGCAGACCTCTCGCTGCGCCCACTATGCGGGGCCGGCCCGTGGCACGACGCTTGGGGCTGGCGGCTGGAACGCCCCGCCGACGCTCTGCAGGCCCGGCCGGATTCCCCCTCGGGGCTGCCGCTGGACCTGCGCGCCCCGGACGGCCGGTGCGCGGGCCGGGTCCTGGTCGGGTGCGACCTCGACCCGCTGGCCGACGCCGTCGTGACCGCGGCCCGTTCCGGCAGCCGCTGCCTGCTGCTCACCGAGCACGTGTCCGCTGCCGAACTGCTCCCGTGGGCCGACCAGACCGTGCCGCTGTCCACACCGCTGGACGAGCGGGTGCGGCGCCTGCAGCAGGACGGGCAGGTCGTCTTGCTGATCAGCTCGGCCGAGGACCGTGCGCTGGCCGCCGCTGACATCGGCGTCGCCGTACTGCCCGCCCCCGGAACCGACCCTGTCGGTGCGCGGGGGGTGTGGTGGTCGGCGGACCTGGTCTGCGGCGGGGGGACGGCGCAGGTCTGGCGGATCCTGTCCGCGGTGGACGACGCTTGCCGGGTCAGCAGCAAAGCGGCTCACCTGTCGATGGGCGGTTCCGCCCTGGGAGCGCTGATCGCGGCTGCGGGTACCCGTCGGGTGGTTGGTGGTCTGACGACATCCCCGGTGTACGGCGCTGCCTTCCTCGCCCAGTTCGGCGGCATCAGGGCCGCCCGCCGCCTGGCCTGCCGTCCGCTGCCGCCGGCCCGTATCCGCGGCGCCTGGCACGCCCTCGGGGCCCGCGAGGCACTGCGCATCCTGACGGCCCTCGACGGGGGAACAGCCGGATCGCCCGCGGCTGAACCAGCCGCCGGGACCGCCCGTCTCCTTGGCGATGCCGCACGCGCCGCCGCCGTTGCCGTAGGTCTGGCATCGCTGACCCGGTGGGCGGGGCAGCTGCTGAGCGCGGTACGCGAAGAACTCCGGGACCCTCTCACCCCTGTGCTGGCGCTGGGCGCGACCGCTTCCGCGGCTGTGGGGTCGAGCATCGATGCAGCGCTGGTGGGAGGAGTGATGGTCGGCAACGCCGTCGTGAGCGGCGCGCAGCGGCTGCGAGCCGAGCGAGCCCTGGCCGTCTTGTGCCCACCCAGAACATTCGCGCTCGGCGGGTGGTGTGGACACCCCCTGCCGCCGTGGAAGGGCCGGAGGACACGCCGTTGCCGGACCTGCGGTTCTTCGCCGGACTGGACACGGCCGCGGCACACAGCGTCCCCGCGCAGGACTTGCGGGTCGGGGACGTGATCGCACTGGGCCCCTTGGACGTCGTCCCAGCGGACGCCCGGCTGCTGGTCAGCGACCGCCTGGAGATCGACGAGGCGGCCCTGACCGGCGAGCCCGCGCCCGTCGCCAAGGACCCGGCGGC
Source organism: Streptomyces sp. NPDC001292 (assembly GCF_042896465.1). Classification (NCBI taxonomy): domain Bacteria; kingdom Bacillati; phylum Actinomycetota; class Actinomycetes; order Kitasatosporales; family Streptomycetaceae; genus Streptomyces; species Streptomyces sp. NPDC001292. The sequence goes on from NZ_JBIAXG010000027.1 coordinate 15,057, forward strand.
CACCCCTGGGGCGGAACTGGCCGAGCGGTCCTGCATGGTCTACGAGGGCTGCACGGTGCCGGCGGGCACCGGCTACGCGGTGGTCGTGGCCACAGGGGCGCAGTCCGAGGCCGGGCGCGCCGCCGATCTGGCCGGCCACGCAGCCACCCCGCCCGGCATCGAAGGCCATCTGGCCGCCCTGACCAGGACGGCGCTGCCCGCCGTCGGCATTGGTGGCGCCGCCGTCACACTCCTGGGGCTGATGCAGGGCGTGCCGGTGCGCGAGGCTCTGGCGTCCGGTGTGGCCGTCGCGGTCGCCGCTGTTCCCGAGGGCCTGCCGCTGGTCGCCACCATGGCCCAGTCCGCTGCCGCCCGCCGCCTGTCCCGCCACGGGGTCCTGACCCGCTCCGCCCGCGTCCTAGAAGCCCTCGGCCGCGTCGACGTGGTCTGTTTCGACAAGACCGGCACGCTCACCGAGGGCCGCCTGACCGTCACCCGCCTGACCACACTCGACCACGATGCCCTCGTCGACAGCCCCACCGGGCAACGCCTCCTGCGCACCGCCGCACGGGCCTGCCCAAAACCCACCGACGGGCGGCCTCTCGCACACGCCACCGACCAGGCCGTCGTCGACGCCGCCACCGCCCAGTGCCGACCGGACCACGGCTGGCAACCCGACGCCGAGCTCCCCTTCGAAGCCAGCCGCGGCTACTCCGCGTCCCTGGGCACCGACGCGGGACGGCCCTGCCTCGCCGTCAAAGGCGCTCCCGAGACCGTCCTCGCATACTGCACCACCGCCGTCGGCGCCACCCGGAAGGACGGTCACGAGAGCATCGTCCCCCTCGACCCGGCCCGGCTGCAGGCCGCCCACCGCCTCGTACGGCGCCTCGCAGGCGAGGGACTGAGGGTCCTGGCCGTCGCCCAGGGCACACCTGCCACCGCGACGCATCCCGCCGACCGCCTGGCCGAACTGGTCGGTGGACTGACCCTGCTGGGCTTTCTGGCGATCGCCGACACTCCCCGGCCCGGGGCGGCCGAGACTGTCAAACGCCTCACCGACGCGAGTGTGCGGGTCATCATGATCACAGGTGATCATCCCGCCACCGCTGCGGCCATCGCCTGCGACCTGGGCATCACACAGACCGACACCGTCCTGACCGGTTCCCACCTCGCTGCCGGAACCGGAACGCATCCAGGCGATCGACGAAACCTCGGTCTTCGCCCGCGTCTCCCCCGAGCACAAGGTCCGCATTGTCCAGACCCTCCAGCAGACCGGGCACGTCGTCGCCATGACCGGTGACGGGATCAACGATGCGGCCGCCATTCGCCTGGCCGACGTCGGCATCGGCCTGGCCGCCCACGGCTCCACCTCCGCCCGTGCCGCGGCCGACCTCGTCCTCACCGACCCCGACCCCATCCGCATCCTCGACGCCGTCCACGAGGGCCACACCCTGTGGCGCAGCGTCCGTGACGCGGTCGCGATCGTCCTCGGCGGCAACGCCGGCGAAGTCGCCTTCACAGTACTCGGCACCGCGCTGTCCGGCCGCGCCCCGCTCGGCACCCGCCAGCTGCTACTGGTCAACCTCCTGACCGACATGCTGCCCGCCCTCGCCATCGCGCTCGCCCCCGCCCGCACCCCCCGGTCCGGCGACGCCCTCCTCGCCGCCGGACCGACGCCCACGCTCCTGGGGCCCGATCTCGCACGCGCATGCGCCGCCCGTCGCACGGCGCAGAAGTTGAGGCCGCCGTCGGGGAGGCACACAACCACCTGCACGGCAGGCCCGTGCGGGATTTCATCCCCGTCCTCATAGAACGCCGAGCCCGCCGCATCCTGGCCGACCTCCCTGGGCCGAGCGGCAAGGACCGGCCGAGAGGTCACCTCTGATGTGTCACGCCGGCTTCGTGGCCTCCGCTGGCTGGACGGTGGTCTCCGCCTGCGGAGCCTGCTCCAGGCGCTGCTCCTTGAGCCGCCCTCGTTCGCCCCTCTCCCGGCTGATCACTTCGGTGGCTGCGCCGACGGCAATCGCGACGGGCCACTCCAGCGCTCCCGCCACGGCGAAAGCGCCGAGCAGGCCATAGAAGGCCAGTCGGCGGGGGGAGGGAACGGCCGAGGCCATGGTGCGGGCGTTGAACAACATGTCACCTGGAGTCACATAGGGAATGGGGACCCGTGGATGCGCGGTGTGCAGTTTCAGCACCGTGGCGCCACCCGTCTCCTCACCTCGCGGCTCGGTGGCCGGGGCCGCCATCGGCTCCTCGGTTGTCTTCTGCTGCTGCTCCTCAGCACTCCCCTCGACGGATTCCGTCGCCTGGGGCTGCTGCTGCGGTGTGGAAGAAGTCATCCTGCGCTGCCCTTGGAAGTTGCTAAAAGTAGATCTTTTCTACCAGTATAGATCGATAAGCGCACATGTCTCTGTGGAGAAGTTTGCGAGCGCAGGCCATACCGGCACGGGAACCGCGGCATCAGGTTTCGGTGCAGGATCGACTGGACCTGGTTCTTTATCCGGGTGCGCTGCCGGACCACGTGCATGCGCCGCGCAATCAGCCGACGGCGGCGGCTGGTGCGTTCATCGGGCAGCCACACGGGCGGGAGGAAGTCCGCCGCCAGGAGCTGAGCAAGGATCCGCGCATCGACCTTGTCCGTCTTGACCTTGGCCTCGGCGATCGCCCGGGTCTTGAATGGGTTCGACACTACGACCCGTGCCACCCTCGGGCGGAGCAACAACGCGATCGCCTCGGCGTTTCCGGTGGCTTCCAAGGCCACCTCGTCATCCTCGCGCAGCGTCTCGGCCCATGCCCGTAGCGCCTCCGGGCGGCAGCCGATCTGCCCGGCATCCTTGAGGAAACCGTCCTCGATCATCGCGATTTGCGCGAAGCGCGGTGGATGTCCATTCCGATCTTGCGGCCCATGGCCGCCTCCTTCTGGTCTCGTCGTGCTGGGGACCAGCTGGGCGAAACGACACCTACGGATCCGCGCTCGCAGCGCATCCTGGCAGGTCGCAGGGGCGGCCAACTACTAACGCGGGCGCGCGGCCCATCGTGCAACACCGGCCCGCCCATGCTTGCTGGGGGCGAAGGTGGCCGCCTCCACGGTGTGGGAGATCCTGAAGGAGGCCGGGATCGACCCGGCACCCGAACGGAGCTCCGGCACCTGGGCCGGCTTCCTGCGCTCCCAGGCCGACGCCCTGCTGGCCTGTGACTTCTTCGAGACGGTCACCCTGTCCGGAGTGCGGCTGTACGTGTTCGCCGTCATCGAGCACGCCAACCGCCGGGTCCGTATCCTGGGCGCCACTGCTAGGTGATCCGGTCAACCAGCCCCTCCGCGCCACCGGGTGCCGCGGGCTCCGGTCTCGGCGTCATGATCAAGCGCTCCGACATGCTCGGTGGCGCCTTCCAGGCCGTGATCACCTTCACCCTCGGCTGAGGCCTAGGCGGACTCGGAGGGGTTCTCGGGACGACGACGATGGCGGCGGCTCTGGGATACCCATCCGGCGGCCACCAGCCCGCACAGGATGATGACGCAGAGCAGCAGCGTCCAGGGAATGGTCCAGGCGTGCGTCGTGGTCTTCACGTCGGGGAGCGGCGCGACCGAGCCCGACGCGTCGGTCAGGAGCGGAACGAGGGTGACCGTGCCCGCCGCCCGCAGCGCGGGAGCCACGCCGTGGACGGGCACGGTGACCTTCCAGGTCTCGCCGGGGAGCAGCGCGGGCGAGTCGTCGATGTGGCCCGCGCGGGCCCCCGCGAGCCCGAAGGGGCCGGACAGCGAAGCTGTCTGACGTGCCGCCAGGATGGCGTTGCCCGTGTTGTGGATGGTGTAGGTGACGGTGGCGTCTCCCTTGCCGACCGGATTAGCCGTGCCCGAGTACCGCACGTGCAGGTCCTGCACCGACAGCTTCGGCTCGAGCGCTCCGCCCACGCGCAGCCGGATCCGGATGCCGAGACGACGGCCCGTATCGGTCCCGTCCGCCAGCGAGGTGACGATGCCACCCATGTAGTCGCCGGGCGCCGCGTCGTGCGGGACGGTGAGCGTGAACGGCACCTCGACCGACGAACCGGGCCGGACCGTCACCTTGGGCCGGTCCGTACGGACCCAGGCGCCCGCACCCTTCGACTTCGCGTCCTTGGCGACCAGGTCGAGCCTGCCGGCCTCGTTGGTGAACGCGTCGGCGGCGTACACGGCCAAGTGGAGCGGCGTGGTGCCGTGGTTGACGACTACGAGCGCGTCGGTGACATGGCCGCCGGCATTGACGGTGTAGCTGTAGTTCGGCCGGTCGGACCCGAAGCCGTTCGAGGCCGTGCTGATGGCCCAGGGGGCGTCGCCGTCCGCCGCCGCCACGGGTGCGGCGCCCGTTCCGAGGAAGGCGAGCACGGCGAGCAGAGCCACGACGGCGGACCGGGCGAGGGCTGCGGCAACTGTGGTGGTACGAGGTCTGGGCGGGCGCATCTGAGGGTCCTCGGGCGAGTCGGGGCGGCGGGAGCGGAACGGGGGCGGGGTGGGCATCCGGCGGTACCCACCCCACCGATCGAGCGGGCCGGAACGGCTCGGCGCGGTTCGGCGCGAGCGTCCCGGCGTCACCCCGGGTCGGCTACTGGAGCCAGTCGGACTCGGCCGGGGTGGTGGTGGCCACGTCGGCGCGCTGATCCCAGCCGTCGCCGCGATAGGGGTGGATCACCACCTTGTCGACGGCGGAGCCGACCGGCTGGGCCGGGGTGGCTCCGCTGTCCGGGCCGCACCACTTCACCTTGTTCAGCTCCACGGCGGCGTTGGGTGCGGCGCACGTGCCGCTGCGGAGGTTCTCGACGACGAGCTTGTTGTCGCGCACCTGGACCTTGACGTAGGTGCGGACGTGCTCCTGGTTCTCGACCGAGTTGGCCCAGTGGTTCTTGGGGTTCAGCGGGTCGGGACCGAAGTTCGGGTCCTTGGTCGTGTCGGGAGCGGTGAGGTCGTAGTACTTCGACCCCGACGCGGAGTTCGCCGTCACGTAGATGACGCCGCCGGGACCCTGGGCCACCTGGGCGGCACCGGGCTGCTCGTCCGGGTGCGACTTCTTGCCGTTCTTGATCACGTAGCTACGGGAGTAGGCGTGGTCGTGACCCTGCAGGACCAGGTCGACGCCGAGCTTCGAGAACGCGGTCGGGAAGTCCTGGCGGCGCTGCTTGTTGTCGCCGTCGTTGGCGTGGGCGGCCGGCGAGTAGATCGCGTGGTGGTAGACGAGCACCGTGTACTTGGCGTCGGCACCGTGGTTCTTGATGACGTCGCTGACGAACTCGATGTGCGCGGCGTCGGAACCGTTGGAGTACGCGTTGCTGTTCAGGTCGATGAATAGGACGTCCTTGTACGTGTACCAGTAGTCGCCGCCCGACCGGGTCTCCGAGCTGCCGTTGTAGTACGGCGCGGAGCGGTCGGTGTTCGGCGTCCAGAAGTGCTGCTCGTACGCCTTGCCGCCGACGTCGTGGTTGCCGATCGTGGCCGCCCACGGGTACTGGCGCAGCTTGTCGGGCCCGAGGAACGCGTTCCACTGCGTCTCGGCGTTGGCGGTCTCCACCTGGTCACCACCGGAGACCAGCAGCTCCGCGTTCGGGTTCGCGGCGAGGGAGACGTCCAGGGTGTCCTTCCACCCGGCGCCGTCCTTGTCCACGTTGCCGGACGAGCCGATCTGCGGGTCGCCGTAGAACAGGAAGTCGAAGTCGCCCTTGAATTCCTGCGTCTTGAAGGAGTACGTCGGCGACCAGCTGCCCTGGGATCCGACGCGGTACGAGTACGCGGTGTTCGCGCGCAGGCTGTCGATCGTGGCATGCCCGTTGTAGCCGCCGTTGACGCTGTTCGCGGCGACGTTGGCCGAAAAGGTGACAGCGTCCGCGGGGAACTCGCCGCCCACGAGCTGGGAGGTCGGCGCGACCTGGACCACCTGGGCCGAGTCGGCCGGGGTGTACCAGGACACGACGCGCTGCGATTCGTTGGCGCCCACCCCGAGGACGATTCCGGCGGGCGTCGCGGAGGTCTCGGCGTGGGCCCCGGTCATCAGGCCGCTGCCGAAGGCCATGGTCACGCCCAGGACCACCGCGGTGGCGCTCATGGCCACTCGGTGACGGACGAGCCCAGATCTCTGGGCCCCCTTGTCGAGCTTCATCGGCTTCCATTCGTTCGAGAGCTGGGGGGTGGTGTAAGAACTCCGTAAAAATCACATGAGAGCGTGACGTTCTGATGAACCGAGGAGAAGCGGACCGTTCCACTTACCGGAAGTCGGACGATCGGTCAGATCCCGAAGGCCCGCTGCACGAGCCACACCAGGCCCATGACGGACACACCCGCCGCGACCGCTCCGGTCGTCCACAGCCCCACGTCCGGCCGGCGCCGACGCAGCAGGGCGAGGACCGGGAAGACCGTGGCCACGATGGCCAGTTGGACGGTTTCGATGCCGACGTTGAAGACGAGGAGCGACCACAGGAGCGTCCACGACCAGGCGCGGTCGATCCCCAGCGCCGAGGCAAAGCCGAGTCCGTGCACGAGGCCGAAGCAGAACACCACCGCGAGCCGAGTCCAGCCCGCGCGGTCCAGGCTGAGGTGACCGCGGCCGAACGTCTGCAGGTCCGTGGCGTGGGACCGACGTCGCCACAGCCGCCACAGGTGCCAGCCCGCGACGACCGCGATCGAGAGCGCGATGACGGGCTCGACGAACCATGCCGGAACCTGCACGAGCCCCAGGGCGGCCAGGACGAAGGTCACCGAGTGGGCCAGTGCGAAGGTCGTGGCCGCCAGCACGATCTCGCGCAGCCGGCGTGATCCGACGATGAGCGCCAGCAGGAACAGGATGTGGTCGAGCCCGGTGAGCAGGTGCTCGGCGCCGAGCCGGGAGAAGGTCCAGAACCGCTCGGCCCCGGACTGCTGGGTGGAGAACGACCGGTGCTCGGCGTCGAGGGCGGTGCTTCCTGACGTCAGGTCGAGGTCGTAGGTGACGATCGTCTTGGTGTCGCGAACATAGCCCTCGGAGTCCGGGAACAGCCCGCTGCGCACCTCGTGCGCCTCGGCGGACGACGGGCACCGGTAGTCGAGGACCAGCAGGGCGTACGGAACTCCCTCACGTGGCTCGATCGTGAAGTCACCGTTCCGGACGGGGGTGCACGCACGGCCCCCGGCCGTGACGCCGAAGCGGCGGGTCACGTAGGCGATGACCGATTCGGCGTGGCCGTCGAGCGCCGCCGCCTGTTCCTTCGCGTCGCCGTCGTCGAACGCCGCGGTGCCCGCCCGGAACAGCGGATCGTCCTTCTCGTAGTCGGCGGCGGAGACGACGAGCAGGTCGTACTCCAGCCGGAGTTCGGTGCGGACGTGCCCCGCCTCGGGCGAGGTGAGACCTGCGTACACGGTTGAGCTGAAACCGTGGCCGAGCGCCGGCACGGCGCCGAGCAGGACGGCCGCGACGATGACGGCGACGGCGGCACAGGCGCGACGCCCGGCGGCGGGAAACATGTGACTCCTCTTTGGTCGGCGCACGGAATCTGCTGGGCCCAGATGAACCACCGGTGGCGCGTGCGTGAACCGACGCGGAAGCAAGCTCGGACACGTCAGCCCACTGGCCGAGAAACGCACGCCATGAGGTAGGAAGTAGGCGCACTCACGCCACTACGGAGGACGATCCCCATGCGCTCTCGGCTTCTGCCTGCCTGCACGCTGGCCACGGCAGTCGCGACCGCCGTACTGGTCGGCGGATGCAGCTCTGGCGACGACTGGTCCCAGCCGCACCCGAAGCCGAGCGCCGTCGGCACCATCGGCCCGGGGTTCTCCGACCCGGCGGCTTCACCGGCTCCGGAGGCGACGATCACTCCGCGGCCCGGCTCCTGGGACGGACTCCGGCCGTCGGAGGACTACCGTGTGGTGCTGCTGACCGCGGGCAAAGACCGTCAAACCAGGATGCTGGTGAGCGCCGTGAAGAAATGGGCCGAGGAGGTGGACGCCGACCTGAGGACCGTCACCGCCACGAAGCCGGACGAGTTCGTCCCGCGCATCAGCGACGCGATCGGCATGCGGCCCGACCTGATCGTCAGCGCCGGCAACGACCTCATCGACCCCCTGGCCGTGGTCTCGCCCAACCACCTCGACCAGCAGTTCCTCGTGGTCGGCGCCGAGTTGGCCGAGCCGACGGCGAACGTCACCGCCGCCGACTGGACCGGTGCCTCGTTCCGGGGCGAGGGACTCGGCATGTCCTCGTCGTACGACCCGGCCAGCTTCACCTCGGAACGGGCCGGGCGCGCCGTACGGGCCGGAGTCGCGGCGGTGCTCAGCGATCTGACCGGCATCGTCGTCTGGGTGGACTAGGCCCAAAGCCGTGAGTCTGTTGGTGATCTTGTGTGGGGTGCTGACGGGAGGGCCGTGGGGTGCTTCGCTGAGGGTGTGCGGGGTGGCCTCGGGGTCTGGGGTGTGGATGCGGTGCACCTCCCCTCCTACTGTGGGGACCGTGACCGGAGGGATAGTTGGGGGTTATGGCGTCCAGGAAGCGCATCTACGACGCCGAGTTCCGTGAGGGGGCGGTACGGATCGTGACGGAGACCGGGAAGCCGATTCCGGAGGTGGCCGAGGATCTGGGCATCCATCCCGGGACGCTGCACAGTTGGGTCCCGGCGGACGAAGTCCGGGGTGGCCGACAGCCTGCCCGGCCTGGTCAGCGACCGGCGACCTTCCTGCCCGCCAGGCCGAGCTCGGCCATCAGTTTCGCGACGGCGTTCACCGACGCGTGATGCAGCTCTTCTTCACGGACCAGCGAAAGGTCCGAGCCGTTGGCGCGGTGGCCGGGCTCAACGGCTTCGAGCTGGACGACCTGCTGAGCCGAACCCGTCTTCCGGCGGGCACGCCGATCCTGCTCGACGAGGCGATGAGGCCGATCGAGCCGGTGTCGAGCCGGTTCCGTTGGGTGGCGCCACTCAACGCGAGGCGGATATCTCCATCGGCGAATGCCAGCAGTGCTGTCTTCGCGCCCACGTCCCTCCCTCAAGGTCCACGGCTTCGGACAAGTGCCTGCACAGTACCTGGCTCCGAGCCTCCGAGTCGGCCGCCCTCGTACGCTCTCGCGATGGCCGGCCGCCCGCCGCTTGGCTTTTGGCGGGCGGCCGGCCATGTGCTGGGGCTACGTATCTGACGGAGCCCACCTATCACCCAGCAGTTCGGTAACGGACGTATAGTTCGCGCCATGCCCGACCCCAGTCGCCCCTCCCCGCTGAGCTCACTCATCGGGGTCGATGTCGACGCGACGGCCGAGCGGGTCTATCGGGCGTTGGTCTCCGGCGGACCGGCGCTCGGGCCGGATCTCGCCGGCCTGCTGGGGATCTCGGTCGAGGACATCGAAACGGCGATCGGTGCGTTGCGGCAGGTGGGCCTGGTTGACATGGCCGACGGCGGACGAATCTCGGCGGCGTCGCCGTCGCTGGCGCTCGAGGGGATGGTCGCGCAGCGCGAGCAGCAGGTCAGGGCCGCCCGAACGGCACTCGACGAGCTCGCGGAGGAGTACCGGAGGGCGCGCGAGGTGCAGCTGTCGAACGGCATCGAGATCGTTCGGGGTCGCAGCGAGATCGGCAGCTGGCTCAATGGCCTGTTGCTGTCCGCCAAGGAGCAGTTCCGGATGTTCGCGAAACCACCGTTCGCGGTTTTCGGGATCTCCGAAACTGACACCGAACGCGAGGTCGCCGGCCGTGGTCTGCGGGAGCGGATCATCATCGAACGGACCGTGCTGGATGAGCCCGCCGCGGAGAAGGACCTGGTCGCCTCCCTGGATCGGGGACAGGAGATCCGCATGGTGCAGTCGTTACCGGCGAAGCTGCTGATCGTCGACGATTCGATTGCGATCGTGCAGCTCGATGAGGGTGGGCACGCGCACTCGGAGATCGCGGTCGTGCGCGCCGGGGGGCTGCTGGACTGTCTGGTGTTCAGCTTCGAGAGCCTGTGGCGGTCGGCCATGCAACTGCGGGAGGCCCCCGGCCGTAGGGTCGATCCGAACTTGGCATCGCCGAAGGATCTCGCCGACCCGGCGGACCGGGAGGTCCTGATGCTGTTGCTGGCTGGGTACACCGATGCCGCGGTCGCTGCCCGACTGGGGATCGGCCTGCGGACCATGCAGCGCAGGGTCCGCAGGCTGATGGATCTGGCCGGCACCGATTCCCGGGTGTTGCTTGGCTGGCACGCGCGGGACCGGGGCTGGCTTTGAACGCCTTCGCCCTGTCGAGCCACCGACTGCGGTGGCTCGACAGGGCGAGGTGGCGCCGCGGCCTAGTTGCCCAGACCTGCCGGGATCCTCAGCATCACCGAGCTGGACCAGGCGGCGTTCGGGCCGCCCTCGCCGTAGACCATTAGCTGGTGGTGATCGTTGATGTCGAAGCTGTAGGTCGGCGTGAATCGATCTCCGGCAGAGAGCGGCACCATGCCGGACAGATCCCAGAGCCGTCCCTGCGGGTCCCAGATCGCCGACACCGCGACGTCCGGGAAAAGTTCGACAGTTCCGAGGATCCACCCGTCGTCGGTGACTTTCTCGCCGGTCGCGTTGTATCCGTAGTCGGCAAGGCGCTGCATTCCGCCGGCCTTGGTCCACACGAACGCATCGTCACCGCTGGTCCCCACGACGGTCCCGGAGGCGTTCACATCGTTCGCCTGGGCCGAATACTGTCCCGGAAGCGTGCCGAGATCCTGAATAACACCCGACGTCGCATCCCAGGCGACCGCGTGCGGCACATGGCCATCGGTGCGCGAGGCACCGACGATCATTCCGGCATCGTTGATGGCGCGCGGCTGGGTTCCCGTCAGATCCGTGGACAGGTGGGCCAGCTTGCTGAACGTCCCACCCGGCGTCCGCACGAACCCGTCACTGTAGCTGTGGTTCTTGCCGTCAGACTCCTTGACGATTGCTTCGGAGAATCCGGTGACGACACCCTTGTTATTCACGGCGGTCGCGTAGCCGCTGGAATAGGGCCGCCAATCCGGGACGCCGAGCACGGTGAGCGATCCATCCTTGGCCCATTGGGCGGGAAGAGTACGCAATGCACTGTCCGTCGCGATACCGACGGCGATCTGGCCGTCATTCAGGTCCAGAGCCGATCCGTACCTGCTCCCGGCAAGATCCAGGTTGGTGAACCCGTCGGCGGCCGTCCAGATGGTCGGCGTCATCCTGGAGTTGTACTGGCGATCCCCCGCGACTACGCCGCTCTCATTGAGAGCCGCGCCGACGAACGGCGGGGCCCACGCGACCAGATCGAGTTTGGGGACATCGACAGTGGCGATCGTGACGTGCGCCGCCCCGATGATCGTGCCGTACTCGTTGGCCACTCGGACCCGGCCGACCATGGGATCCTTGGTCAACTGCCGAGCGCTGACGATCATTGCCCCGTCGACCGGCATCGACTGGCCCGTGGCAACCGTGTACTTCGTGTCGGATTTCGGCGTGATCGTGCCGAGGCCCTTCGAGTACATCTCTTGGTGGTAGTCGAACGTGACGTTGTCTCCGGGCACGGCGACTCCCGCGACCACGATGAAGTACGTACCCGGCTGTGGATCATCGATGACGATGTGCTCGGGCGAGTCCCCGGTCGTGGTGCTCTGGCCTATCGGCCTGCCGTTGAAATACACATAGAAGTCCAGATCGGCAGCGTCTCTGGGCGTCAGCGTCACGTCGAGCCGGGTCGTCTGACGCGGAACATAGAGCATGTTGGACGTGATTTCGCCTTGCGAGACCGTCGAGAACAAATTGCGGACATCGCCGATCTCGCCAGTTGCGACGTGGGCGATCGCGGGGCCAAGGGTGTTCGTCCCCGTCGAGCCGACATTCGTCGGCGAGTTCATCGTCACCTTGTCGACTGTGACGGTCCCCGGATCGAACGACATGCCCTGCAGCGAAACCGTCGCTGTGTACGGGTTCTGTTCGACCGGAGACGTCCTGCGAGACTCGATCACGAACTCCCAGATGCCGGGTTTGGGTCGGTACACCGGTCGTGCGGTGGCGTCGCAGTTCGCCGGGTCGGTGTAGTTGGTGTAGCAGTGGTAACTGGCGTTGGAGTCCGCGGGCATGCCGTCGGGGTCGATGGGCAATGCGCGGACCTGGCTGCCGTCGGCGAGCCCGCCCAGGGTCAGCTGCAGTGCTTCGACGCCCTCGGGAACGGGCACCAGCAGCGAGGTGGTTCCGGTTCGGCCGAGCGTGCCGGAACTGGTGACCGCGTAGTCGGGTTTGGCCAGCGGCTTGGTCGCCAGCACGGTGACGGCGACGAACTGGTCGATGCCGCCCGTCGCCGGGTCATCAATGGTCAGGATCGCGCTATGCACGCCGGAGGTCGTCGCGGTCGCGGTGACCGTGATATCGGCCGCCTTTCCGAACTGCAGGGGCATTGCCGCGCGGGCGCTGAACGTGCCGTCGTTGCCGATCCAACCGATCCGGTGCGTGACGTTCCCGGCGGCACCGCTGGTCCGGGTGACGCCGACCTTGTAGGTCTTCTGCGCACCGGTCACCTGGCCGCCTTCCGTTGGCAGACAACGGTTGTAGATGCCGACGCCGGTGTTCGGAGTCGCGAGCAGGCCGGACAGCGAACTACAAACGGGAGCCGACACAGTGAGCTCATTGGTGTTGATGCCAGCGCTGAGCTGCTTCCAGGCCGCGACGGTGTCGATGATGCCGGCGCCCTGCGCGACGGTCGGGACGCCGGGGATCGGGTCGGCGGTGCCGATCAGGGCGGTCTTCAACGCCGCCGAGCTGACCGTCATCGAACGGGCCTTGGCAGCCGATAGCAGCAGCGCCGCCGCTCCGGCGACCTGCGGGGCCGCCATGGAGGTGCCGTTGGCCATGCCGTACCCGGCCGGCAGCGAGTACCCGGCCTCGGGGACGGCTTCACCGGACAGCCACATCGGGATCGAGGAGATGGCGGCGCCGGGCGCGGACACCTGCGGCGCCAGCGCCCCGTTCTCAGCGGGGCCGCGGGAGGAGAAGCCGAAGATGCCCTGCTTGGTGGCGACCTTCGACCCGTAGCCGGCCCACCAGGTGTCGGAGCTGACGGACGCGGCGACCGAGATGGCCTTGCCCGCCACGGACGGCGAGCTGACGGTGTTGGTGCCGAGGCCGTCGTTGCCGGCGGCGATGATGATCTGCACGCCGTAGCGGTCGATCAGCTCGTCGTAGAGCGCGGCGATCACGTCGGAGCCGTCGTTCAACGCGGGAAGCCCACCGATGGACAGGTTGACGACGTCGACATGGCGATTGGTGACCAGGTCGATCATGCCCTCGGTCAGTGCCGCCTGGGTGCAGCCACCGCCCCAAGTGCAGGCGCGGGCGGACACGATCTGCGCGCCCGGTGCGGCGCCGTGCATCTGGCCGCCGAACATCGACGTGCCGGCGGTGATCCCCGCCACATGGGTGCCGTGCGAGGCGACCGGCAACCCGATAGACACGTAGTTCGCGGTCTTGCCGACGTTGCTGCCGCCGAGCGGGGAGAGATCGACGTTGTCGCGGTACTCGACGACGAACGGGATGCGCTCGTTCTGCGGTGTTGCGGGGTCGTCGCTCCCGAAGTGGCCGACCTGGCGGTCGACCGCGAACGGGGCCATCGGTGTCTCGTCGGTGAGGTCCTGGTTGTTGTTGCCGTCGACCCAGATCCTGTGTGTGGTCGGGTCGTACAGAACCCCGTAGAAGTCCAGGGTGTCGCCGTCCCGGTTGAGGTCGCCCTCGAAGTCGCTCCCAGCCGTCGCCCTCTCGTAGAACACGCCGAATTGGAACGTGCCCTCCGGGATCGTCCAGGTCTTGCCCAGGTAGCTGAACGTCGGACCCGTCTTGGTGGTGGACATCCGCACCCAGCTGCCGTCGCGGTCGGTGACCGGATCGGTCTCGGTTACCCAATCGACAATCTTGGGCTTGCCGTCGCTGGTCGTCTGTAGCGCGGGATGCTCGACGTCGACGCCGGTGTCTAGCACGCCGACGACCGTGCCGCGCCCGTCCCAGGCCGGGTTGTCCCTGACGAAGGCCTCGGCGCCGGTCTCGTTGATCGGTAGGTACGGGTTGTCGGCGGGCGTGTTCGCGCCGGGCGCGGTCGGCCCTACAGCCTTCGTTGCCGCCGTCTTCGCACCCGCGGCGCCCAGATCCGGGCCCGGGATCTTGTACGTCCGGTTCAGGTCGATCGCCGCGACCGACCGAAGGCCGGCCAAGGTGGTCACGCTGTCAGTCGGGACGGTCGCCCGGACGTAGCCGACCTTTCCGGTCACCGACCCGACGGTCCCGCCGGCCTTCTCCACCGCGGCGACGACGTCCTCGGTCGCGCCCTTCCGGGCCAGCATCAACACCGTGACAGACTTCTTCTTCGACGCCTGCGCCTGCTGCAGCAGCCTGGTGTCGGCGTTGCCCAGCTTCTCGGCCGCAGTATCCGACAGCGAATCGTCGCTCAGCGGCTGGAACCCGTCGGTCTTCCCCGCCCTGTAGATAGAATCCGGGTTGTCGCGCCCGGCCCGGTCGTCGAGCCCAGCGACGGGCGACCGGCCCGGCCCCTGTGGCCCGTCGGGATCAGCGGGTTCGACCTTGCTCGTGCCAGCACTCTCGGAGCCAGTCGGGCTGGTCGGGTCGGCGGCTGCGGCCGCAGGGGCAATCAGCGCCGCGGCGATCAACACGGCCGACGCCGCGGCAATCACACCTGTTCGTCTCCGTCGTTTCATCGTGCTCCTAACCAAGGAGTGAAACATCACCGTGCGGCCAAGCCCGCAGACACGAGAACACCTGAGCCGCCTGGCCAATCTGGCAGTTGGGTCCGGGCAGGATCAACGGACCGAGTGGGGCGGATGTCTGCCATGGCTGAATGCCGCCACACTCGGCGCAGACCCACCGCTCCCAGTCGGTCGACCAGGCCGGCGAGCTCCCTCAGCACCCGCCATCGGTGCGGATTGCTCGCCCGGAACCCAGCAGTTCATCCACGCATTCCGCGCATCCACATGTCTGGTGGAGCGCACCGGCCGCTAGTGCCCCGGCAGGCAACGTTTGCCCGTTGAGGAGCGGCGTCCGGTGCGTGCTCTCGGTGTGCCGACCGGAAGTCCTCGTACTGGGCGTACTTGGGCTTTCGGGCGGTGCGGCGAGAGTGCGTGCCGGGCGTCGCGACGGGGCGAACGTTGCCTGTTGGGGCACTAGTTCGCACCGTGGCAACACCGGGCGATTGCGGCTGCGCGGTCGGCGACGGTGTCAACCTGGGGTGCCGGTAAGAACCGTGTCGGAGTCACCCTGGTCACCCCGGCCTGTTCAGGTCGCGTACTGCCGCCGGCACGTGGGTGGAGTCCGTGCGCTGCCTGCCGCCCGCCTTCACCAGGCCCCGGTCCTTGAGGGCGGTCAGCAGCAGGTCGAGCACCTTCTCCTCCATCCCGTGCTCGACAGTCGCGTGCGGAACTCGGACAGCACTGAGGCGTCGAACCCGGGATCATCCAGCTCCAGGCCGAGCGCGTACTTCAGGTCCATGCCGTACCGCACCCGATGCGCCACCGCCCGGTCGGTGAGGTTCTCGGCGAACTGCAACACCGTCACCAGCGCCAGCTGGCCCGGTGACCAGCCCGGCCGCCCTCTGGATCCGAACGCCTCGGCGAACTCGGCGTCCGCGAACAACTCGCCCAGCTCGTCACGGACCCGCATCGCCAACGGGTACGGGCCCCGCGCCGCCACCGCCGCGCCACCTGCGCGGTCAGCTCAGGCACCTTCGGCCACGGCCTCGGCCGCATCGACATTCCACACCCCACCCGCGACCGGGATCGCCAAGACGGCCGCTGCTGTCCCGACCAACGAACTGCCAAGGGCGGCCGAGGCGGGCCGTAGAAAATGGTGCCGCTCAAGTTCTTGAGCACATCGACTTTCTGACACTGCTTTATGGGCATGATCCGGCGGCGTCGATCCGGTCGCGATCCCTCGCTTGCCGATCTTGTTCATCAATCGGTCGATAGATCAACGCCGAAAGTCTTGGGTGTGCTCGGTGTTCAGGACGTCAGCCGTTCGATGTGCCGTGACTCCAAGGGTCGGATCGCGAGCGGCAGTGGTGCGGAGTGCACGATGTGGAGGCGGGAGACCGCTCGGGTGAGGGCCACGTACAGGCGGTTCATGCCGCGGGGCTCGGCTTCGACGATGGCTGAGGGCTCGACCACCACGACGTGGTCGTACTCCAGTCCCTTGGCGGTGGAGGCCGGCACGACGGTGAGGCGGGCTCCAAGGGTGTCCGGTCCGGATGCCGGGATCCCGGCCGCGATGAGAGCGCGGTGGAGCTTCGGTGCTTCGGCGTCGGCTGCGATGACGCCGATGCAGCCTGCGTGCTCCAGCGCTGTGTTCACGGCCGCGACTGTCGCGGCGGTCGTGTCGTGGGTCACCTCGATGCTCACCTCTCCGTCACGGCGCAAGGATCGGGCGGGTGGTACGTCCGCGTCGAGGTGGTGCAGCAGGCGGTTGGCGAGTTCGGCGACGGCGCCAGGGACGCGGAATCCTGTGGTGAGTGGGGTGACGATGGCGTCTGGCTTCCCCAGGTGGGTGAGGAACTGCGGCCAGTCGCGTGCGGCCCAGGGGGTGGTGCCTTGGGCGAGGTCCCCGAGGATGGTGACGGATCCGAAGGGTGAGCGGCGGGCGATGGCGCGGCACTGCATGGGGGACAGGTCCTGCGCTTCGTCGATCACGACATGCCCGTAGCCGCCGGGTCGCTCGATCAGGCCGGCGAGTTCGTCGAGGAGTACGAGATCGGCCGCTGACCAGCGGGCCGACCTGGCAGAGCGCGGGGGCTTGGGCCATAGGAGGGTCTTCTGCTCGTCCGCGTCGAGGACGCCTTCGGCGGCGGCGGCCAAAGTGTCCGGATGGGTGAGCAGGTCGGCGAGGATCTGCTCGGGTCGCACGGCGGGCCAGGTGGTGTTGAGCAGGGTGGTGACCGGGCGTGCCCGGGAGATCTTTTGTACCCAGGTATTCATGCGGGGGCCGCCGCGGCGCTCGGCCTGTTGCTGAACGACGTGGACGATGCGGGTACGGACGCGTTCGCGCCCCACGGCATAGGGGGGTTCCTCGGTGCGCACGTCCCGGACGATCTTCTCCAGTTCGTCGGCGGCTACACGCCAGCGGTAGGAACCGTCCGGCAGTACGAGCGGCTGCGTCGCCTCTGTGCTCACTCGTGCGTAGAGCGCGCGGCGCAGGACCTCTGCCATGCGGATGTCGTGCTTGACGATCGCCGCGGCGTCGCTGTCCTGCACCGTGACCGGGTGGCGGGCGATCTCGTCGTCGAGGGTGGACTGCCTCACTCCGGTCTCGCCGAGCGCGGGCAGGACTTCGGAAATGTAGGAGAGGAAAGCGCGGTTGGGGCCAAGAATCAGCAAGCCGCCGCGCTGGATGCGCTGCGGATAGGTGTAGAGGAGGTAGGCGGCGCGGTGCAGTCCGACCGCGGTCTTGCCCGTGCCCGGGGCGCCCTGGACACAGAGGGACGTGGTGAGGTCCTCACGTACGAGGTCGTCCTGCTCGGGCTGGATGGTGGCGGCGATGTCGCGCATGGGACCGATGCGGGGGCGCTCGATCTCGCTGGCGACGATGCTGCTTTCCCGCGCCTCGCCCTCACTGAGGTGCTCGTCCTCCAGGCCGGTGAGGTCGGCCGAGTCACCGCGGCTGGCAGGTGACCAGCCGAAGCGGCGCCGGATGGCAACGCCTTGAGGGTTGCGGGCGCTTGCCTGGTAGAAGGCGCGCGCCACTGGCGCGCGCCAGTCGACCACCAGCGGTGGGGCGGACGGATCGTGCGCGACGCGCACACGCCCGATGTGGTATTCCTGCCCGGCGTGATCGCCGTCGGCCTGGGGGTCCCGGGCGAAGTCGAGGCGCCCGAAGAACAGCGGGCCCTCGGGCAGCTCCCGAAGTTCCTTGGCCTGGCTGCGCAACAGGTAGCCGAGTACTTCGGCGTCGGCGCCGGACGCGGAGGCGTCTTCACCGACGACCACCTGCTCTTGCGCCCCGTCGATCATGGCCTTCAACGCCGCTCGGCATGCGTCGTGGTAGGCGCGTTCCCGGGTCAGGGCATCACTGAGCACGGAGTCGGAGAGTGACATCCCTCCACAATAATGCAACCGAGTAACGTTTTTTACCTGGTTGCGGTGTGAGGTCGGGCAAGGTGCGGCAGTCCGGCCTCGAGTTGCGCGAATGCCGACTGGGCTACTGCCACGGCCTCGGGATAGAGCGCGTCCGCGCTGCGGCCTGCGGTGATTTGGCGCCAGTTCTCCTGCGCGAGGACACGCTGGACGGCAACGATCTGCCCGGAAGCCAGACGCGCCTGGACGCCGCCGCCGGTTTCGCCGCCAAGGACGTCGGCAAGAGCGGCTTCGTCCCGTTCCACATGAGCATGCAGGCGCGCCACCAGTGACGGCGTCCCGTACAGCAGTCGGTGGAAGGCGAGCACGTCAGCGTCATCGTTCAGGCCGGTCACCGGATCGCGTCGGGCGAGCCCGTCCAGGAAGTGGCATCGCAGCGCCTCCAGCGGAGAGCGCCCGGCCAGGCGCTGTGCGACCACCCTGCCGGCCTCCCCCTCGTGGTCGGCCAGCCGATGCAGAACCAGGTCCTCCTTGGCCGGGAAGTACCGGAAGAGCGTCGGCTTGGAGATGTCGACGGCTGCCGCGACATCAGCGACGGTCACCTGCTCGAAGCCCTTCTGCAGGAAGAGCCCGATGGCCGTATCCGACAACCGCTGATACATCTGCCGCTTCTTGCGCTCGCGCAGCCCGCCCACGTCGCCCATACCAGGAAGCGTACGCAGCGACTAGCCGTACGCTGTCACGCCTCCTCGGCTTCGTCCTGCTCACGTTCCGGGGAGGGTGTAGGCCGCGATCACGTTCGCGATGCCGTGCCGTCCTCGACGTCTGCTGAGGCGCGCGGGCCAGGTACGGTGACCGCGGCGAGCTTCAAGCGGGCGTCCATGTCGAGGTTCACCTCCCCGTACGGGCGCACATGCGACCAGAACAACGGGTTAGGCCGCGCCGGTCGGCGGAGGTGAGGAGGTCGGCCCACTCCGGTTCGCCCAGGACGTCCTGGAGCATCAGGGTATTCAGGTAGACCAGGGCGGACTGGAGGATGCGACGAACATCTCCTGCTCGTCGCGCCGGTTGGAGGCGATCTCCCCGCCCTTGCCGTAGGCGATACACGTTGCCTGGTGCTTCCTTGATCTTCCCCAGCACCGGCGGCGCGTCCTCGCCTTCCGTGCCGCCATCGCCGGGTTCCGCGTCGTCGTCCTGGTCAGTGCCGGCGGCCACCAGAGCCACCAGCCGGTCGATGCTCTCCGCAGGCAGCCGAGAGGAGATCCGGGCTGTCAGCGATTCCTCGGCCGCCCGCAGGGCGCCCGCGACGATCCGGTCGCACCGGCCCGGAGTGGGCGGCTCGATGCTCTCCGCGCGACAACGTGCCAGCAGTTCCACCCGGACCTGCTCGGGCCTGCGTTCCTTGTGCGCGACGTGCTCGGCCAGATACGCCGTCAGCCTTCGGGGTCGAGTAGGAACCATGCAGAGAGTGCAGTTTGCTGTCACATGATTTGACACGGGAGGTCCTCCAGCGGCGCGGATTGCACTTGCGCATCGCGACCGGCGCCTGGTCCGGTTTCGATCTCGCGGCCGACGACCCGCAGACCAAGCTGTTCGTCACGATGCTCGCCGCGGTCCTGGAGATCCAGCGCGACGTGATCAGCGAGAACACGAAGGGAGGCGTCGCTGCCGCCGAGGCCGCGGGTAAGACGCTGGGGCGCCCGGCCGCGCTTGATGAGGACCAGGCGGCCGACATCGTCGGCGCGTACGCCAAGGGCGCCGCAGTCAAGGAGCTCGCCCGGCAGTACGGTGTCGCGCCCAAGACCATCCGCCGCGTGCTCGACGCCGCCCGCGCCCGCCGTATCGGCGACCTCCCGGACGAACTCGACGCCGTGGCCACCGCCGCCGAGTACAAGGAACAGGCGCCCGAGCCGCCGCACACCATCGACGTCCCCGGCCTGCTCGCCGAACACCTCAAGACCACCGAGACCGCCGAGATCCGCGACGCACTGCGCGGCGGCAGGACCATCCGCCGAGGGCAGGGCCACTCGGTACGCGTCACGGCTCCGCTCGTGCTTCACCAGGCCACGCTCAAACAGTGCGCCGCCCTCGCCGCCGACGGCTCCGCCCCGGCCGGGCGCAAGGCGCACCGCACGTACGCCGACCGGATCGCGGCGGTCGCGCGGCCATCCTGAAGGCGGCCAACCTCTCGTACGGTGGGGCAGCGATCTCCGACTTCGACCGGATGAAGTGGCGGCGCTCCGGTGCTCGGCGCGGGCGGGCTCTTCGGCCCGTACGGTCCGCAGCGCGCGATCCTGGAGACATGGAGATTGAGGTCTTGGTGGTGCCGGGTTGCCCCAACCAGCAACTCGTCGAGGAGCGACTGCGGCAGACGCTGGACGGCGCCGGGCTGTCCAGCACCGTTTTCACCACACGGGTGATCGCGGACCAGGCCGAGGCCGAGCGGTCGGGCTTCATCGGCTCCCCGACGATCCTGATCGACGGCCGCGATCTGTTCGCTGAACCGGGCGCGGCGCCGTCGGTCGCCTGCCGGATCTACCGCACCCCTTGCGGCCTGGCCGGTGCGCCCGAGGTCGATCAGCTCCGGCAAGCCCTGGAGTCAGCCGTCGATGCGGGCGGCGGAGTGTAAGCGGGATCACCGTCGGACTGGCAGATGGCGCCTAGCGTCGCTGTCATGGACCACAAAGATCTCGTCGGAGGTGGCTGGTCATGATGCGCGCCGTGTGGAACGCCACCGTGCTCGCGGAGGCCGAGCAGACCGTTGTCGTGGAGGGCAATCACTACTTTCCGCCCGAGTCGCTCCACCGGGAGTACTTCACCGAGAGCCGGGCCAGGTCGCTGTGCTTGTGGAAGGGGCTTGCCCGCTACTACACGGTGTCCGTCGGCGGGCAGACCAACGTGAACGCCGCCTGGTACTACCCGCACCCCAGCCCGCTGGCGAAGAAGATCAAGAACTACGTCGCGTTCTGGAACGGCGTCGTGGTCGAGGAAGCAGCGCCGCAGGAGAGCCGGTGACCGCCGCTCGTGGTCTGCGGATCGCGGCCTGGGGCGTGGGTATGGGCGGCTCGCTGGCAGCCGCCTACCTGGGGCTGGTGACCGGAGCCGTCCCGGTCCACGTCGGCGTGGGGCGCCGCACCCGCTCGTTGGGCCCGCAGAGCGTCGACATCGCGGCCCCTCGGGAGACGGTCTTCGACGTGGTGGCCAGGCCGTATCTGGGCCGTACTCCGCGGGCGATGCGCGAGAAGCTGAATGTGCTGGTACGCGGCAGTGACCTGGTGCTGGCCGAGCACTTCACCCCAGTCGCGGGCGGTCGGCTGCGAGCGGTCACGGTGGAGACGGTGCGCTTCACCCGGCCCGAGCGCGTCGACTTCCGCCTGGTGCGCGGCCCGGTCCCCGAGGTGTCGGAGTCCTTCGTGCTGAGCGGGACCGCGACGGGGACCCGGCTGGTGTACGAGGGACAGCTGGGTACCGATCTGTGGCGGCTGGGGCAGTGGTGGGGCGCCTCGGTGGCCCGCCGCTGGGAGGCGGCGGTCGCCGCCTCGCTCGCCTCGGTCAAGGCCGAGGCCGAGCGCCGTTCAGCGGCGGCGGGAGGGTAGGTCCGCGGCCGGTTCGGTGAGCGCGCTTACAGTTCCGGCCACCCCGGCGGCCGTACACCGCCGTCGCCGACCACGCCCTCGGCTACGCCTTGCTCATTGCTGAAAAACCGCTCTGACGACCGAACGCCGACTACCGGCCCGTACGTAAGCGCCCTCACATACCCGCGCCCGTCGGCCGCCCTAGCGTCACAGACGAAGGCAGAACGATCGGCAGGGAGAGGACTTCACCATCATGGCAACCACCGTGCACGTCTCCCCGCGCACTGCCGCCCTCCCCGTCCACGCCCTCTACGGAGCGGCGGCCGGGCTGGTCGGCGGTGTCGGGATGGGCATCTGGATGTCGGTGTCCCGTCCGATGATGGACACCGCGATGATCATCATGGTCGCGGGCCTCCTCGGTTCCACCAACGCCTTCGTCGGCTGGCTGATCCACGTCGCGATCGCCGTCTTCGCCGGCACCGGCGCGCGCGAGGGAACCGCTGCCATGGTGTCCCATCGGGGCATGTTCCACTTCGTGGGCCGTCCGGTCAGGGGCACGGCCGCCTTCTTGTCGTCGTGGCTTCCCACGTCGCCCAACCTGCCCACGACGGGGGGTGAGGACTACTGACCACTGTGCGCCCCCGGGAGCCGAGGGCGGATTCCGGGGGCGCACACGGTTACGAACGGTGCTGGCCGTCAGTCACGCGGCGCAGGATAGGTCTTGGGCAGGCGCATGCCGCGCTCGGCCATGATGTCCCGCACCCGGTTGGGGTAGTCGGTGATGATGCCGTCGATGCCCATGTCCATCAGTGCCTTGATGGTGGCGGGGTCGTCACAGGTCCACGGGATGACCTTCAGACCGCGCTGGTGGGCCTCGCTGATCATCTTTTCGTCAGGGTAGAAACGGAAATTGGGGTCGGCGATCGTACCGTTCTGCGGGAAGCCGTAGTTCGGGGAGAGGGCGGTGACGCCCGGGATGGAGGCAGCAGCCTTGACGAAGTCGCCGTCGTAGTCGTCGGCGTCGATGCCGCCGAGCCATGGAGACGCGCCAGGCTTGCCGACCTGGAGGAAGTCGTAGTTCGTCAGCGCCACCAGCGGGTACGACGGTGCGAGCTTGTGCATCTCCTTCAGGGCGCCCCAGTCGAAGGACTGGATGGTGACCTGCTTCTCGATGCCCGAGCGGTGGATCTCCTCGTAGACACGCCGCACGAACAGCTCGCGCGGCGCGGTCTGCTCAGGCGCGCCGGCCTCGACCTTGGTCTCGATGTTCAGCTTGACCTGCTTGGCGTTGTAGCTCTTGACCAGGTTGAGGACATCCTTGAGCTCCACCATGCGGAAGCTCTTGATCTGCTCCTGCTCGGGGAAGCCGGGAAGCTGCTGGTAACCGCAGTCCATGGTCTTGATCTGACTCAACGTCAGGTCCTTGATGTACTTGCCGACGTACGGGTACATCGGGTCGCCCGGCGTCACCGGGCCTGTGTCCTTACACTTCTGGGCGCTGATCTGCCGGTCGTGATTGACGACCACCTTGTTGTCCTTGGTGATGTGGGTGTCCAGTTCCAAGGTGCTCACCCCGAGACGCAGGGCCTTGCTGAAGCCCTCCAGGGACTCCTCGGTGGTCAGGCCCAGCCCTCCGCGGTGGGCCTGGAGGTCGAACTGGGTCTTCTGGGGAAGGACCTCGGGCTGCGGGTCGGCCGTTGCCGCCTGGGCGGTTGCGGGGAAGGTGAGCGCTGGTACGAAGGCCAGGGCGGCGAGTGCGTGCCGGAGAGACATGTTGTCCTCATGTGCATCGGAGTGAATCAGGCGCCCCGACGCTAAGCCGCAGGTTCCGCCCGCACGAGGCCCGCACATGAGAGGATCGTGAACGCCCGGGGAATGGTGGCCATTACTAGGGCCTGTTCTGAGTTGAGATCAGAGGGCTTGCAGGCTGCGTAACCAGAGGATGGATCCGCGCAGGTGAAGCCCGGCGGCGTAGCTCTCGGGTGTCTTGTCGTAGCGCGTGGCCAGCCCCGCCATTCCTTGAACTTGCTGATGCCGCGCTCGACGGTGTTGCGATCTTTGTGGAGCGTGGGGTCGTGGCTGACCGGGCGGCCGCCGGAGCGTCCCTTCTTCTTGCGGTGGGCGGCCTGGTCGGCCTTTTCCGGGATCACCGCCTTGATGTTGCGTCTGCGCAGGTGAGCGCGGTTGGCGCGGGAGGAGTACGCCTTGTCGCCGGCCACTGCGTCCGGCCGGGTCCTGGGGCGGCCGACCGGACCGCGAACCTTGATTTTCTTAAGGACAGGGATGAAGCGCGGACTGTCCGCGGCCTGGCCGGGAGTCAGCGCGATGGACAGCGGGCGGCAGCGCCGCTCGACGGCGAGGTGGACCTTACTGGTGAGCCCCCCTCGCGAGCGGCCCAGCGCGGCGGCCCGCAGTCGGGCCCTGCGGCGTCGGCGCGCGATGCGGCGGTGTTCTCGACCGGGGTCCTCCCTGTCCCGCCCCTCGCCTACGGGGTCGTTTTGCCCCTTTGCTGCAGCCCCTTTTCCTCCGCCACGGCCTTCTCCAGGTCCTCGAGGAGCTCCGGGTCGACGACCATGCCCGCCGCGTGGTGATGCGCGCGGACAACGGTCGAGTCCACGCTGACCAGGCTCAGGTCGACGTCGTCGCGGGCCGCCGCCTCGGCGATCACCGCGTCCATGAGGGCCTGGAAGACCCCGTCACGCGCCCACATCCGGAACCGGTCGTAGATCGTCGACCAGGAGCCGTAGCTCTCCGGCACATCCCGCGAGGGGCTGCCGGTACGGAACCGCCACATCACCGCGTCGAAGTAGCTGCGCAGGTCAGGGATCGGCCCGAACGCCCCCAGCGGCAGGTGCGGCTCGACCAACTCCCACTCACCATCGGTCCGGTCACCACGAGTCACGTGACCGGTCTACCGCAGCCAGCACCCTCATGAAGCGGGAATGACCGATCCTGTGATCTCAACTCAGAACAGGCCCTAGTACCCCAGCTGTAGATCGTGATCTTGCTGGTTGGGGTTTGTGTGCTCAGCCGCGAGCTGTTCGAAGGGGGTGCCGTCGAGCAGCCGGTCGAGTGTGTCCACCATGTGAGGGCATTCGCGAGCCGGGTGCTCGGCCGGGCACATGAGTGCGTGCGTGAGGAAGTCCTTGGCCCCCTGAGCCCTGGAGATCAGCTCCTCCAGGTCTGCGATCTGCTCACCGACCGTCGCACGCCATTGCTCGCTCGACTCATCCAACACGGTGGCGGCTGTGTGGAGGCGGATGCCGAGCCTCTGTGCGATTTGAAGGAACGCCAAGCGGCGCATCTCCTGCAGGCCGTAGACCCGCTTCCCGCTTACCCGTGCCGCCGGCCGCACGAGGCCGCGCTCCTCGTAGTAGCGCAACGTCGATGTTCGCATGCCGAGTCGCCTGGCGGCCTCACCGATGGGAATCAGGTCCATGTCTCCATTTGACTTCAAGCCGACTTGAAGCGGGAGCCTGCGTGCATGGAAACCACGACGTCCTGGACCCTGGAGAAACCGACCCGTTCGCCGTTCGCGATGCCGAGTGGGCTGCCCGGCTGGCTCGCAGGCCGCATCATGCTGTGGACGAACAGGCAGCAGGACCTGCTCGACCTGCTCGACGTCCAAGCGGGAGAGCAGGTCCTGGAGGTCGGTTACGGTCCTGGCGGGCTGATCCGCCTGCTCCAGCGGACGTCCGCGAGGCGGATCTGCGGTGTAGACCCCTCTTCCCAGATGCACGACCTCGCCGCGCGGCCGCACCGGGCAGAGATCGCCACGGGCCGGATCGACCTGCGGCTGGGCACGGCCGACCGCACAGGTTTCGGCGATGCGGAGTTCGACTGCGTGGTCTCGGTGAACAACGTGGCCATCTGGCCGGATCTTCAGGCAGGACTGAGCGAGTTGCATCGGGTGACACGTGCTGGAGGGCGAGTGCTGATCGCCTGGCATGGTGGGACGCGGCCGTCCCGGATCGCCCGCAGCCTCGCGCTGCCGGAGGACAAGGCTGCTCACATCGAGCGGGGGCTTCGCAGCCTCTTCTCTGTTGTCACACGCCACGAGTTGGCCAGCCTCACCATCTGGGCCGCCGTCCGCTAACCAGGCACTCCGGGAGCTCCAGCGGTAGATCGTGATCTGGCTGGGTTCGGGGGCAGTGCAGAGACGGGAGCGGCCACCGATGATCATCGTGAGTTGTGTGGACTGACGATGAGACGGTGGCCGCAGGTCACAGCATAGATCCCGCTCGTTGGCGGGAGGCGTTCGAGGGCCTGATGGGCCGGATCGCGGGCCGGTTTGTCCGGGTCGAACCCCGCCTGCGAGCCGGGCGGTTGGTGCTGGGCCTGCTGTCGGACCTGCCGCGCAAGAACTGCTGGACGATCGCCGAGTGGGCCGGGGAGGCCAGCCCGCACGACATGCAGCATCCGCTGTGCCGGGCCGTCTGGGACGCCGATGCCATCCGCGACGACGTGCGCGAATACGTCGTCGAGTATCTCCGCGACGACCAGGCGGTGTTGGTCGTCGATGAGACCGGTGACGTGAAGAAAGGCGCCCACACCGTCGGGGTCCAGCGCCAGTACACCGGCACCGCGGGGCGGATCGAGAACTCCCAGGTCGCGGTCTACCTCGTCTACGCAGGCGCCCGGGGACACGCGGCGGTGGACCGGGAGCTGTACATCCCGCGCTCCTGGACGAACGACCCGGACCGCTGCCGAGCAGCGGGACTCGGCGAGGACACCGTCTTCGCGACCAAGCCGGAACTGACCCGCACGATGATCGAACGGTTCCTCGACGCCGGACACCGTGTCGGCTGGGCCACGGGTGACGAGGTCTACGGCGGCAACCCGAAACTGCGCACGGCGCTGAGCAACGCGGCATCGGCTATGTCCTCGCCGTAGCCTGCTCGGCCGAAATGACCACCAGTGCGGGTAGGTTCCGTGCTGATTCCCTGGCCGGGAAGGTGCCAAAGCGGGCCTGGCAGAAGCTCTCGGCCGGACGTGGTGCGAAGGGAGAGCGGTTGTACGACTGGGCCGTCATCGATCTCGCCGACCCGGCGCCGGGCAGGCACCAGCTCCTGATCCGCCGCAACCGCACCTCCGACGAACTCGCCTACTACCGCTGTCATTCCACCGAGCCAGCGCCACTGGCCACCCTGGTCAAGGTCGCTGGCTCCAGGTGGCGTGTGGAAGAGACCTTCCAGGCCGGCAAGGGGCTGGCGGCCACATGATCTTCTAATCGGTGGGCAGCGCCCTGGGCGTGCTCGCCTCCACCGGCCTCTACGCAGTGGCGGGCTGGGGTGCGGTGTTCCTGCTGGCGCCGTTCAGCCTGCTGGCGCTCGCCCTAATGGGCCCTGAGAGCGGCGGGTTCGTCGCGCTGCTCGTACGCCCACACCGCCAGCTGCGTGCGCGAGGTGAACCCCAGCTTGCTCAGGATGCGTTCGACATGGTTCTCTGCGGTGCGCTGGGCGATCGTCAGGCGCGCCGCGATGTCCTTGTTCGCGAGGCCCTCGGCGACCAGCTCCGCGACCTGGCTCTCGCGCCGCGTCAGCCCCGGCGCCCCGGCCGCGTCGTCCAGTACGTAGGCCATCGCCTCGTCCACGGTGGCGCGCGCACCGCGGCGGAACTCCCGGTCGAAGGCGGCGGCGGGCAGCGCCTCCCGTACCGCGGCTTCGAAGCGCAGATGCTGCGCGCGCATGAACGGTGCCGAGCCGAGCCGTCCGCCCACCGACTCCCACAACATGTGCAGCACGCCCAGGAGCCGGGCCGCGCGCCGCGGGGCGTCCTGGGTACTCCACGCGATGACCTCCACGCACATGGCCACGTCCCACCAGTCCTGGAACGGGCGCAGCCGGGCGATGGCCGCCCTGGCGTGCGCGATCGCGTCGGCGGGCGCGCCCGCGCGCCGGGCCAGCAGGGCGCGGGCGAGCAGGGCCATGCCGTGCAGCCATGACTCGTCGTGAGCGCGGGCGGCCGCCTCGACCTCGCCGCACGCCTCGTCGGCCGCGGCGACCTCACCTCCGTAGGCGTGCGCGATGGCGAACTTGACCCGGCATTCGAGGGCCACGTCGAGGCAGCCCTGCGCGCGGAACTCGGTGCGCGCCCGCGCGAACAGCTCGGCGGCGCTCGTGAAGTCCTCGCGCCAGACGGCGAGGATCCCGTGGTGGTGCCACACCCACGCCGACTCCCGCCGGTGGCCGCCTCGCCGGGCCGCCGCCTCGCACGCGGCGAGGGCGAGCCGCACATCGGCGTCCGGGTCGCCCTGCAGGATGCGCAGATACGTGTCGGTGACCTGGGCCTGTACGCGGACGGCGGCGTCCGGGCCGGCAGCGTCGTCGCCGTCGTCCTGCGCGTGGTCGGCGGCGAGCAACTGCGACAGCCAGCGGCGGCCCTCGGACAGCAGGCCCGCGGTGATCCAGTAGTGCCGGGGCGACACGGCCAGGGCCAGACCGGCCCGTGCCTGTCCCGGCCGCTCCAGGCAGAACTCCAGGGCCGCGCGCAGGTTCGGGTGGTCCAGGCGCAGCCGCGTGAACCAGTCGACCTGCCGGGGCCCGAACCACTCCTGCCCGACCCGTGCGGTTAGTTCGGCGTACCGGTCCCGGTGGCGGCTGCGGAGCGCGTCGAGCGAGCCGGACGTGGCCAGCCGCTCGTGCCCGTACTCCCGTACCGTCTCCAGCATGTGGTAGCGCGAACGCCCGTGCTCCTGGCGACAATTGAGGATCGACCTGGCCACGAGCGCGTCGAGGGTGTCGAGCAGTGCGGCGGGCGGCAGTTCGACGTCCGTGCAGACCCGTTCGAGGCTCTCCAGGCCGAAGCCGCCGCGGAACACCGAGGCCCGCGCCCACAGCAGCCGCTCGCGTTCCGTGCACAGTTCGTGGCTCCAGTCGATCAGCGCGCGCAGGGTGCGCTGCCGGTCGGCGGCGACGCGGCGGCCCCCGGTCAGCAGCGCGAACCGGTCCGTGAGCCGCTCCAGGATCTCCTGCGGCGTCAGGCTCCGGATGCGGGCCGCGGCCAGCTCGATCGCGAAGGGCAGCCCGTCCAGACGGCGTACGAGCTCGGCGACGGCAGCGGCGTCGGACTCGGTCACGGCGAAGCCGGGCAGCACGGCGGCGGCCCGGTCGGCGAACAGCGCGACGGCCGGATTGCGGCTCAGGGCGCGCACGCCGTGCCCCGCATCCGCGTCCGGCACTGGCAGCGGCTCCACGGGGAAGACTTGTTCGCCCGCGATACCGAGCGGCTGCCGGCTGGTCGCCAGGACGCGCAGCCCGGGTGCGGCCCGCAGCAGCGCGTCGGTGAGGCGGGCGCACGCGTCGATCAGGTGCTCGCAGTTGTCCAGGACCAACAGGGCGCGGCGCTCGCCAAGCCGGGCGGCGAGGGCGGCCGTCGCATCGGCGCCGGGACGCCCCGGGTTCGCCACGTCGAGGGTGCCGAGGACGCTCGGTGCGAGCAGCTCGGGGTCCCGCAGGTCGGCGAGTTCGGCGACGTACACGCCGTCAGGGAAGGCGGAGCGCGCCGCGTCCGCCGCCACGCGCAGCGCCAGCCGAGTCTTGCCCACGCCGCCTACCCCGCTGAGCGTGACCAGACGCGCGCCGGAGAGCATCTGCGCGATCCGGGCCGTCTCCGCCCGTCGCCCGATCAGCGATGTCAGTTCGCCGCCGAGGCCGACGAACGCCCCCGTGGCTGCCCCCGTTTCCATAAGCGGCCATCTTACGGACGCTCGGCGACGGCACCGTCACCGCGGACGCACAGGAATTGAGTAGTTCTCCCGTTGCCCCGCGCGCGCACCCGCCCGAGACTCGATGACGCGGTATCGGACGATCATGCGAGGTGTGCGTTGTCGGCAGGCGCGGCGGCAGCACGGAAGCGGGCCGGGCAGCTGGGGGAGCGGGTGTGGACCTATCAGGGGACCCTGCCGCGCAGGCCCTTGACCGTGCTGGTCCCGCTCGTGATCTCGTTTATCGTGCTGTGCACCCTCGCCGGTGACCACTACGACGTGGAGTCCTCGTTCCGCCTCGCGTTCTGGGCGGTACTCGGGGCGGGCGCGGTGTGCGTCGCCCTCTGCGTCCGGCACACCCGGATCCGGATCCGTGAGTACGAGCACGGCTTCGAGCTGCGCCGACCTGGGCGTCGCACGTTGCGGTACGGGTGGCAGGAGATCGCGTCCATCGAGTCGACCCAGGTGTCCGTCCACATCAACCTGGGCCACTCCCACGATGTGCTCAAGACCGTGATCCGTCCCTACGTGGGCGGCAGGATCCGTCTCAGGGGCCTGGACTACGTCAAGGTCCGCGAGGAGTCCGGCTTCTGGCGGCTGCTTTCGAGGGCGACCCCCGACACCGGTGAACGCTTCGTCGCGACCGCGACGCAAGCCGTCGCCGAGGCCGTTGCTCAACGCCATCTGGACGAACTCGGCGCGGGCGGCGAACTCCGCTGGGGTGCCTTGACGTTCACCAGCGAAGGGCTGACGCTTGACCCCTTCCCCGGTCAGGTGCCCTGGTCTCGGATCACCCTCCTCTCTGCAGCCCCGGGCAAGGGCGTCCGGCTCGACGTACGGGGGCTGGCCGAGCACGTCGGCAGCCGGGCCCTTTCGCCGCGCGCGACGAAGGCGGGCTACCGCACCGAAGGGGACCGGCTGAAGGTGTTCATGCCCCTCCATCGCCCCGGATCGGACTACGCGGCGCTGAGCATCCTGCTCGCCCACGGCCCCGCCCTGCGCGGCGAGCGACGCGAAGGACGCGAGCGATGACGAAACGTGGGACGCGGTGGCAGGCCGGGCAGGCAAGGGGGCGCACTGCCCTCGCAGCGTGAGTACTTAGTGGTCGGCGCTGGAATTCCTTCGGGGGTTGACCTCGGAGTCGGTGCTGTGCGTGTTGCCTGGTCAGATGTCGGAGGCGGGGAGGTACAACCCGCAGGCGCAGTCGAGTGCCTCTTCGGGGGTGCCGGCGAAGCTGCCGGTGGGCAGGATGGTGTCCTCGTACTTGTCGCTGCTGGCGAGGTAGAGGGCGAAACCCCAGGTGCTGGCGGAGCCGCCGTAGCGCAGCCGCATCAGCTTGACGGTCTCGCCCTCGGGCAGTTCGCCGTCCACGTAGGCGAACTGCCCGCGGTGGCGGATATCCAGGCCGGCGAGCTGCGGCCAGGCGGTACGGGCGTGTGCGGTCAGTTTCTGGGCGAGGGAGGACTTGGTCGACTCCGGCACGGTGGGCATGGGGATCATCCTGCCTGTTCGTGGTGTCGGGGGTGCGGCAGGATCCG
This sequence comes from Streptomyces sp. NPDC001292, assembly GCF_042896465.1. Classification (NCBI taxonomy): domain Bacteria; kingdom Bacillati; phylum Actinomycetota; class Actinomycetes; order Kitasatosporales; family Streptomycetaceae; genus Streptomyces; species Streptomyces sp. NPDC001292. The sequence continues at coordinate 45,876 of NZ_JBIAXG010000027.1, forward strand.
GTCGGTAAGATCCACTTCTGCTGATCGGCCTGCCTGCTGTGCCCGTTGCCGCCGCCCGCCCGATATCGCTGGCCGCTTCGCAACGACAGCGGCTGAAGAAGATGGCCCACGGCCACAAGATCCCCACCAGGCCCGGTTGCGTGCTCATATCGTGCTCCACGCGGCACGCGGACGCTCCAACGCGCGCATCGCCCGCGAGACGGGCCTGCACCTGGACACGGTCCGCACATGGCGGGACCGGTTCGCCCGGCAGGGCATCGCGGGTCTGACGGACCGGAAACGGTCCGGCCGCCCGTCCTCGTTCACCGCGCTGCAGACAGCCCAGGTCAAAGCGCTGGCCTGTCGGCTGCCCGCCGAAACCGGCACACCCCTCTCCCGCTGGTCGTGCCCGGAACTGGCCCGCGAAGCCGTCACACGCAACATCGCCGACTCCCTGTCGGCTTCCACCGTGCGCCGCTGGCTGGCCGAGGACGCGATCAAGCCCTGGCAGCACCGGTCCTGGATCTTCATCACCGACCCCGGCTTCCGGCCCAAGGCCTAGCGCGTGCTGGATGTATACGCCCGCACCTGGCAGGGCCGACCGCTCGGCGAGGACGAGTACGTCATCAGCGCGGACGAGAAGACCTCCATCCAGGCCCGCTGCCGCTGCCACCCGACCCTCACGCCCGGGCGGGCCAGAGCGATGCGCGTCAACCACACCTACGGCCGGGGCGGCGCCCTGGCCTATCTGGCCGCCTACGACGTCCGCCGCGCGAAAGTGTTCGGCCGCTGCGAACCGCGGCATGTCCGCGCTGGTGTCGCTGCTGGAGCAGGCCGTGAGCGTGAGTGCTGCTGCGGTGCAGAGCGCGGCGGCGGTGTGCGGGTGTTCATGGCCCCCATGGAACACATGGTGTTTACGGGGAACATGGTGCCTGTGTCGGCGGGAGGACACGGCCGGGAGTGCGGTAAGCGTCATGTCCCGCGAACACTCTTGCGTCGGCGGGGAGGACACGGGTCTGGGAGTTCCCGAACGAACTGCGTTCTGGAAGAAACACCCATAGCCGGTCCGCCAGTTGATTCTGGGCACCCGGAAAGAGACCAATACAGGTCTTTGTTCCGTACCATCGCTGGAACACAACTTGCAGCAGTAACCTCTGCAGCTCCCACGCTCCAGCAGAAAGAGCACGTGTGTTCGATTTTGTACTCGGGCTGAGAGTAAACGGGCTGCAGACCTTGAAGGAGCGATAAGTCCCATGTCCAAGACCGAAACTGCGGCTACCGGCCTGACAACGCAGTACGCCACCCAGGTGGCCACTGACCTTGAGAACAACCTCAAGGAGCAAGAACGCATCAGCGGTGACATCGCAGCGCTGCAGGAGCAGCTGGCCGCCCTCCAGCACGAACACGCCGTCCTGGTGAATGTCCAGAAGGCCCTTGACGTTACCCCGGCAGCTCAGAAGCCTGCGACCGGCCGTGCCGCAAAGGCCGTGCCCGCGCCCCGCAAGAAGACCACCACCGAGTCGAACCAGAGCAAGCGGACGCAGGCCAAGAAGCCTGCCGCAGCTTCCCGGAAACCGGCCGCCAAGAAGAACTCGCCGAAGAAGACCGCAGACAAGACGACGGCTTCACCAGCAGCGCAGCGCACCCTCGTCGAGATCGTCCGCGAGCACCTGGCCGCACAGAGCGAACCGCGCTCCGCAGCCGAGATCACCACCGCGCTGGGGCAGCAGCACCCCGAACGCGACATCAAGACCACCGTCGTACGCACCACGCTCGAAGGGCTGGTGGCCAAGAACCAGGCCCAGCGCAGCAAGCAGGGCGCCTCCGTTTTCTACGCGGTGCCCGAGACACCGGAAGCTTCCACAGCAGGGAAAGACAGCCAGGAGCAGCCCGCCTGAACACGAGGCCAGCGCTGACACCGGTGTCCCCGGGGTCTTCTCCCTGCACCCTGTGGGACACCCAGTGGCCCCCCGGCATGCCGGGCGCCGACTGTGGCAGAACGCCATTGCACCGTCGTGTCAGGAACTCAACCGGCCGGCCGCGCTCCCCGCGGCGCTGCCTTTGCCTATGACCACGTCCGCCCTGGTCATGCGGCAGGTGCGTACTCGTGGAGGATGCCGCCGAGGCGATCGGATCGTCGTATGTCGAGGCGGGCTGTCTGGCCCAAATCCGCGATCGGCGTGGGCGAGAGGTTCAGCGGGCGGCCGTTGGTGATGCCCTGGTGCGGACGGTGTTCGTCGAGGTGCGGACGGTGTTCGTCGAACCGTTCGAGCTCGCGCAGGGGCTTTCCGGTTCAGAGTGCACGCCGTGCACACCGCGGACTCGCGGGACGCGCCAGCGCCGACCCAAGTGGCGTGGCATGCGCGGCGTGGCCTGGCCCCCGCTCAAGGGCCAGGCCGTGACCAACGTCCCCGGCATCGTGACCGGTGTCCGCACCACCGGCTCCAAGGGCTACTGAATCCAGGACCCGAGCCCCGACGACAACCCTCGAGGGCGCCCCGTCAAGGTCAGCGACACCAGGGTCGTCGGCCGCACCACGGAGTACGACGAGGTGTGGGTGACCACCAAGCCGGCGGAGAACCCCACTCCGCGCGGTGGCACCGTCTACGCGTCGTACGACCATCCCAACACCGGCCGCATCCAGGTGATGTCCATGTCCCTCGACACCACCACGGGCTTCCCGCAGGCCAACGTCGGTGACGTACCGGCACCACCGAGGGCCCGCTGGACCACGCGTCGTACGGCGTGAAGCAACGGCGCCGCGGTCACGTACTCGCCAGGGCGGATCAACCCGACGAGCAAGGCGTGGACGAACAGCCGCAAGCCGCTCGTCGGCCAGTTCGAGTTCCGCGGCAAGACGGTCTTCGTGGGGCCGTCCGCTGCGGGTCCTCGTGCCGTCGTCCTCCCCGGCTTCCTCCGGACCGCGGCCGAGCCCGTCGAGGAGCAGGGCGAGCCCTCCCAGGAACTCCTGGTCGGCGCCGACGTTCCGGGCGTGCCGGGCGGTCTGCGTCATGTACGGGAACTCGGCGGGCGGCAGCTCGGTGATGGGCACGGTGCCCGCGCCGGACAGGGCCCCGAGGTATTCGAGCTGGATGGCTCCGATGACGTAACTGAGCAGGCCGCGCAGGGCGAGGCCCCGCCGCTCGCCCTCGATGCCCGCCTCGGTGAGGATGGCGAGCACGGCCTCCGACCAGCGCAGCACCCCTTCGACAGGCATCGCATCACGTTGGCTGACCGGCGTGGGATGATTTTGTGGTTGGTCGTGCCGGGGAGGGGTTCGCTCGTGTATTCCGCGCTGCCGTCTCGCTCAGAACAGTGCTAGGCCCTCGCCGCTGGTGTCGGTGATGACTGGCCGGAACTGGGCAGGGAGGCCGTCCAAGCGGTCAGGACCGGCCGCGGCGGCCACGGCAGGGGCCGTCTCGGCCAGCCAGATGCGAAACCGCTCGGCGGCTTCGCGGTAGGGGACTCGCGCCAGGACACGGTGCTCGCCGGAGGGGCAGAAGTCGACGGCGACAGTGAGCAGGCAGGAACGGGGCGCGTTCTGACTGCCCGTCCAGGACACGCGCAGGACACCGCAGGGCTTGCGCCCGCGGGGGGCGCGGTGGGTCGGGCGCAGCGATCGGCAGGCTATGTGGGCGGTCCATGCGGCGAGGTGCGGCAGGGGCAGGGTGGTGCGTGCGCGGCAGCCGGGGCAGCGGTGCCAGTGGCGGAGCCAGTCGTCGGTGTCGGTGTCGAAGAGGCGTGTGTAGCGGTTCGCCACGCGGATGTCGTTGCTGTACAGGTGGTCGGGGCGTTCCTGTGTGTTGCAGGACTGGCAGACGGGGGCGCGGACGTAGCCGTGTTCGTGGCAGTGGTCGAGGACGGCGGCGGGCGCAGTGCGGCAGACGGCGCACGCCCACCCAGCCACCCTGCGGGAGGTACCGGGCTTCCTGCTGAGCACCGAGTACAGCTGGCCTTCCAACTCTCGGTTGTACGGGCGCAGTGAGGCGGTGGGGCCCTCGGGGCTCGTCGTCTGCCGACCGTCGGCGGCTCGGGCCTGCCGTGGGTGGGAGGGCGGCTCAGTGACGGCTGCGCTTGCCTGGCGGGTCCGCGCGGCTTGCACCCACTGCGTTTCGGTGTGCTCGGCCGCATCCAGCAGCCTGACCACAGCGCGCGGCAGCCACCACGTCCGCTGCGTCCCGTCACGGGTCTGCTCCACGAGTATCTGTCGCCAGTCGATCCCCGCCAGATGGTACGGCCGGCCGACTTCACGTCGTGCTGCCCGCTCGGGGCCGCCCGGCTCCTGCAGTTCCCCCGTGATGCGCTGGCGCCAACGCAGCGGCGTTTCCTCGTTGCACTCCTGCCTCGGCGCCCGACGAAACGGACCGATGCGGACCAGGTCCTGCTCATCCATCCCCACCGCGTTCAGTTCTGCGGCCGCCCGGCGCACCTCAACCTCCGGAACACTCCACTGACCGCCGCTCGCCCTCACCGTCGCCACCACATGGCCGCCGAGGAGGACGTACCCCACCCGGGCATGGGCAGGAGAGCGGGTGAATGCCCCAGAAGCCGTAGGCACAGCACTGTCGGCCGTCAAATCGACCCACAGAGCGTCCGCGGTACCCAGGGTGATCAGGCCGTCCGTACGACCGGGCATGACACGCTCTGACATACCGACAGGCTAACGGCCTGCAACGCGGCAACGGGTCTCCAAGCGCCTCGTTCAGCCGGGCCGCCGCCCACGCCGCATCCGCCGCCCGCAACTCCTTGTTCCTGAGTATCTGGTTCGTCAGCACCTCCGGTGCCCGCAGCCTCACCACCAGAACGTCGTGCTTGCCATCGAAGCGTCTCTTCTCATGCGGCCAGCACAGCCGCGATGGCGGCCAGGGCGAGGAAGGCGAGGGCGGCCAGGGTGCAGTCGACCGCGCGGCGCAGTCGGCGGAACTTGCCCAGGGCGATGACGGACAGGACGCGGACGCGTGCGGCGCGGGTGTCACCGGTCCGCGGATCTCGGTCTCGGTCAGCCGTGCCCAGTGCGGGAACGAGGCCCGGTCGCTGCCGCTGAGGCAGGGGCGGACGACCATGAGGAGCAGGACGGTTGCGGTGCCGAGCGCGGTAGCAGCGAGGATGCCGAGGACCGTGGCGGGGGTCGGCAGCCGGCGCCCGGCGAGGGTAGCGAGTCCGGCCAAGGTGGCCCCGTTGAACGCCAGGAGTAAGGAGGCTTTGCCGTCGGTGCGGCCGATCTCCGTGGTGACAGCCGCGAGCGCTTCGGCCAGGTTCGTGTCGGTGGTCGCGGGAGACGATCGAAGCGTTCCAGGCGCCGCCGGAGGCGGTGATGGCTCGCGCAGGTCGCTGGGGATGGCCATGGCACCGGCGAATGGTGTTGAACAGCAGGTACCACTGGGCGCCCGGCGCCATCAGGAACATGCCGCCGACGTTGATGGTCAGGCGTTCTTGATGAAGAACCACACCGCGAGGGGAAAGAGGACGTTGGCGGGGAAGGACGCCAGCACCTGCACCACCGGCTGAGCGATGCGGGTCAGCCGCGGCGAGAAACCGATCTTCACCCTGATCGGCACCCAGACCAGCGTGGCCACCGCGACCAGCACCGCGACGCGGGCGAGGGTTGCAAGGCCCAGCAACAGCGGCTCACCGAACACGCCGAGGCCGGTGCGGTCGTAGAGGTAGTGGCCGAGGTCGACCAGTCCCCACAGGATCAGCCCGTCGGCGACCAGGGCGAAGGCGATGTCCCCGGTGCGCTGATGCGGGACAGGCGGCCCGCGAACCGAGCGGAGAGGGACGTCCGCGAGGCGGGGGTGCTCGTCCGGAACGACATCAGGAACCTCCAACCACGCTCCGACCCTCCCGCACCGGACACGACCGCACCGAGGGCCGGTGCCGCCTGCCCGGGCAGCGTGGCCCGGCATGCCAAGAAAGCACTAAGGAAAGCAGACGGAGAAAGCGGATGGTTTTCTGCGGGCCGGGTGCAGAGCGCGCACCGCCGCAGCCTCCCGTCGCGGCCGCGCGCTCTGGATGTCACGGCCACCGGTTACGGGAAGTGATCAGAGACTGCCGTTGAGGCAACGGGGACTGGATGGGTCGACGTCCACAGTGCCTCCGTTCAGTCATGCGGTTCCGGGGCAGGAGAGCACGGCCTCGCGAGGTGCGAGAGGCGGTGCCGCCACGTAGTGTGCCGTTCATTGCGCAAATACGCAATTAGAGCCATGGCTGCCCTCCGGCCGGCCCGGTGGGATATCCGGTGCATGAGCGCACCCGAGGGTTTGCGTCCAGGATCAGGGCGGTGAGGGTGCCGACGCCCGGCAGGGTGGTGAGGGCCTTCACGCGCGGGTCGCCTCGCGCCTGGGCGAGCAGTTGCCGGTCCAGGGCGTCGATGGGTTCTTTAGGGGCGCCGATCAGCGCCAGGAGGTCGGTGACCACGCGGTGAGAGGCGTCGAGTAGGTCCAGACCGTCGAGCCAGGCCCGGCCCGGGGCGGTGAAGTGGCTGCCGGGGCGGTCGCGGCCGTGGTCGGCCAGAACGGCGTGGATACGGTTGCGCAGCAGGGTGCGCAGGCGGACGTGATGGCAGCGGTGTCGCAACAGGGCACGCTGCTGACGTACCTCGAGCGGGGCGATCCATGCCTCTGGCAGGAGGTCGGCGCGCAGCAGCTGGGCGAGGGTGGACGCATCGACCTTGTCGTTCTTCAGCCGTGCGGAGGCGATGGCCTTGCGGCGCAGTGGGTGCACCAGATGGGGTTCGAAGCCGTGGTCTTCCAGCAGTTCTACCAGCCAGCCCCAGCCGTAGGCGGCCTCGAAGGCCACCGGGGCGCCGATCGGCAGATCCCCGATCACCGACAGGACCGGTCGGATGCCGTTGGGCACGTTGCGGTTGGTTCGCACCGCGCCGTCGCCCTCGACCACAGCGATCTGCGACCGCTTGCGGTGCACGTCGATACCGACGTAGACAGATATTAATAGCTCCTTCTTGAGCTCGCACATATCCGGACGATAGATATCACCGGGCTGAGCAGGGAACGGCCGGCTCCGCGGCCGACCGGGACCGATGTCCATTCGATACCCCGTTCCGCAAGTGCGTCCCGCTGCTGCTCGGTGAGTTCATGGCGGCATCGTTCGGGTGGCTCAGAACTCCATGCTGACCCTATGAGGGCCTGGCCCCCACCGCAGCCGGAGCCTGCGCATCCGGAGGTGCGGTACCGGGTACCCGTGGGCTTACCCGCCGCTGACCGTCCCCTTCCGCGCGGGCGGTACCGTTCAGCGGGGGCGCAAGGACGCAAGGGCAGTCACGGGAGACCGGCGACGGTGAAGCAGCGCATCAGGCAGGGCAGGTCCTACGGGGCGCTGACGAGTGCGGTGGCGGCAGTCCTGGCACTAGGCGGCTGCGGAGCGGGCGGTGGCGGTGGAACCGGCCCGGCCGCCAGCTCGTCGCAGCCCGCCCCAACCGGGAGCGGCGCCCGCACCGTGCCGCGCCCCTCTGCCGACGCTGCCGCCTGGCACAAGTGGGGCCTGACGCCGCTGCCCGCGGCCCCCGAGCCCCCGGCTGACAAGCCCATCAAGCTCTCCGCCACCGGTCCGGTCCCGGTTTTCGCGCACGTACCGACCTCACAGAAGGTCGTCTTCATCACCATCGACGACGGACTGGAGAAGGACCCCAGGTTCATCGAGATGATGTGGGACTTGAAGGTCCCGATCACGATGTTCCTGATGAACGACGCCATCAAGGCTGACTACGCGTACTTCAAACCGCTGCAGGCGATGGGCAACCACATCCAGAACCACACCCTGCACCATCCTCCGATGAACACCATCCCGCTGGCCCGCCAGAAGGAAGAGGTGTGCGGCGACCAGAAGATCCTCACCAAGGAGTACGGCACCGCGCCGCTGCTGTTCCGCCCGCCCTATGGCGCGTACAACCACGACACCAAGATCGCGGTGGGTGAGTGCGGACCTCGGGCGATCGTCTGGTGGCGGGAGTCCATGCAGATCCGCAATCTGGCGTATCAGGTACCGGACAAGAAGCTGCACCCCGGCGACATCATCCTGGCCCACTTCCGCGGGCCCGCGGAGCTCAAGGGCGCCACGATGACACAGATGTTCGCCAATCTACTCAAGGGCATCCAGGAGCAGGGGTTCGCCGTGGCCCGCCTGGAGGACTACATCCAGCCACCAGCCAGGTGAGTCCCGAAGCTCCGTCGTTCCACCGGCCCGGCGGCAGGACACCGCCAGGGGCGTGTCAGGCCGGTGTGTGGGGACCTCACCGCACCCGGCGCAGGCCGCGCTGTACCGCTCGGTGCGGACGGGCCCTTCGACCGGGCATGCGGGACGCAACTCGCCCGGCCCCGCCCCGCGCTGGAGCGCCCGAAAGCCTGGCCCTGCACCAACACTCGTCCGCGGACCGGCCGTCTCCCCCGGGGCGCCGTCGCCCGATCGTTCGTCTGCGGCCCGTTCCACCCGCTGGGCTTCTCGAACGGTCTTTCACGCCGTCTGGTGGGCTGGTCGATCGCCGACCACATGCGCACCTCGCTGGTCGCCGACGCGCTCAGGGCAGCCGCCGCGACCTTCGGCAGCCTGGCCGGAGCCGTATTCCACAGCGATCACGGAGCCAGTACACAGCTCGCGAATTCGCCGACATTTGCGCTCAGTTGGGGGCCAGGCAGTCCATGGGCGCGGTCGGCACGAGCGCGGACAACGCACTCGCCGAGTCATTCAACGCGGCCCTCAAACGTGAGACGCTCCGTGGCGCCCGCCGCTTCAACGGGGCCCGCGCGCCGCCTGGCGGTCTTCCGCTGGACCACGCGCTACAACACCCGCCGACGGCACTCGGCGAACGGACATCAGGCGCCGATCGCCTACGAACGACAGTCAGCTAACCTGACACTTGCCGCATAACGACACGAACAGGTGTCCACTTGTCGGGGCAAGGCCCAAGACCGGGTAGTTGGGGCTTGCAGATCATCAACTTGCTGATTTGCTCTTGAGGGGGATGACGATGCCTGCTGTAGTCGCGAGGTCGTGGAGGGCGTCCAGGACGGCGAGTTGATGGTCGGCGCGCTGGATGACATGTCCGGCGGTCTGGAGGAGTTGGCGGACATCGCGGATGCGCCGGTTGACCGTTCCAGGATGGACGTTGAACAGGGTGGCGACGGCGACCTGGGGCAGGGCCAGGCGGTAGTGCAGCACGGTGGCCAGGAGCCGGTCGGCGAGGGTGAGCATCGGCCGGCGTCCGGTGGTGCCGTCGCCCTTGATGCGGGGCCGGTGGCCACGCCGCTTGTCCAGATCGGCTTCGCGCTGGTCCTCGTGGAGGGCCAGGAGCCGCCTCGACACCCTCCCCCTCCCGTACGACCGTGCCCGGGTCAACTTCGCCTACGGCCAGACCCTGCGCCGCGCCGGCAAGCGCCGCGAGGCCGACACCGTCCTGACGAACGCCCGCGACGCCTCCGTACGTACGTCGAGCGCTGCGACCGGGAACTCCAGGCAGGCGGCCTGCACTCCGCCGCCTGGCCCCCGGCATGGCCCAACTTCCCCATAGGAACAGGCGGTGGCCCGACTCGTGGCTGCTGGCGCCACCAATCAGCAGGTGGTGCTGGAGCTGTTCATCTCGGTCAAGACCGTCCAATACCACCTGACACACGTCTATTCCAAGCTCGGCATCCGCTCCCACAGCGAACCGGCCGCGCGCTTCCGAGAGATGCCGTTTTCCGAGTGATCGACCGCGGCCGAGGCGCCCTGGATCACCGCGCTCCTGAGCCCGGCTCCAGCCGTGTGCCGCTCGAAGAGTCATCGCTGCACGTCGCGTCGCATATCTGTACTCGTTGATGAGGCCGGGGAGCCGCGTCCGCGGCAGTCTCCGAGGATCGCAATCATGCGCCCCGGCGTCGGGCTGTGGCTGATGTTGTCCCTGGTGGCGACAGGCGCAGCTGCCGCACGGCCGGGCGGGTAGGTATGGGGAGGTGTGCGGTCGTGCGGACCTTCCAGGAGTGTGGTGGTTCCGCGGGCTTACCCGAGCCGGCCGTATCGGGGGTCAGCGGTCGAGGAGTTCCCGGCGCCGCTGCGCGCGCAGGACGAAGTGCTGAGTCTTCCCGCTGGGGGTCTTGGGCAGCTCGTCGGCGAAGTGGATCAGGCGCGGGTAGGCGTGTGCGGCGTACCTGCGCTTGACGAGTTGCTGCAATTCCGTGACGAGCGCGTCGTCTCCGACCGTGCCGGGGCGCAGCACGACGAAGGCCTCGACCACCTCGCCGCGCAGCGCGTCGGGCACTCCGACGACCGCGGCTTCGGCCACCTGGGGATGCTGCAGCAGGACGCTTTCGACGTCGAAGGGGCCGATGCGGTAACCGGCCATGATGATGACGTCGTCGTCGCGGGCGGAGAAGAAGAAGTGGCCGTCCTCGTCCCTGATTCCGGCGTCGCCGGTGAGGTACCACCGGCCGCCGTCCGAGAAGCGTTCGGCGGTCTTCTCGGGTGCGCCGGCGTATCCCGAGAACCACATGAGGGGGCTGTCCGTCACCTTGACCGCGACACGGCCGATGGTGCCCGCCGGGGCCGGCTCGTCCCGGTCCTCGAACAGGACCTCGGCCGACCAGCCGGGCAGCGGTCTGCCCATCGAGCCCGGCCGGAGCGGAGACCGTATCGCATCGGCCCATCCGTTGGCGATGACCATCCCGTGCTCGGTCTGCCCGTAGTGGTCCCTGACGGGGACACCGAGCGTCTGCTCGGCCCACGAGATGACCTCGGGGGTGAGGGGCTCGCCCGCGGACGAGGCCGTGCGCAGCCGCAGACCGTCGGGTGCGGGTTCGGGCGCACTGCGCAGACTGCGATAGACGGTGGGTGCGGCGGTGAGGTTCGTCACTCCGAACTCGCGTATGACCTGCCATGTCAGGGCTGCGGAGAAGCCGGAGTGCAGCAGGAGGCTACGGGTGCCGGCGGCCAGCGGACCGAGGATGGCGTAGTACAGCCCATAGGCCCAGCCGGGGTCGGCGGCGTTCCAGAACACGTCGTCGGGGCGAACGTCAAGGCCGTATTCCAGGTAGGCCTGGAACGATGCCAGCGCCTTGAGCGGAACGGGGACGCCCTTGGGGGCGCCCGTGGTGCCGGAGGTGAAGAGCTGGACCAGGGTCCCGTGCCCGCCTCGGGCCACCGGCCTGCCCTCCGGCTCGTCACCGCGGTACGAGGCGAGCAGCCGGTCGAAGGACAGTTGGCCTTCTCCCGGCTCGCCACCCGCGACCACGACTTGCCATGAGGCGTCGCCCGGGATGTCCTCGCCGGGGTCGAGCTTGGCTCGCTGGGCTGCGTCGACCACGACGGCCTTCGCCGCACTGGCCTCCAGCCGCATCGCGATGGCCGGAGGGCCGAACGCTGTGAACAACGGCACATGGACCGCCCCGCGCCGCCAGATACCCAGCAGCGCCACGACCAAGTCGGCGGACTTGCCCATCAGCACGGCGACGGCGTCACCGGGCGCGACGCCGATACCCGCGAGGGCGGCGGCGAACCGAGCCGAGTCGCGGCGGAGCCGGCCGTAGGTGAGGTCCTGGCTGGTCAGGTCCGCCTCAATGACGGTGAAAGCCACCTCGTCCGCGGGGTGCCGGTCGCAGAGCAGTTCCGCCGCGCAGGCGTCCGGAGAACCGAACAGAGACAGCAGTTCCGCGACCCGGTCCGGCGGGGCGGGCGAAACAGCGGATTGCCCCTTTTCCGAAAGCGATTGGGTGATACCGACCACGACCGTCTCCTTCCTGGCCCCGCCGCTCATGCTTTGCGGTGGCGTTACGGCGCCTTATGCTCCGTGTCACGCGGATGGCTGAATACCCCCGGAAAGGGGTAGGGGCAATGCACTCTTTTTCGGGCGCGTCGATGCGCCCCGACGATGGGGATGCCTTCCGGCAGGCCCTTCGACTCGCCCAGGGGCACGCGGACCTTCCTGTCGTCTTCGGAGGTCCGGTGCGGGGCGACGTCCTGAACCTGACCCAGCTGATCGGGGTCCGGACCGCCGGGCTCCGGGGGCTCACCGTCAACCCCGCCGCCGGGCTGGGTGGACAGGTGATGGTACGGCGCCGTCCCGCGGCCGTGAGCGACTACAAGTCAGCCGACTCGATCACGCACGACTACGACAGGCCCGTACTCGCGGAGGGCATCCGCTCGATCGTCGCCGTGCCGGTCATGGTCTCCGGCGCGGTGCGTGGCGTCCTCTACGGAGCCTCACGTGACTCGCTCCCGCTGGGGGAGCGTGCCACGGACGCGGTGGTGGGCGCCTCGCGACGGCTGGCGCACGAGCTCGCCACACGGGACGAGGTCGACCGACGGCTGAAGTTCCAACAGGTCTCGGAGACCAACCCCTCCTGCCCCAAGGCCCGGATCGGGATCGAGGAGGTCCGCGAACTGCACGCGGAGCTGCGCGTCATCGCCCAGGCCGTACAGGAGGACGCACTGCGCGACCGGCTCCTCGACGCCTCCCGACGCCTGGCCGCCCTCAGCGTGGCGCCCGAGCCGGAACGCCGCTCGCCGCTGGCACCACGGGAGATCGACGTCCTGGCGCAAGTGGCTCTGGGATGCAGCAACGCGGAAGCCGGCGCACGTCTGTCCCTGCGCCCCGAGACGGTCAAGGCCTACCTGCGCAGCGCCATGCGCAAGCTCGACGTCCACACACGTTTCGAGGCCGTGGTCGCCGCGCGCCGCCACGGCCTTCTGCCCTAGAACACACGGCCTGGCCCACCGGTTTCGGTATCGTGCCTCGACTTGACGAGAAGATGACCGAGGACGTCGAGGCCGCCGCGCCGGAGCTGATGCGGAAGGTCGAGGACTTCGGCGGCGCGGTCTCCGCCATCGAGCACGCTCCCAGAAGCAGGAGACCGAGCGCAGCGGCGCCCTACTGCATCGCCGGGGAGACCGACCCCGGCGAGCGCGTGATCGCCTGTCCGTTCCGGCGATTGCCACCGGAGACCTGTTCCGTGCCCATGTCGGCGCCGACATTACTCTGGTCCGCCAGGCCAAGCAGTACATGGACTCGGCGCCCTGGTGACCGACCACGTCACGGCAGCCATGACGGCCGACGCCTCGCCGAGGAGGATGGCTTTCTGCCAGACGGCCTCCCCCCACGCTGCCGCAAGCTGAACTCCTGCACCAGACTCTCACCGAGAGGACACAGGCCTCGACCGGGCCCTGGCTTTCGACGTGGTGGCCGACGAGGACGTCGGGCGAAGGCTGTCCGGGCGCCGGGTCTGGTCGGTGAGCGCCCGCAGCACGGCGTGCGTGTCGAATGGCTGTCCGGGGCGCGCTGCCCCGGTGATGCCGAGCCGCGTGGTCCCGGCGCCTCAGCGCTAACGCGGGCTCATCCGCAGGGCGCCGTCCATCCGGAGGGTCTCACCGTTGAGGTAGTCGTGCTCGGTGACCATGGTGACCAGGCGGGCGAACTCGGCCGGCTGGGCGAGGCGCGCGGGGAACGGCACGCTCGCGCCGAGGCCGGCGCGGACCTCGTCGCTGAAGCCCGCCATCATCGGGGTGTCCACGATGCCCGGGGCGATGGTGACCACGCGTATGCCGTGCTGGGCGAGATCGCGGGCCGCGGTGACGGTCATCCCGGCCACCCCGGCCTTGGACGCGGCGTAGGCGATCTGGCCGATCTGGCCCTCGAAGGCGGCGATGGACGCGGTGTTGACGATGACTCCGCGCTGCCCGTCGGCGTCGGGCTCGTGCCGGGCGATGGCGTCGGCGGCCAGCCGCAGCACGTTGAAGGTACCGAGCAGGTTGACGTGGAGCACTGTGCGGAACAGGTCGAGGTCGTGCGGGCCCTTGCGGCCCAGGATGCGGGCCGACGGGGCGATTCCGGCGCAGTTGACCGCGACTCGCAGCACGGCGCCGTCGGCGTCGATACGGTCCAGCGCCGCACGCACCGGGGCCTCCTCGGTGACGTCGGCGGCGAGCAGGGTGACGCCGTCCGGCTGGGGTCCCGCCGCGGCGACGGCCTGCTCCAGGTCGAGGCCGTAGACCGTCGCACCGCGCGCGGCGAGTTCCGCCGCCGTGGCGGCGCCCAGGCCGGAGGCGGCGCCGGTGACGAGTGCTGCTGATCCCGTGATGTTCATGGACTGGCTCCTTGGGCGTGAAAGGGGCGTCAGCGGGCGAGCCCGCGGCTGATGACAAGGCGCTGGATCTGGTTGGTGCCCTCGAAGATCTGCATGATCTTCGCCTCGCGCATATAGCGCTCGGCCGGAAAATCGCGGGTGTAGCCGTACCCGCCGAGCACCTGGACGGCGTCGGTGGTGACCTTCATGGCGGCGTCGGTTGCGATGAGCTTGGCGACGCTGGCCTGGCGGCCGAAGGGCATGCCCAGATCGCGGCGGCGGGCCGCGTCGAGGTACGTCGCGCGGGCGGAGTCGACGGCCGCGGCCATGTCGGCGAGCAGGAATCCCAGGCCCTGGTGGTCGACGATCCGCCGGCCGAAGGTGGTGCGCTCGTTGGCGTACTCGACGGCGGTGGTGAGCGCGGCCTGGGCGAGGCCGGTCGCGCAGGCGGCGATGCCGAGCCGGCCGCAGTCCAGCGCGCTGAAGGCGATCTGGAGGCCCTGGCCCTCGACCCCGATGAGCCGGTCGGTGTCCAGGAGTGCACCGTCCCAGTGCGCCGAGGTGGTGGGGACACCATGCAGGCCCATCTTCCGTTCCGGCCTGCCGAAGCTCAGGCCCTCGGTCGCGCCGGGGGCGAGGAAGCAGGAGATGCCGTGGCCGCCGGGCGCCGTACGGGCGAAAAGGGCGTAGAAGCCGGCCTTGCCACCGTGGGTGATCCACGCCTTGGAGCCGCTGATCCGGTAGCCGTTGTCCGTTCGCTCGGCCCTGCAGGAAAGGGCCGCTGCGTCGGAGCCGGCCTGCGGCTCGGACAGGCTGTAGCCGCCGACCAGGCTGCCCGCCAGCATGTCCGGCAGCCAGCGCTCCTTCTGGGCCTCGGTGCCGAAGGCGACCAGCGGGTGGCAGGCCAGGGTGTGGACGCTGGTGGCGACAGCCACGGCCGCCCACCGTGCGGCGAGCTCCTCCAGCACCTGCAGGTAGACCTCGTAAAGCTGGCCTCCGCCGCCGTACTCCTCTGAGTACGGCAGGCCGAGCAGTCCGGCCCGGCCGAGGGTGGCGAACAGGCCCTCCGGATACGTCTCGGTGCTCTCGTGCTCCTCGACCCGAGGGGCGAGTTCCTTCTCGGCGATCTCTCGGGTGAGGGCGATGAGGTCCGCCGCCTCGAGGGTGGGCAACAGGCGGTCGACGTCCATGACGGCTCCAACGGTACTCAGGGCGGTACGCCAGTACCGCTTACCGTAGCGCAGCCGGAACCTGAAATACTGTCCGAGTGATCGAGACCTCAGCTGCCGACGTCCCGAAGACAACCGGGCGAGGTGCCGCCCGCCGGTCCGAGTTGTTCGAGGAGCTGACGGGCCTCCTGATCCGCGACGGGTTCGCCCAGCTGACCCTGGACGATCTCGCCGCGCGGCTGCGCTGCTCCAAGCGCACGCTCTACGGCCTCGCGAACAGCAAGGAACAGCTCGTTCGAGCCGCAGTGGTGCATTTCTTCCGCCGCGCGACCACCCGGGTCGAGGCCGCCGTGGTCGCCGAGACCGATCCCGCTCGGCGGTTGACCGCCTACCTTCGAGCCGTATCGGCGGAACTCGCACCGGTGTCGAGGCAGTTCTTCGACGACGTGGCGGCCTTCCAGCCGGCGGCCGAGGTCTACGAGCGCAACACCCGTGTGGCGGCCGGACGGGTGCAGCAGTTGATCGCGGAGGGCGTGGCGGCGGGGGCCTTCCGCGAGGTGCACGTCGCCTTCGCCGCCGAGGTCATCACCTCGGTGATGGTGCGCATACAGCGCCGCGAGGTGGCGGCATCCACCGGCCTGGCCGACGCCGAGGCATACGAGCAGCTCGCTGAGCTCCTCCTGCACGGTCTCACCCGCCAGGCCTGAGCCTGATCGGATGGACAGGCGCGGAGGACGCTGCGACAGCGGTGATCGGTGAGGGAGCGGGCATCGGCTGGACCCGCGGCGCGGAGGGACTCCTCGGGGTCTCCGACACGTCCAGCACCTTCCGCCGGCCGCGGTGCGTCCGTTCCACGGACGAAGACGGACGCGACCTTCCACGTCAGGTCCGGAACGCCGCAGTACCGAACACCGCCCCCGTTGAAGCCTGCCGACGGGAGGCTTGCGCCGACTACCTGGGCAGTAGGAGGGGCGGAGGCCGACGGTTGGCCGTGGCCGACGGCAGCGCGGACCCGGTCCGGCCTCTCGTCTCTCTGCCTGGCAATGCCGCGGGCGCCGACGCCACCCTCCTCGCGCCGCTCGCGGCCCCCGCGCCGAGGGAATCACCGTGAGCGGCGGGACGTTGCGATCCGATCAGGATCACAGCACGTGCGGGTCGGCAGCTGCGCGGAGTCCCGCACGTGCTGCCTGCCCGGCAGGGCGGGCCGGAGGCTGGGCCTTGCCGCGGCCTACCGCAGCGCTCGGCGTGCGCGCGCGGTGGCGCAGGCCCGTAAGTGCCGCTTCCTTGAAGACCAACTTCCAGACAGTCCCGACGTCGAGGACGAGCCGCTCGCCGGCATCCTGCGCGCCTTCTGCGCCCGCCGTGGCGGAGGCCGCCGTGATCGGCGTATGACGGGGAGGCCGGCCCTCCGGCTCTGCGGCGTAGGGGAGTCGGCCTTGTCCTTCCCCTTCACCGCACGTGCATCGCCAGTAATAACGGCGCCCGTCGCTGCGACATCGCAACGTTGTCATATTTTGTTCTCCGCGATGGGCTTCTATCCGATCAACCCCGGGCTCCGGCTGCGGGCGGGACGCGTGCTGCCGGACGATCCGGGTGGGCGGCGTTCTTCCTCGATGCGGGCGCCGGGGAGTGCGCCGGCCACGCCCTCGGCGAGAGTACGGCGGGCGCTCTCCTCCGCCTGCTGCCGGGCGGTGAGTTCGGCGGCCTGGTCCACGGCCTCGGCGTGCAGCCGGCAGAGCCGCCGGGTGATCTCGCGTGCCGCATGACGGGCGCTGCCGGCGGTGACCCCCATTGATGGAGCCTGTATCCGGGTCTCGTCCGGGATTGCCGCGGGCGGGTGACACACAGGATCGCTGTCACCCCGCCCCCTTCTGTGCGGTGCTGGGACAGGGCACGAGCTTGGTCACGGGGCCCTGTGCGCCGCCCTGGAGGCGCACCTGCGGAGCCGATCGGTTTCTACCGGTGGTGCGGCCGCGCTGGTGTCGTGAGGTCCGCAGGATCATGCTTGGTCGTAGATGACAGCGGTGCAGAACCCGCTGCTCACGGAACATGGGGACACCGATCTCAGCAGG
Source organism: Streptomyces sp. NPDC001292 (assembly GCF_042896465.1). Lineage (NCBI taxonomy): Bacteria > Bacillati > Actinomycetota > Actinomycetes > Kitasatosporales > Streptomycetaceae > Streptomyces > Streptomyces sp. NPDC001292. The sequence goes on from NZ_JBIAXG010000027.1 coordinate 63,141, forward strand.
GCGAGGTGGGCGACTTTGGAGCGACACCGCACCGAGCCGGACGCACAAGCGAATCAGCCCGCCGAGCGGGCCGTAGCGGCGTGCACCGCCACGGCCGTCATCGATGAGCACGGCATCGTCACGGGATGGAGCGAAGGGGCCAGGCGACTGCTCGGCTATCTGCCCTCAGAGGTCATGGGGCGCGAGGCGGCCGGCCTCCTGGCGGAAAACGTCCCGGAGGCGGCCCGTAAGCCCCCTGCCGACCAGGACAGGCAAGCCGGGAAGGCGGTACTGCGGCATCGGGACGGCCACAGCGTCGACGCGGAGCTGCTCGCGCATCGCCGCATCGCACAGGACGGGAGGGCCGAGTGGTTGGTGCTGTCCGCTGTACCGGGGAAGCCACAGCAGGACCACACCGATGCGCTGGTGAACTGGGCGTTCACCCAGTCCGCGCTGGCTCAGGCGGTCTTCGACGTGGACCTGCGATCGGTTTGGGCGAACGCGGCCATGGAGCGTGCACTCGGTGTCACAGAGAACGGGATGCGTGGGCTGCGGCTGCCCGAGATCATGATGAACGCAGCTGGCCGGGAGGCCGAAGTGGCCATGCGCCTGGCGCTGAAGAGTGGTGAATCGCAGCTGCTGGAGCAGTATCTGCGCACGCCTGGTGAGGACCGCGAGCATGCCTGGACAGTGTCCCTCTTCCCTCTCAAGGACCAGAATGGCCGGATGCGCGGCGTGTGCCTGACGGCCCGCGACACGACCGAGCAGTACACCGCCCGTCAACGTCTGCTCCTGTTGAACGAGGCCAGCACCCGCATCGGCAGCACCCTGGACATGGACCGCACCGCGCAGGAACTGGCAGACGTAGCCGTCCCGCGACTCGCGGATTTCGTCGGCGTGTATCTGCTCGCCCCCTTGGTCCGTGGGGAGGAGCCGCCCACCGGCGCCCTGACGGGCGCGGTCCTGCTGCACTGCGTAGCCCACCAGTCCGTTCTCAAGGGCTGCCCCGAGGCCGTCCTGAAGTTGGGAGAGGTGACTTCCTACCCGGCGCCCTCGGCCGCTGCCCAGTGCCTGGCTCAAGGCCGTGCCGTGATTCAGGAGACGACCGACTCCTCCCTGGCCGACTGGCTGGCCCAGGATCCCGTCCGAGCCGCCCGAGTCCGCGAGTACGGGTTCCACTCGATCATGGCCGTGCCGATGCGTGCCAGGGGCACTTCCCTCGGTGCGGCGATGTTCATCCGACACCGGCGTCCGGAGCCGTTCACGCCGGACGACGTGGTCCTGGCGGAAGAGCTCATGGCCAGAGCTGCGGTCTGTATAGACAACGCCCGCCGGTACAGCCGCGAGCGTGGTACCGCCGTGGCTCTCCAGCGCAACCTGCTCCCCCGGAAGCTGCCCCAGCAGACGGCCCTGGAGGTCGCTTCCCGCTATCTCCCGGCAGGAGTCCGGGCCGGGGTGGGCGGCGACTGGTTCGACGTGATTCCGCTGTCCGGCAGACGGGTGGCCCTGGTCGTGGGCGATGTGGTCGGTCACGGCCTTCAGGCCTCCGCAACCATGGGCCGGCTGCGTATCGCCGTGCGCACCCTGGCCGACATCGACCTGCCGCCGGAGGAGCTGCTCACCCACCTCGACGACCTTGTCATTCGGCTGTCGGACGAAGAGGGCGGCGGCAACGGAGCCGAGCCCGGGGCCGAAGCGGCAACGATCGGCGCCACCTGTCTGTACGGGGTCTACGACCCGGTTTCCCGCCATTGCACCCTCGCCCGAGCAGGTCACCCCCTGCCGGCGGTGCTCACCCCGGACGGAAAGGTCGAGTTTCTTGAGCTTCCTCCCAGCCCGCCGCTCGGCCTGGGCAGCCTGCCGTTCGAGAGTCTCGAAGCAGAACTGCCCGAGGGCTCTGTGCTCTTCCTGTACACCGACGGCTTGATCGCGTCCTGCGGCCGCGACACCGGTGAATGCTTCGACATCCTGCGCACAGCGCTCACCCGCCCCGCACCCTCACTGGACGCGCTCTGCGACACCGTACTTGCGGATCTGCTACCGGAGCACCCGGCCGACGACGTCGCTCTGCTGGTCGCTCGCACACGAGCCCTGAGCGGTGAGCAGGTGGCCACTTGGGACCTGCCGCCCGACCCGGCCATCGTCGCCCGTGCGCGCCAGAACGCCACCGAGCAACTGGCCGCCTGGGATCTGGGCGAGGCCGTGTTCATCACCGAACTGGTGGTCAGCGAGCTGGTCACCAATGCCATCCGCTACGGCCGACCGCCCCTGCGACTTCGGCTGATCCGGGAGGCACACACCCTCATTTGCGAGGTTTCCGACGCCAGTAACACCGTCCCGCACCTGCGACGGGCGCGCGTCTTCGACGAGGGGGGACGTGGCCTGATGCTGGTCGCCCAGCTCACCGAACGCTGGGGCACGCGCCACACCCGCGTCGGCAAGACCATCTGGGCCGAACAGTCCTTCCTTGTTTCGCCGACAACCGCACCGGCGCCAGCGCGGAAGCAGACGGAGGGGAGTACGAAGTGAGGCGCCGGTCGGCCCCCTGCCGGGCTCAGGCGAGCTCCCGCAGTCCGTCCTCGCCCATCCCTGGCCGTGGCCGATGTGACGGACGCCGGAGGGGAATGCAGCCTGCGGGAGCACTTCACGCAACTCGCCCGCCCGGGTCAACGGGGAGGAGTACCACGCGCACCCCGTTGAACTACCCGCCCAAGGTCGCCGTCTCCGAGCTCGTGACAGTCCCAAGGGCGTCTCCGCGCATCCTGCGCCGGGACTTCCCCGCCGGCCTGGACCAGGCCGGCGCGGCCGCATCGGGCGACAGGCTAGCGCGCAAGATCGATGGTCAGCCGAGGCGACGGTGGATCGTCTTGAAGGTGACGTACTGCGCCAGCCCCTCGATGCCGTACTCCACGCCCAGTCCCGAGTCGTGACGGCCGCCGAAGGGCGCGTTGTGGTTGGAGGCGAAGAAGTTCACGCCGACGGATCCGGTGTCCATGCGCTCCGCGACTGCCTGCGCGGCCGCCGCGTCGGTGGAGAAGACGACGCCGCCGAGTCCGAAGGACGTGTCGTTGGCGAGAGCGACCGCCTCGTCGATGTCGTCGTAGCGCAGTACGCTCACCACGGGTCCGAAGATCTCCTCACGGGCGATCCGCATCTCGGGGGTGACATCGGCGAATACGGTCGGCTCGATGAACCAGCCCTGCTTCGTTTCCGCGGGGCGTCCGCCAGTGGTGGCGCGGGCCCCCTCCTCGCGGGCGGAGTCGAGGTAGCCGCGCACGATGTCGTACTGGGCCTGGGACGCCATCGGCCCAAACACCGTGCGTTCGTCGAAGGGGTCGCCCTGGGGGGCGGCCGCGACCGTGCGGGTGACCATGTCGATCACCTCGTCGTAGCGCGAGGACGGGGCCAGGATGCGGGTGGAGATGTAGCAGGTCTGCCCGGTGTTGCGCAGGCATGTGCGGATCAGCGCCGAGGACATCTGCTCGAGGTCGGCGTCCTCGAGCACGATGGCCGAGGACTTGCCGCCGAGTTCGAGGGTGACGGGGCGGAGCAGTTCCCCGCACGCGGCTGCGATCCGGCGGCCGACCGGGGTGGATCCGGTGAAGGCGACCTTGGCGGTCAGCGGGTGGCGGACGAGCCGGTCGCCGGCCTCGCCGCCGCCGGTGACGAGGTTGACCACCCCGGCCGGGAGGCCGGCGGCCTCGCAGGCCTCGACCACGAAGCGGATCGACAGCGAGGTGCCGGGCGCGGGCTTCATGGCGATCGTGCAGCCGGCGAGCAGGGCGGGTGCCAGCTTGACCACCATGAGGTTGATCGGGAAGTTCCACGGTGCGATCAGCACGCACGGGCCCACCGGGTCCCTGCGTACGACGGACTCGGCACCCCCCGCCGGGAACGGTCGGACGTCCTCGTCCTGAAGCCAGGACGCCAGCCCGGCGACGTGCCGCAGGATGCCGGCGGCGTTGGCGGCGGCCCCGCGTGTCTCGCTGATCGGCGAGCCGTTCTCGAGCGTGTTCGTCAGGGCCATGTCCGCGGCCCGGGCTTCGACCTCGTCGGCGATCCGGAGCAGCAGCGCGGCCCGCTCCGAGGGCGTGGTCCTCGCCCACGGACCGGTGCGGAAGGCCCGGTCGGCGGCGGTGAGGGCGGCGTCGACGTCCTGCGCGGAGCAGTCGGGGACCCAACCCCACTCGCGGCCGGTTGCCGGGTCGACCAGCGGCAGTCGGGCGGTGGCGGTCGAGCGGGTCCAGGCGCCGTCGACGTAGTAGTCGTCCGCGTGGGTCCAGCGCGGCTCGGGCCACGCCGCGGACCGTGGGGTGTCGGTGACGCTCACCTGATCACCTCCGTCTTGAGCAGGGCGCGGGAGCGGTTGAGCTCGGCGGTGGCCATGGCGAGGGCTGGGGCGGTGAGCAGCTCAGGGATGATCTCCGCCTCCAGCCGGTCGGTGTAGACCGCGGGGTCCATGCGGAACCAGCCGGATGCCAGCGCGATCCCGGCATGGTCGAACCGCCACAGCCGATCGGCGTCCCGGACCAGCGCGTCCTCCAGCGAGTGGGCCTCCTGCCGGGTGTCGTGGCCGTCGATGATGTCGCAGACCTGGCGCACGAAGTCGCCCTCGTAGCCCAGCGGGGGCAGCACCTCGCGGGCGATGAGGCATCCCTGCCGTTCGTGCTCGTAGCGGATCTGCGCCTTGCGCCAGTCACCCGTGAAGCCCTCGGAGAGGATGCGCTCCTCGTCGACCCTGCCCCAGCCGGTGTCGTGCAGCTGGATCGCCACGCGCACCAGCAGCCGGTCGGCCTCGGGAAAGGCGTCGCATAGACGCTCGGCGTAGGCCAGGGAGATCGGCAGGTGGATGTCGTTGCCTCGGGTACGGGTCTCGGGGACGACTGCCTTCCAGATCGGGTCGAGGTCGACGCCGGGCGCCGGGGTCAGCGAGATCGGTGAGGTGTCGACCGGTCCCGACCCCGGGATCGGGCGGGCGGTGGGCAGGGCGGTGGGCATGGGGCTCCCCCTTGTTCAGTCGGCCCCGACCAGGGCGGTGGGGTCGACGGTCACGGACTTGAGCGGCACGGACGGGTCGGCGGCAGAGTCGTACGGAATCGACAGGCCCTTGGACAGCGCGTTGCGGACCGCCATGAAGTCCAGCGGATGGTTGATGCAGTCGGCGGCCAGGATGCGATCACCCCGGTAGTAGAGCACCGAGTGCTTCCCGCGTTCGGTGTCGCCGCGGACCAGGGTGCGGTCGTGGCCCGTGGACAGCCCGGCGATCTGGAGCTTGACGTCGCCCTGGTTGGACCAGAACCACGGAATGCCGGCGTACTCCTCGCGGCGGCCGGTGATCGCGTACGCCGCCACCTTGGCCTGCTCGATGGCGTTGTTGACGCTCTCGAACCGGACGCGGTCCCCCTGGGGAGCACCGGGCACCGGATTGGGCAGGTTCGCGCAGTCGCCGACCGCCACGGTGACCCCGTCGGAGGCCAGCGCGCACTCGTCGACGCGGACACCGTTGTCGCAGACCAGGCCGATCGACTCGGCGAGCTCGGTGTTGGGGATCACGCCGACGCCGACCAGCACGAGGTCGGCGGCCACGACGCGGCCGTCCGAGAGTTCGACGGCGCCGACCCGGTCGCCGCGGGGCAGGATCCGGCGGGCCCCGGCCTCGAGCACGATGTCGATGCCGGCGGCGCGGTGGTGGTCGAGGAGGTACGCCGAGGTCTCCTCACCGACAGCGCGCGGGACCAGCCGCGGCGCCGCCTCCAGCAGAGTGACCCGGCGTCCCATCCTGTTCAGCGACGCGGCCGCCTCGATGCCGATGAACCCGCCGCCGATCACCACCACCTCGCGCACGTCGGGCACCCGCGCCTTGAGCTCGAGGGCGTCGTCGGCGTTGCGGAGGTAGAGCACGCCTGGCAGGTCGACGCCGTCGAGCAGCAGCCTGCGGGGCCGCGCGCCGACGGCCAGGGCCAGCCGATCGAAGACGAACCGTGCCCCCGACAGGGAGTGGGCGACCCCCGAGCCGTCGTCCCGCCTCTCAATCCGGATGATCCGCTCGTTCTTCACCACGTCGATGCGGTGCTCGACCCAGTAGTCATGGGTGCGGAACATGAGCGACTCGTTGGTGATCTGGCCCTGCAGCCATTCCTTGGACAGGGCGGGCCGCTGGTAGGGCCGGTGGTTCTCGTCGCCGAGCAGCGTGATCGGGTCGTCGTAGCCGAGCGCGCGCAGCGAGGTCGCCAGGGAGACGCCGGCCTGCGAGGAGCCGATGATGAGCAGTCCGTCGGCCATGACCGCTCAGACCTGGGTCGCGGGGGTGGTCACCCGCAGGTCGCAGCCCTCGGTCACCTTGAGCTGGCAGGAGAGGCGGGAGTTGTCCCGCCGGTCCTCCGCGGTGCCCCAGAGCATCTCGTCCTCCATCTCCCCCCTCGGCGGGAGTGAAGCGAGGCCGGCCTCGTCGACGTAGACGTGGCAGGTCGCGCAGGACAGCGAGCCGCCGCACTCCGCGACGATCCCGGGAACGCCGCTGCGGACCGCGGTCTCCATGACCGAGTCGCCGACGTTGGCCTCCACGGTGCGCGATTCGCCGGTGTGGTCGGTGTAGGTGACCTTCGGCATGGGTTTCCTCCTGGTGGTCGAGGTCAGATGAACTGGCGGCCGCCGTCGACGACCAAGGTCTGTCCGGTGACGAAAGCGCTGTCGGGGCCGGCGAGGTAGAGGGCGGCGCCGACGATGTCCTCCGGCCGGCTGGCCCGTCGCAGCGCGCCCCGGTCGACGCCGTACGACTCGGCGTCCTCGAGCAGGCCGCGGCTGGCCTCGGTGAGCGTGAAGCCCGGAGCGATCGCGTTGACGTTGATCGAGCGCCGTCCGAGCTCCTTGGCCATCACCCGGGTCAGGGCGATCACCCCGCCCTTGGAGGCGACGTAGTGCGCCCAGTTCTCCGAGCCGCTGTAGACGGTGGCCGAGGAGAGGTTGACGACCCGGCCGCCCTCGGGCAGGTGCGGGCTGGCCGCACGGGTCATCAGCCAGGGGCCCTTGAGGTTGACCGCCATCACGAGGTCCCACTCGGCGGGGTCGATCTCCTCCAGCGGGGACCGGGTGACGGTGCCGTAGACGGCGGCGTTGTTGACGAGGACGTCGATCGCGCCACCGCCGAACTCGGCAACTCGGTCGGCGACTTCCTCGGTGGAGGGCGGGTCGGTGACGTCGAGCCGGCCGTGCCAGGCGTCGGCGCCGGCGGCCTTGACCAGGCGTGCGGTCTCCTCGGCCCCGTCCGGGTCGAGATCGGCGACCGCGACCCGGTAGCCGCGATGGGCGAAGCCGAGGGCGAAGGCGCGGCCCAGGCCGCCCGCCGCACCGGTCACGAGGACGGTACGGGCGGGCACTTGGTGCGTGGAGAGCGTCATAGCAGGCTCAGTTCTCCAGCATCTCGACGCGGCCGGCGTTGCCGTCGACACGGATCCGCTGGCCGGTCCGGACGGTGGTCGACGCCGAGCCGGTGCCCGTGACGGCGGGCAGGCCGTACTCCCGGCACACGATGGCGGCGTGGCTCATCATGCCGCCGATGTCGGTGACGGTCGCCTTGATCCTGCCGAAGATCGGCCCCCAGGACGGCGCGGTGATCGTGGCGACGAGGATCTCGCCCTCCTGGACCTCGCCCAGCTGGTCGGCGGAAGAGATCACGCGGGCGATGCCCTCGACCACGCCGGGAGACGCGGCCATACCGGTGATCGCGGTGTCGTCGCCGACCTCGTCGCCGGCCAGCCACTGCTGCACCTGCTCGGTGGTGATGCCGTAGAGCATCATCGTGAACGGCTCGGTGATCTCGGCCGGCGGCGTGTTCAGCGCCGGCTGCGGGCGCCGGGCCGACAGCGCGTCGATGATCCGGCGGCGCCGCTCGATCTCGGCGGGCCAGTAGTGCGGGCCGGTCGACTCGGCGCCGACCGCCCAGCCGGTGACGAGGTCGAAGATCGCGTCGCGGACCTCGTTGCGGTTGAGGTAGAGCATGTCGGCGGGGTCAGCCCAGAAGCCGGCGTCGACGAAGACCCGGGCCAGCTCGCGCACCTTGCGCCAGAACACGCCCATCGTCCAGTGCTCGATGTAGAAGTTGTGGTTCTCCACATAGGGGTAGGCCGTCGCCGCGAGCCCGCGCTTGGCATCGAACTGTTCCCGCGCCTCGCCCTGGAGCAGGTCGCGGTACTCCTCGACGATCCGCTCCTTCTCCGCGGTCAGCTGCTCGACGGGGCGCATGATCTCCTGGCCCTCGTCGAGGCGGCGGATGTAGTCCTTGATGTAGCCCAGCGGGATCTCCTGGTGCTCCATCCAGTACTTGTCGTGGCCGTAGAAGCCGTTGCCGACGGTGAAGTTGAACCACGGGTCCTGCGCCGCCTCGTAGGCCGCCACCCACTCCTCGCCGCCTGCGGAACGGACCGCCCGCAGGGTGCCCTCGACGTCGTCGGGCTTCTCGAAGGCCGACTGCAGCCCCAGCTGAACCGCCTTGACCGCGAGCCGCTTGAGCTCGTCGTCGGGCCGGAACAGCTCCATGTCGACGCCCTGCACCATCTTGGCGATGGCCTGGTCGGGTATGCCCGGGAAGACCTCCTTGCAGAAGCCGAAGAAGTCCAGGTAGGCGAGGTAGCCGAGGTTGAGGAACTCGAAGTGGTACTGCCAGTTGCGGTAGAGCAGCGCGATCAGACGATCGTAGTTCTCCATCAGCGTCTGGGAGCCGTCCATCGCCTTGCCGGAGACGATGTCGTCGAACGGCACGGCGTCGGGCAGCGCGGTGAAGTGGAGCTCCTCCATCTCGTCGATGGTGGCGCGGACCTTGGCGTGCCAGGCCTCCAGCAGACTGTCCCAGTTCTGGAAGTAGTGGCCGGCGCGGCGCTCGAACTCCGGTATCCGGGCCGGGATCTCCTCCTGCGGCACGGCCACCGGGCTCATGTAGAGGTACCCCAGGTGGATCTTGAACTCGATGCCGTTGGCCGGCGGGATCAGCAGGTGCCGGGTGTTGTACTGCCCCAGACACTTGACCGCGAACTCGCCGCCGATGGTCTCGAACGGCTTGAACACCGTGGGCCAGTGCTGGCTGTCGCAGAACCAGAACTTCTCGTCACCGCCGGGCGCGTTGCCGAAGACGAGGTTGTAGGGATAGAGCTCCTCCCACCCCTCCGCCCCCTCGGGCACCTCGATCTGAGAGGGCTTCGGGAAGGGCTTCATGGTCTGTTCGATGGTCACGCTCGGATCCTTTGCGGGAGTGGCTCAACGGCCGGTGAGGGAGGAGGTGAGCCCGGCCATGGAGAAGCCGGTCGTGGGCGTGATCGTGGGGGTGGGTGCCGGGGAGGCCGAGTGCACCGTCTCGGGCCGGGACTGCAGCAGCAGAAGGTTGTCTCCTTCGGGCAGGTCGGCGTCGATGGCCCACTCGATGTCCTGCGGGGTGCCGTAGTGCTTCTCGGCCCGCTTGGCCATGGCCGCGACGGCGTGCAGTTCCTGGTCGGTCAGGCAGCGGACCGTACGGCGCTCGGGCTCGACCTCGCGCTCGGCCAGTCGGCCGCTCGCCGGATCCGGCACGAGCTCGGCGTGCTTGTCGCCGACGTGCTCGCGGACCACAGTGAGCATGACCTTGTCGAGCAGCATGTTGTCGGGGGTCACCTGTCCCGACACGACCATCTCGCCGACCCCCCAGGAGGCGTCCACGACGATCTTGGAGCGGTCGCCGTTCGAGGGGTCGAGGGTCATCGCGACGCCGGCGGCCCTGGCGTTCACCATCTTCTGCACCGCGACCGCCATCGACAGGTCCTCTTCGGGGATGCCGTTGCGCAGGCGATAGGTGATGGCGCGGCTGGTGTAGAGCGAGGCCCAGCAACGACGTACGTGCTCGCTGACCGCGGCATAGCCGGTCAGCCACAGGTAGGTGTCCTGCTGGCCGGCGAAGCTGGCGTCGGGCAGATCCTCGGCGGTGGCGGACGAGCGGACAGCGACCGGCACCACGTCGGCGAAGTGCGACATCAGCTGCTCGTACGCCGTGCGCAGCACGCCGTGCATGTCGGCGGGCACCTCGCGCGACTCGATCGCGTGCCGGATCTGTGCCGAGACCCGGTCGACGCACCCGACGTCGTCGGGGTCGATCTCGGCGAGGCGGGCACGGATTTCGCCGCGCAGCCCGCTGCCGTCGACGAAGTGGTCGAAGGCGGCGGTGGTCACCGCGAAGCCGGGCGGCACCGGCATTCCCGCCGAGGTCATCGAGACCAGCGACGCGCACTTGCCGCCGAGCAGTTGGAGCGACGGCTCGTGGCCGCTGTCGAAGAAGACGATGAAGTCGCTCACTGGTCAGTCCTCCCAGGTGACGGGGACCGCGGCAGGGGCACGGAAGGAGAGGTTGCGGCCGAAGTGGATGGCGGCGTGGTCGGCGAGGCGGAGGCCGGGTGCGAGCCGCGCGACCTCCTCCAGCGCGATCCGCGTCTGCAACTTGGCGAGCATGTTGCCCAGGCAGTAGTGGATTCCGAAGCCGAACGACAGGTGCTCGCGGGCGTTGGGGCGGCTGATGTCGAAGGCCTCGCCGTTCTCGAACCGGGACTCGTCCCGGTTGGCGGAGCCCATGAGCAGCAGGATGTCGGCGCCCTTCGGGATCGCGACCCCACCGATCTCGGCGTCGCGCAGCGCGCGCCGGCGCCAGCCGACGATGGACGGGCTGTAGCGCAGCACCTCGTCGACCGCGGCGGGGATGCGGCCGGTGTCCTCGACGACGCGCTGCCACTGCTCGGGGTGGGAGAGCAGCACCCGAAGCGCGTTGGAGATCAGGGTCGTGGTCGTCTCGTGGCCGGCGAAGAGCAGCGAGTAGCAGACCGAGGCGATCTCGTGGTCGCTGATCGGGTCGCCCTCGGCCTGCATCCGGACCATGTCGCCGACCAGGCTGTCCGGTGCGGTCTCGTGGGCCTCGGCGACCAGGCGCCGGCACTCGGCCCAGTAGTCGACCAGGTTGCGGGCGTGCGGCACCTGCTCGTCGTCGCTGAGGTCGCCCCAGGTCATGGCCGAGCGCGAGTCCGACCACCGCTTGAACGTGCCGATCTTGTCCACGTCCGCGCCGATCAGCGTGAGGATCGTGATCGTGGGGAGGTCGTGGGCGAGGTCTCGCACCAGGTCGCCGCGGCGCTCCGGCCGGGCCAGCATCGCCTCGATCAGCCGCACCACGTTGGCACGGATCTCGGGTTCGAGCACCTTGAACCGGCGCGGAGTGAACGCCTTGGCCGCCACCTTGCGGATCCGGGTGTGCTCCGGGGGGACCCGGGCGGACAGGCCGGAGTAGGCGGTGAAGCCGCCCTCCTCCATGATCTGCCGGGCCTGCGGCCCCCGCTCGCGGACCGGGGCCTGGGCGTTCTCGGAGGAGAACGTCTCCCAGTCCTCGAAGACGGCCTTGATGTCGTCGTACCTGCTCACGACCCAGTAGCCGGTCCGCTTGTCGAACATCACCGGCTCCTGGGCGCGGAGGGCGGCGTAGGACGGGAACGGATCGTCCTGGTCGAACGGCTCGTAGCCGTGGTGGACCGGGCAGGCCGAGGCAGTCCCGGCCAGGCTTCGAGTCGAGGTCATCCTGCCTCCTGACACGTTGGCGCCGTCGTGTGACGACGACCTCATCCTGACGCCCGCCACCAGGGCCGTCCATGCGGAACTTCCGTTGAGCGGAAGCGGTCCGGTCAGGGTTCAGCGGTCTTGCCGGCTGGAACGGCGCGGCACGCGCACCAGGCTCGGCTGCGGCTCTGCCGCGGCCGCCTCGATGCGGTGGGCGACGCCCCGGAGGGTGGGCAGGTGGCGGGTCATGACGGCGCCCTGGCTCGACAGCATCACCAGGCCGATCGCGGCCGGGTGCGGCTTCAGGCGGACCGGCACGGCGATCGAGCACGAGCCCGCGCGGACCTCTTCCTGGGTGGTGGCGTAGCCCTCGTCGCGCACCTTGCGCAGCTCGGCGGCCAGCCGACCTGGGTTGACGTGCGTGTGCCGGGTGGCGGCCTCCAGGCGGTGGGCAAGGTAAGCCTCGCGCACCCACTCCTCCTCGTAGGCCAGCAGCACCTTGCCGACCGCGGTGGCGTGCAACGGCAGCCGGCCGCCGACGCGCGAGGCGCGCGGAACCCGCGTCGAGCCGTAGATCCGGTCGATGTAGAGGGCCTCGTCGCCGTCGCGGATGGCGATGTGCGCGGTCTCGTGGGTGAGCGAGAACAGGTCCTGCAGGTAGGGGCGGGCGGTGTCGCGCAGATGGCGTCCGGCGTTCTGGGCGACCTCCCAAAGACGCAGGCCGACGCTGTAGCGGCCTTGGTCGTCGCGCTCGAGCGCACCCCAGTCGACGAGCTCTCCGACGAGCCGGTGGGCGGTGGGCAGCGGCAGGTCGGCGTGCTGCGCGAGGTCGCTGAGCGACAGCGCGTGCCGGCCGCCCTCGAAGGCGCCGAGCAGCGCGAGCACCTTGGAGGTCACGGTGCGGCCTTCACCGCGCATGGCACCCTCCTCGGTCGTGTCGTCCTGGTGGCATTGTCGCGCGTGGCGCGCAGCGTACCGGGAGCCCGCACCGTGCCGTCAGCCGAGCCCGACCCGCTGCGGCGTGCTGTCGATCCTCGCGACGGCGGCCAGGGCGCGGGCCATGGTGCCGGCGGCGTCGGTGAACAGGTGGTCGTGGACCCGGCTGCCGATCAGGACGAGCGCCTGTTCCCGTGTGAGCCCGAACCAGTCCATGACGGTGTCGACGCCGTGCGGCGTGAGCCGCCACAGCTTGTCGGCGTCCTTGACCAGCGAGTCGTTGAGCGACAGTGAGGTCGTTCGCGAGTCGTGGCCGTCGATGATGTCGACGATCTCCGAGATCCGTGCCGGATCGTGCCCGAGCCGGGCAAGGATGTCCGCGGCGATGGCGGCACCCTCCTTTTCGTGCCGGACGACCAGGTCGGCCCGGCCGCCACCGGGCCGGATCGCTTCCAAGACCTCCTTCTCCGGCACCCGCGACCAGCCGGTGTCGTGAAGGATGATCGCAGGCAGCACGACGTCGCGGTCGGCTTCGGGATGCAGGTCGCACAGGGCGACGGCGAGGCCGTAGGAGTACGCCGTGTGAGCGTCGTTGCTACGCACGTGGAGGTGTTCGACGGCCAACTGCCACACGGCGTGGTCCTCCGCCCGCCAGCCGGCGGTGCCGGGCACGCCGGCCGCGTCGGGCAGGAAGCGGGTGCAGTCGTCGCCGAGCTGGTTGGCGGGGCAGAGCCATGCTCATCGTCCTTTCGGCCAGCCGGTGTAGGCCTCGGCGAGGTACCTCGACCCCGCGGTCGATCCGGTCAGCGCGGCCAGTTCGCCCTCCTGGCGTCGCACGTCGAAGGGGGTGGCGTCCGGCAGCGTGTGCAGCATCGTCGTCATCCAGTAGGAGAAGTGCTGGGCCTTCCACACGCGGCGCAGCGCGCGCTCGCTGTAGCTCGCCAACGGCGCCGGGTCTCCTGCGGCCACCGCGCGCTCCAGTTCCTCGGCCAGCACCCGGACGTCGGCGAGCGCGAGGTTGAGCCCCTTGGCGCCGGTAGGGGGACCGTGTGCGCGGCGTCCCCGGCGAGGACGAGCCGGCCGTGGTGCATAGGCTCCTGGACGAAACTGCGGAACGGCAGCACGGTCCGCGACCCTCCTTGAGCGTGTGGCCGTTGGCGCCGAGGCGGGACTGCAGCTCCTCCCAGATCCGGTCGTCGGACCAGGTGTCCGCGTCCTCGGCCGGGTCGCACTGGAAGTACATCCGCTGCAGAGCCTCGGTGCGCTGGCTGATCAACGCGAAGCCGTGGGGCGAGTGGTTGTAGATGAGCTCGGCGGCGCCTCGGTGAGGATCCCGAACCAGGCGAAGGGGTACTCACGGAAGTACTGACGCCGCGCGGCCTCCGGCACCTCCCGGCGGCATAGGCTGCGCGAGCCGTCGGCGCCGACGAGGAAGTCGGCCCGGACCTCGTGGTCGGCCCCGTCGGCGTCGGTGAACCGGATGACCGGCGTCGAGACGAGGCCGTCGACCGAGACACCGGTGACGCCGAAGCGCACGTCGCCGTGGTCGCGCTCCCGGGCGTCGGCGAGGTCGGTGAACACGTCGGTCTGGGGGTAGAGCTGGGTCGAGGCTCCGACCAGGCCCTGGAAGTCGATCCGGTGACCGCCGCCGCCGAAGGCCGGCTCGATGCCGTCGTGGCGGTAGCCGTCGCGATGCACCCGGTCGGAGATGCCGGTGTCGACCAGCAGGTCCACCGAGTCCTGCTCGAGGATCCCGGCGCGGTGGGTCTGCTCGATCTCCCGGCGGCTGCGCAGGTCGATCGCGATGGAGTCGATGCCGCCCCGGGCGAGCAGATGGGAGAGCATGAGGCCGGCGGGGCCGGCGCCGACGATGCCGATCTGGGTGCGGCTCTGGATGCGCGAGGGGGACATGCGCCTCATTGTCGGGGCCGCGATCGGCCCCGGCCATGACTGACTTCCACCCAGCGGAAGTCAGTCGGCCGAAAGGCCCGGGTCCCGGATGCTGAGAAGACCGTGCAGGAACCAGGGGCCAGACGCCGGGTGGCCGGTCCGTCCGAGGGGACCTCCACGAGGAAGTCGCTCCCTTCAGCGCCCGGGATGTCAACGACGCCGCTCATGGGCCGGCCGGCGCTGTGGCAGCCGGTTCGGCAGCGTCGTGGGGAGCGCTCGGTCGCCCGAGTCGAACTGCACCCTCCGGAGCCGTGCCAGGGCCGACTTGCCCGACCGCCGTCGCGGTCCGTGCGGGGCCGCACCGGTGCCGACCAGTCCGCGCAGGTGAGGCGCCGGCGATGGCGTCGAGGAACAGGGTGCCGCCGTTGCCCCGGGCTGTACTGAGCCCGATGCCACGGGCAGCCGTCGAGACCGCCAGCCGCGACAGCACCGATGAGGACGGACACGACGCGACGGGCCCGTGACCTGGCCGTACCTGTGGGGTCGTCGAGGCTAGGCCGTACAGCAGGAAAGCGGCAAGAGGGCCGTTGGCAACTCTGTGCGTACGAGGGGGCGCGCACAGAAGAAACGACATGCCTCCTTGCTTCCTTGGATGCGCCTTTCCTCTGCGGCAACAGGAAGCGATCCTGGTCTCCAGAGTCAAAGGTGAATCCACATGACCACGAGCAGTAGCGGTAGCAGTTCCTCGTCCGGCTCAACGTCGGGCTCCAGCTCTTCATCCGGGTCCACGTCAGGCTCCACGAGCGGCGGCAGCTCGACATCGGGATCGATGGCGGGCTCCGGCTCGTTATCGCGGCAGTCTGCGAGAAGGTGGCGCAGCGGCCCGGCGGCAGCGGCGTACGCGCTCGCCGTCGTCAGTGCAGTGGTGGCCGCCGTAGTGACCCCGTTAGGCGACCATGTAATGAAGGCGTTCCTCGACGATCCGACCTGTCCGGGGGACGCCTGCAACGGCAAGAACCCGCAGAATCAGGGCTGCGGGGAGGACGCGCGCACCTTCAAGCCCACTGTGGGCAACCCGGCCCAGCTCCAGATCCGCTACAGCGAGGACTGCAAGGCGGTGTGGGCGAGGATCGAACGCGGCAGTCCCGGCGATCTGGTGACGGTGAAGGTCCCGGGACGTGGCTCGCGGACCGCCGAGATCGAGTACGGGGACGACAAGTTCACCAACATGGTGGCCGTCCCGGGCGGCGCCTTCCAGGTCACGGCCTGCACCACGCCGAAGCCCGGCGGCAAGAGCACCTTCGAGTCGTACTGCATCCATGCGACTCAGGCCACTGCCTGGCGATGACGGCGCCTCTTGCGCATCGGCGGGGTGGACGAGGACCGCCTCGACCGCATGCACGGCCGCGACGGAACACCCTCGCGTCGGCGGGGAGGAAAACAGATCGGAAAGCTGGAGGCACGGGACCTTGCGGCGTACTTCGCTGACCACTCGGTTCGGCGACCGAACGTGGGCCGCTGCCTGTTGGTCACCAGGTCTGTGACCAGGCGTCGTCGTGGGGGTAGGAGGTGGGGCTGCCGTCGGGTTCGATGCCGTGCGGCCATAGCTTTCCCCATATGGGGTCGGTGTCGTGGTAGGGGTAGGCGGCGTCTCCTTGGTCGAGTGCTTCGCGGGCGATGCGGGCTGCTTCTTCGATGTCGCGGGATTCGTATGCTTCCACGGTCAGTCCGGCCGTTTCGTGCTGGAGCGCGCATCGGGCGGCGCTTGAAGAACCGCAGGTCGACCAGTGGTTCGTGAACGGCGAGGGCCTGCCCGGCCCACGCGGCGAGCATGACCGCGCCACCTGCGAGGCAACCGAGCGTTCGCCCCGAACCCCATCCCCAGGTCGGGCCGAAGCTGACGCCGACCAGGACACCGGCAAGACCGGAGCCGAGCAGCAGCGCACCGAGGAAGTCGAGCCGCGAGCGGGCCCGGACCGAACTCTCCTCGGTCGTCACGACGATGAGCACCAGAGGCACGGCCATGAGACCGTACGCAGCAGCGGACATCGGCACCTGGGACCTCACCACGGACGTGGTGGTCGCCGGATACGGAGTGGCCGGAGCCGCAGCCGCCGTGGAGGCCGCGCGTGCCGGAGCCGAGGTGCTGGTGCTGGAGCGGGCCGGCGGCTGGGGCGGGGCCGCCGCCCTGGCCGGCGGCTTCATCTACCTGGGCGGCGGCACCGCCCTGCAGCGGGCCTGCGGGTTCGACGACTCGCCGGAGGCGATGGCCGCGTTCCTGATGGCCGCAATGGGACCGGGAGCCGACACGGCGAAGATCTCCGCCTACTGCGAGGGCAGCGTCGCGCACTTCGACTGGCTGGTCGAGTGCGGCGTACCGTTCAAGCCGGTCTTCTACGGCGAGCCCGCCTGGGAACCCGCCGCCGACGAAGGCCTGATGTACTCCGGCGGCGAGAACGCCCATCCGTTCGACGAGATCGCCCAGCCCGCGCCGCGCGGCCACCTGCCACGGATGGAGAACAAGCGCACCGGCGAGCGCGGTGGCGGATACATGCTCATGAAGCCGCTGGTGGAGACCGCCGAACGGCTCGGCGTCAACCGCGAGGCGGTCCTGGCGCAGCCCGTTGAGGTAGAACCACTCACTCTGCATCCGTTCCATCCACGGGAACCAGGCGCCGTAGTGTCGTTCAACATAGCCGACCCGAAGACAGCGATGCCCTGCGCGGATTCGAGGCGGTCGTCTTCGCGGCGGGCAGCGACGTCCGCCATGTGCGGCCCGAGGACGAGGCCGCGGCGTTCTGGGCCCGGCACCAGTCGGCCGGCGTTCCCGCACTGGCCCGCGCGGCGCGGGAGGCGGGTGTGCAGCGCTTCGTGCAGGTCGGCAGCTGCTACCACATGGTGCGGCCGGAACTGATCGCGACCGATCTGTATGTGCGGGCGCGTCAGGACGCGGACGAGGGCGCCCGTGCGCTCGCAGGTGCCGACTTCGCCGTCACCACGGTCAACCCGCCGCCCATCGTTGGCATGATTCCCGGATCCTCGGCCAGGCATTTCGCACGGCTGGTGCGCTGGGCGCGGGGGGAGCGCGACGACCGGTTCCCGCCGCTGGTCGCACCACCCGGCGGCACGAACTACCTCACCGCGCGCTCGCTGGCGCAGGCGATCGCCGGAGCGCTGGAGCGAGGCACTTCGGGCACCGCCTACCTGGTGGGCGATCAGAACCTCACATACGCGGAGTACTTCCAGATGCTGGTGGACATCGTCGGCGGAAGCGGGCAGGTGCGGGTGCGCGATGCCGAACACCCCTTCCTCCCCGACCGGATGATCGTTCCGGGCCGGGGAGCGATACTGCGCTACGAGCCGTCCGCGGACGAGACCGCCCTGCTCGGGTACCGGCGCGACGACGTGGCCGCGATGCTGACCGAGATGGTCGCGGCGAGTTGAGGAGGCGCTGCACGCGGGCCTGCCGGCTCCTCATGAGGGACCGGCAGGCCCGCGCCACAGCGGTGCTGTCGTTCGCCGGGCTCGCCGGGATCACCGCCCAGGCCTGCCTGATCCCCATCGTCGGGGACCTGCCGGCGCTCCTCGACGTTGGGCCGGAGCAGGCCAGTTGGGCGGTGACGCTCACGTTGATCGTTGCAGCGGTGGCCACACCGACGTGCGTCCGCCTGGCCGACCTCATGAGCCGGGGCCGCGTTCTGCTGTGGTGCCTGGGCGCGGCCCTCTCGGAGGGCCTCGGGCCATCTCGTCGAAGGCGCTGCGCGAACCCGTGGGAAGCCCCGGGGTACCGTCGGCCAGCTGTCTCAGTCAGGTGACCGCGAAGACCCGGATCAGCACCGCGTCGCGCTCAGGATGCAGCGAGTTCAGCGTGCCGACCAACACCCGGCGGCTGAGCCAGGCGTGCGGACCGTCGGGCGCGGTGATCGTGGGCCAGGACCGGGCGTAGCGCGGCGTCTCCGTGGCATCGATGATCACGTTGTTGACCACCGACAGGACGGCACCGTCGTCGGCCTGCAGTTCGTAGCGTGCCTCGAGCTGTTTCACGCCGTCGCGTCGCATCACCTGCCGGTCGGCGCCACCGGGCAACACGATGCCTGCGATGCGCGGGCCTTCGAACCGGCCGCCGATGATCGGCACCATCCACCTGTCACCCCACGGGCCGGCACCCAGGTCCATGGACGGCTCGATGTCGACGACCGACTCGTAGGCGAGCTCGAGCCCGACCCGGTCCATCGGCGCCGAGGCCAGCAGCCGGGAGAATTCCGCGTCGGTGAGTGGCATGTCGCCGCCTGAGCCGGCTGCGGAGCTGGTCATGGGTTCTCTCCTTTGCATCAAAGGGTCGACGTGAGTCAGGCGAGCCCGAGCAGCCGCAGCGCGTTGTCCTTGAACAACAGCGGCTTGACCTCGTCCTTGATCTTGAGCTTCTCGAGGTCGCCGAACCCACCGGTCCGGGGTGATCACGCGGAAGTCGGAGCGGCGGGACTACATGCCCGGGGCGATCCCCAGGGGCGGGAGCAGCGTTTCGATGACGGCGCCGATGCGGAATACGCTCGCCTCGTCGAGCGGGGCGCCGACGATCTGGACGCTGGTGGGCACCCCGCAAGCCGACCGCCCGCTCGGCACGGCCAGCACTGGGCAGCGGTTGGCGGTGTTGAACGGCATGGTCATGTGCGCGGCCATGTAGTTGTCGTAGTGGGTGCCGTTGAGGGTGATGCCATCGAGGAAGTTGCCGTCGGCGGGAAGCATCGCGCACGCCGAGGTCGGCGTGATCAAGGCGTTGGCACCTGCGAGCATCCTTGAGACCTCGGCCTGCATCGCGAGGTCCATGCGGATCGAATCGAACAGCGATGAAGACTCACGTGCCTGCGCGGTGATGCCGACGAATCGCTGCGCGTACGGCGACAGCGACTCGAGGTCGCCGTCCACTGCGTCGGCGAGCGCGTTGCCCATAATCTGCCCGAAGTGGCTGAAGCAGGTCGTGAGCACCTGCTCGACGTCCCAGCGTGCGCGCACCTCGACGATGTCGGCGCCGGCATCGGCGAGCGTCTCGATCACCAGTTTCGTATTCGTGGCGACGTCAGCGTCGACGGGGAAGCCGCCCAGCGTTGGTTCGTAGGCGATGCGGACGCCGCGCAGGTCGGTCTCCGGGCGGGACGCGATGTCGATGAGCTCGCGGGAGTTCTGTGGCCCCCATGACGTGTGGTCGCTCGCGTGCTGACCCGACATCACGGAGGCGAGGAGCGCGGTGTCCAGCACCGTTCGCGCCATCGGCCCGTCGCCCCGATACCAGTCGGCCGAGAGGGGAGCGGCTCCGGGAACGCGGCCGTAGGGGGCCTTGTAGCCGATGACCCCGCAGAACCCCGCCGGAATACGCGTCGATCCGCCGATGTCCGATGCGGTCGCGAGGGTGGCGAGGCCGGCCGCGAGCGCGGCTCCGGCCCCACCCGATGAGCCGCCGGGGCCGGCATCGGTGTTCCACGGATTCCGGGTCACGCCCCAGAGCTTCGAATGCGTCACCGACGCGCAGGAGAACTCCGGCGTCGTTGTCCGGGCATGCACGATGCCGCCCGCGGCACGAATGCGTTCGATGATCGGCATGTCGGCGTCGGCGCGGTGGCCGGTCTGCGCGAGCAGGCCCTGGCTGACTGGCTCGCCGGCGATGGCGTGCTTCTCCTTGGCCGCCACCGCAAGACCGAGGAGTGCCGGCGTCGGCGTTCCCTGGGTGCGGGCGAGCGCGTAGCGGTCGTCGGCTTCGCACGCCTGCTGCATCGACGCTTCGCGATACTCATGCGACAGCGCGTTGATGCCTCCGTCCTGTGGGCCGTTGACTCGATCGGCCTGCGCCCAGTGCGCCGCGAGGACTTCGCTCGGCGCGAATTCGCCGGAGCGGAAGCCGTCGAGTGCCTCGGCGGCGGTGAGGAACTCAAGGCGCGTCGCCGTCGAAGTGTTCGTGGGTGTGCGGATGGTGATCTCCTTTGTCAAACGTGTCGTTCAGCTGTTGAGCTCTGCGTCGAGCGGGGTGGTTCGAGCCGATGCCGGGGCGGGCCTCTGGCTCGCCCCGGCATCGCGCACGAGCCGATTGGTCTCCGGGTAGCGCGTGAGGGTGATGACGAGCAGCACGATCACGGCGTAGGCCGAGAGGTAGGCCCCGGTCGCCCAGCGGATGCCGGTGGTTTCGAGCCAGGTCCCGATCATGGGTGCGGTGCCGCCGAGCACGGCGTATCCGAGGTTGTACGCGATCGCGGCGCTGGTGAACCTGGTGCGCGTCGAGAACGCCTCGACGAATGTCGTGGTGCTTCCGCCTGCGTATACGACGAGGGCGGTGACGTAGACCACGAGTCCGAGGGCTGCGAGTCCGATCGAACCGGTGGCCGTGAGCATGAACGCCGGGATGCCGAGGAGGGCCAGGAGCAACGATCCGGCGATGAGGAGGGGGCGTCGCCCGATCCGATCACTCAGGTGGCCGCCGAGCGGCATGACGAAGGAGAGCACGATCATCACCGCGGCATTGAAGACAAGCGCCGTGGTGCGGTCCATGTTCGCCTGCGTCTGCAGGAATGTCACGAAGTAGCCGGCGAGAAGGTAGAACGCCAGGGCGGACAAGCCGCAGATCACCAGGACCTGGAAGATTCGCAGCCCGTTCTCGGTGAACGCCTCGCGGATAGGCGAGAACTCGCGCCGCCGGTTTTTCTCGACCACTGCCTGGAACTCGGGCGATTCCTCGGTGTGCTTCCGAATCCAGAGTCCGATCAACGAGAGCGGTAGAGCCAGCAGGAACGGGATCCGCCATGCCCATGCGCCGTATGCCTCTGCTCCGACCATTGCGTTCAGCGAGATCATAAGTGCCGACGCGACGGCCCCGGGCACCGCCGTCGCCGCGAGGGTGATCGAGAGCCAGAGTCCGCGACGGTTGAGTGGGGCATGTTCGAGCACGAATGCCGGCGCTCCCACCGACTCGCCCCCGGCAGAGAACCCCTGTACCAGGCGGCACAGAATGAGCAGGCACGGTGCGAGCATCCCGATGGTCGAGGACGAGGGCAGGAGCCCGATCACCGCTGTGGCGATCCCGATGCCCATGAGCGTGATGAACAGGACCGGCCTTCGTCCGATGCGGTCGCCGAGTGCGCCGAAGAAGAGCCCACCGAGCGGCCTTGCAACGAAGGCGACGGCGAAGGTCGCGAACGTCGCGAGCAGCCCGGCAACGGTCGAAGCCGCGGGGAAGAACTGCTTGGCGAGGATGAGCGCGCTGAGGCCGTAGAGGCCGAAATCGTAGAACTCGATGAACTGCCCGATCGCACCGCCCGCGAGGACTCGCTTCTGCATCGGTCTTACCGGGCCGCCGTCCGTCGACATCGACATGTGATCTCCCGTTCGAATCGGCGTCCCGGCGTTGGCGGGACGGGCGTTCGGACGCCACTTGAATTCTCCGATCCGAGGCCGGAGGCGCACCAACGGAAGTTTCCGCACCATTCCATCGATGCACTCGATGGATCACCCAACGACGGCGTCCGCGCCCGCGACAATGGTGCGGACCAGCGACCGGCACGCCGTGCTGCGGCGGGAATCGACGGGACCCGACGGGCGCACGATACAGAGCCGGGCCGGGGCGAGCCTGTCGGCGAGGGCGAGCGGCACGACGGACGATGCCCCCGGTGAGCGCGCCTCGTAGCGGTGGTTGAGCACCGAGTATCCGAGTCCGGCAGCGACGTAGGCCCGAACGGTCTCGTAGTTCTGCGCGGTGTGGCGGATCCGGGGTTCGAGCCCCAGCGCACGGAAGTATCCGAGGTAGTGGTGGAGGGCGGTCGGCATGTCGAGGAGCACGGCGGGCTCGTCGATGAGCTCGTGCAGCCGGATCCGCCGCTGCGGAGCGCGTGCGAGCGGGTGGTTCTCGGGGACGATGACGTGAGGCGGGACGTCGCGCAGGAACTCGATGTCCCAGCCCTCCCCGAGCGCTACGTCGTAGCAGAGCGCGAACTCGGCGTGCCCCTGCAGCAGAATCGACCACAGTTGGTGGTTGTCGCCCTCGACGATGGTCACTTCGAGGCCCGGATGCTGTGCTTCGAGGCTGGCGACGATGCGTGGTGCATAGATCGGCGCGAGCGGGGAGTACACGGCGATGCGGATGCGGCCCGCGATCTCGCTCGCCTCGCCCTGGATGACGGAGCTCAATCCGGCGGCGTCGTCGAGTAGACGACGCGCACTGCTCAGCAGACGGAGTCCGGCAGGAGTCGGCTCGACGCCGCGTCGGGGGATCCGCCGCAGGAGCTCGGCGCCGAAGCGCCGCTCGAGCGAGGTGATCGCACTCGACAGCGTCGATTGCGCGACGCTCAGCTTCGCCGCTGCGGCGGTCATGCTCCCGGCATCGGCGACCACACAGAAGTAGTCCAGCTGGACGAGCGTGAAGTCCTCCATGGAGATCCCCTGCCTGAATGTCGTTGTCGAATGCCGCGGAGCAATGCGCGGCAAGACCCTCTCCTTCGACGTCGAGATACGCAAGGTCATCTGCAGCACGAACGAAATCGAGAGCGTGGTGGGCGCCGGGCGGGGTTCTTGGCCAGGCAGTCGGCGATCAGAGCTCGCAGCGCGGGGTCGGTGACAGTGTCGAGGTCCGGGGTGTCGTGGACGACCCGGTAGAAGATGGAGGTCAGGTGGCCGTCGCCGAACGCGTTGACGCCGGTGGCCGCGTACGCCAGTACTGTCCCGAGGGAGAAGACGTCGCTGGCCGGGCCGATCTCCTCGCTGTTCACCTGCTCCGGCGACATGAATCCCGGGGAGCCGGGCGTATATCCGGTCACGGTGAGGGAGCTGCCCTCGACGACCCGGGCGATCCCGAAGTCGATGACCCGCGGGCCGTCCGTGGTCAGCAGCACATTGGAGGGCTTGAGATCGCGGTGGACGAGGTGCGCGCTGTGGATCGACACCAGCGCCTCGGCGAGCGACGGACCGGCAATGTAACTGGTGACCAGCCAGGGCTCGGCCGCGTCCGGGTCGGCGTCGATCACCGGCGCGGTGAACGCCCCGCTGACCGCGCGGGCGGCCTGTACTTCCTGCGGAACCGGGACCGGAAGTCCGGCTGGTCGACCAGCGCGGCGTGCACCACCTGACCGCGACCTGCCGGCCGCCCGGCGAGCGCCCAAGGACGACCCGCCCCATGCCGCCGGCACCCAGCCGCCCCAGCAACTGGTATCCGCCGATGGAGCGCGGGTCGTCCGGATACAGCGCTGCCACAAACCCCTCCCGCGTCGTCGACCCGGTCAAGTCCGGCCGGGCGGCCCCAGCACAGGGGGCAGCCGGTGCGCTGGCCTGGAGAGGTGCGGCCCGCTGCCACTTGACGGCGACGGTGATGTCGATGCCGAGGATCCGGCGAGAACCGCTGCGGGCAATTCGGCGGTTGGCACGAGGTGAGGCGACGGTTCGTCCTGGCAGTCAGACGCCGGTCCTCCACGGAGGGGGACCGTCCGCCGAGACCTGGTGGAGCTGAGTGTCGTCCGCGGCGTCGTCGAACCGACGGGCTGAATCGCACGAGCGGCGCCGCCTCCCGTGGTCTCACGGGAGACGGCGCCGTCCTGTTATTCGGGGTGGTGCCGCGTGCGGCTCACCCCATGGCTCCAGCGGCCGGGGCGTGTCACCTCACGCCGACCGCCCGGATGATCTCCTGGGTGACCTGGCCGCCACGGTCGTCGCTGGCGGATGCGCGCAGCGAGATGAACTGCGCGTCGGCGGGCACGTTCAGGGTGCCGCGCCAGGCGGCCGTGTTCCCGTCGCGGTCCAGGCCGACGGACGTCCAGGTCCGGCCGTCGTCGTACGACACCTGGAGGGTGCCGTCGCCGATGGTCCCGGTGTCCGGCGCGCCCTTGACGTACTCGGAGTAGATCCCGACGGGCAGGCGCTGCCCGGCGCGGACGTCGCCCGCGAGGTCGGTGTCGACGTCGAAGCCGAGGTTGAGCAGCGGCAGGACCGTCCACCTGTCGGCGGGCGTCTCGGCGGACTTGAAGGTCCACTCGGAGTGGCCCTTCGTGGACAGCTTCCAGCGCTCGGGGTCGAGCGCGGTGTCGGTGACGACCTTGTAGGTGCGCTCCGCCGGGTCGGCGTTCCGCGCGTACCCGGCCGAGCCGGTGCGCCGGTCGACGCGCGTCCCGTCGACGTAGACCTCGGTGGTCTGCTGGATGGACTTGTCGTTCCACACGTCGCCGAAACCGGTGTGGTCGGGTCCGGAGTCGCCCCAGCCGGGGGTGTTGAACTGGAGGTCGTTCCCGGCCCGCTGCTGGCCCCAGCTGAGCCCGGTGCCGAGCCAGGGGTGCCAGACCGGCTTGAACCAGTCGACCTCACTGCGCGTGCCGCCCCGGTAGGTGACCAGGCCGCTGCGCTCCTCGATGCCGCGGGGCACGGTGATCACGGACTCGTGCCACTTCTGGCCGGGGCCGGTGGAGACGTAGGCGGTGCGCTCGGCCGGGTAGTCGATGCGCTCCAGGAAGCCGATGCCGTAACGGAAGGTGTCGGTGATGGAGAAGCGGAACTCACCGCCCGGGGCGGGCTTCACCGCGTGGAACCTGTCGTCCAGCCGGGCGAGTTCGCTCTCCTTCGGGGTGTACGTCAGGTTGCCCGGGATGGCGCCGGGGTGGCTGTCGGACAGGTCGTAGACGTAGGGCGTGTTGCGGGTGCTCGTGAGCTTGACGCGCTCGCCGGACTTGGCCGCAGCCAGCAGCCGGGCGCCGTCCGCCGCGTTGACCGTGGCGACGAGCAGCGGCCGGTCGGTGCGGTCGGCGTTGCCGAACCAGGCCATCAGCCGGCCCGGCTTGTCGTCGGTGACGAACAGGGCCTTGGCGCCCGCGTCCTGGGCCGCCTGAGCCAGCTCGACCGGCGAGATCGCGCCGGTGGCGCGGACGACGACGGCCTTGCCGCGCACGTCCTTGCCCGTGTAGTCGGCCGGTGCCCCGCTGCCCGCGTCGACGACGGGCACGGTGCTGCGGCTGTCGGTGAGGGTGCTACCGGACTGGACGGTGGCACCGTCCAGCGGCCTTCCGCCCGCCTCGACCTCCAGGAGCGGCTTGCCGAGCCGCCAGACCGTGCGGTACTCGAAGGTGCCGTCGGTGACCTTGTCGGTGGGAGCGGCGAAGATGCTGTCGTAGGTCGGGGGCACCTGGAACGCGCCGAACAGGTCGGCGCCGTTCGCCTTGCGGCTGTACTCCATGAGCAACTGCCGGGTCTCGGTGCGCCGGTCGACCTTGGCGCTGATCTCCTTCAGCTGCCGCCCGTCCAGGGTGACCTCGCGGTCCTGGTCGAGGGTGATCTGGGGGGCGGCGAGGAAACCGAGGCCGAGCGAGTCGGCGCCGTGGCTGCCGCGCACGGCGAGGAAGGACGTCAGGTTGTACATGCCCGGCTTCAGCCGCAGCTTCAGGGTGCCGGAGTCGCCGACATACGCCGGCAACGGGTCGCTGCCCTTGACGAGTTGCTGCAGCACGACGCGTGCGGCGGTCGCGGCGCCGTCGCGGTCCTTGACGTGGACGGTGAGCGTGTACCGCTCGTCCTCCTTCACCAGGCCGAAGGCGGTGTGCGCGACGGGGGCACCGTCGGCGCTCGCCACGATCTGTCCGCTGGTGCTGCCGACGGCGGCCTTCGCGCCGTCACCGGTCACCGTGGTGGACGCGGTGCCGTGCGCGGGCACGGTCAGCTTCGCGTCGGCGAGCGAGACGACGCCGTCGGGAGCGCCCTGCGCGGCCAGGCTCAGCTCGACCGGCTGGTCCGAGGAGTTGGCGTAGGTGAGCGTCTTGGTCACCGGCTTGTTGTCCGCGTAGGGCCAGCTGTAGAAGCCCAGGTCGGCGCTGCCGGTCGCGGTGATCCGCGCGTTGATCGCGGCGGGCACGAAGACCCGGCCCGCGCCCAGTGCGTACGCGGACGCGCCGAGCTGCTTCGAGGTCGACATCAGCGCGTCCTTGAGCTGCGCGCCGGTCCAGTCGGGGTGCTGCTGGGCGAGCAGCGCGGCGACGCCCGCGACATGCGGCGTCGCCATCGACGTACCGCTCTTCGAGGTGTAGGAGCCGCTGCCGCTGATCAGCTGGGAGCGGGCGGCGAGGATGCCCACGCCGGGCGCGGACACGTCGGGCTTGAGGGCGTTGTCGCCGGTGCGGGGGCCCTTGCTGGTGAAGGACGCGGCCCGGTCGGCGGAGTCGACGGCGCCGACGGTGAGCGCCGAGTCGGCGGCGCCGGGCGAGCCGATCGTGCCGGGGGCGCCGGAGTTTCCGGCGGCGATGACGAAGAGGGCGCCGGTCTCCTCGGAGAGCGTGTTCACGGCCTGCGCCATCGGGTCGGTGCCGTCGCTGCCCTCCTGCGAGCCGAGGCTCATCGAGACGACCTTGGCGTGCACGTCCCGCGCGGCCCACTCCATACCGGCGATGATCTGCGACTCGCTGCCGAAGCCCTGGTCGCTGAGGACCTTGCCGACGGCGAGGGTGGCGTCGGGCGCGACACCCTTCTCCTTGCCGTCCGACGCGGCGCCGGTACCGCCGACGGTGGAGGTGACATGGGTGCCGTGTCCGTTGCGGTCGGCGACCTCCTGCCCCTCGATGAAGCTCTTCGACTGGGAGATGCGTCCCGCGAGATCCGGGTGCCCGGCGTCGACGCCGGTGTCCAGCACGGCGACCGTCACGCCCTTGCCGGTGAGTCCGGACTCCCAGGCCTGGGGCGTGCCGATCTGCGCGTTGGACTCGGCCATGTCACCCGTGACGCGCCCGTCGAGCCAGATCTTCTCGATGCCGTCGGCGAAGCGCGCGCCGCCCGAAGTCGCCGCGCGCGCGGCGGGCTTGGCGGCCTGCGGGGCCACGGACCGCCAGAACTCGTGCTCCTGGCCGGCGCGGACCGCAAAGCCGCCGACGCTGGGCAGGGACCGCACCTTCTCGGCGCCCTGCGGCACACTCGGCGCCGTCCGCGCGCTCCTGCCGTAGGTGACGATCAACGGCAGCCCGTCCGCCGCGCCTTCGTCTTGGTCGGCGAAGCCCTGGCGTATCAGCTCGGTCACGTCGAAGAGCCGCGCGTCGAGGGTGCCGGCGCTCAGATACGGCAGTGCCTCGTCCGGGACGACGGTGACGCGGCCGTTCGTCGTCTCGGTGCGGACGGCTCCGGTGGCGCCCTTCGGGCGGTCCACGCTGACTGTCTTCCTGCCCTGGCCGAGGTCGGTGACGGTGACCTTGTCGCCGGTGACGAGCGTGACCGTCGCCTGCTTGCCACCCTGTGCCGTGCTCTTCTCCCCGCCAATGATGGGCCTTTTCCCCGAGGCACCGTCAGACAGGGTGCTCGCCCCCGAAGGCGCGACCGCGGTGACGGCCAGGACGGCGGCGGTCGCCGCGCCCAAGGCCATACGCGTTATGGGACGCATGAATCTCCCTACCATTGGAGTGAGCATGCCAAATCGGGGCGGATGTCATCCTGCCGCGCCGCATCCTGGCAGATACGCAGATCGCCTAGGAATGCTCCAACGTGGCGGTTTGCGCCCGTGTCGGCTATCCGTCACGCCGTCATGTCGGGTCGCGCGCCAGCCATGTGGGCTTCGGGCCTGACAGCGGGCTACGACGACTCCCGCCGCCGCTCGGTCTGCTGGCGGACCCTGTACTGGGTCCGGTGGCGACGCGGGAGCGCGGCCTGGAGCTGCTGGCCACGCCCCGAGCCGGCCGGGCTGCGCTTGCGGAACATCTTCGCGTCGTCGTCCTTGCCGACCGACTTGGCGACGGGCGACCGCCCAGTCCTCGTACGCGTAGTCCAGCGTGCGGGACGCGGACTCGACGGTGCGGTCGGCGGCCACCCAGCCGTTCTGCTTGTACGTGGTCAGGCCCGCCCGCGCTTCCACCGGAGTGGCCTCTTCGCGGTCGTAGTAGGGCAGTTCGGTGTCCTTGTCGGGCGGGGTCATCGCGTCCTTGTACACCGCCTCGTACGCGAGCTTGCGGTCGAAGCCGGTGAAG
The DNA here is from genome assembly GCF_042896465.1 of Streptomyces sp. NPDC001292. Classification (NCBI taxonomy): domain Bacteria; kingdom Bacillati; phylum Actinomycetota; class Actinomycetes; order Kitasatosporales; family Streptomycetaceae; genus Streptomyces; species Streptomyces sp. NPDC001292. Next base: position 91,454 of record NZ_JBIAXG010000027.1, read on the forward strand.
ACCTTGGCGATGTCCTCGGCGATCACCGCCTGCAGAACGAAGTTGGCGTCCGTGCCCGCCGGATACGTCGTCCGCAGCAGGCCCACGCGTGACGTTGCCGGTCATATCCGTCCTCAGCGTCCGGCCCGAACCGGCCTGCATCCGAACCGAGTATGCAGGGTGGCCTCGGTGATGAGGCCGAGCGCCCCGAGGCCGACGCGCGCGGCCCGGGACAGCTGGGGCCGCTCGTCGGCGGAGCAGTCGACGACCGACCCGTCGGCGAGGACCAGGCGCAACCCCCTGACCTGCGTGGCGATACCGCCGAACCGCAGGCCCGAGCCGTGCGTCCCGGTGGAGATCGCCCCGGAGACGGTCTGCCGGTCGATGTCCCCCGTGATCTCAAGGGCGAGGCCGTGCTCGGCGAGGAGCGGGCCGAGCTTCCACAGCGGCATGCCGGCCTCGACCGTGACCAGGCCGCTCGCCCGGTCGACAGCGCGCAGGCCGTCGAGGCGGTCCAGGCGCAGCTGGACGCCGGGAGCCACGGCGACCGGGCTGAAGGAGTGCCCGGCGCCCACCGACTTGACCCGCTGCCCGTCCCGGCCCGCGTCCTTGACGGCTTCGGCCACCTCGGCCGTGCCGGCGGCGTCGACGGCCTGCAGGTGAGTGTCGAGGTAGTCGATACGGTCGAGATCGCGGACGGTGCCGTCGGCATCGACGACGTCCTCCACTGAGCAGCCGTTCTCCGTGATGTAGACCGGGGGGAGTGCCGGGTAGCGCTCCTTGAGACCGACGAGCAGTTCCCGTAGACCGTCGGGGACGACGGGCCAGCCGAAGGCGGTACGGCGACAGCCCTCGATGGGGGCCTCTTCGAACGGCAGCCCCTCGGACGCTGGCGCCTGGATCCGGGTCGGTTTGTAGTAGTTGATGCCGAACGCGTCCAACGGGGCCGAGATCAGCTCGAGATCACCGCCCCGGACGGAGCCGCCCAGCGTCGCGTCCGCGCCGAAGTCCGACAGGTCGGGGTAAGTGCCGCTGAGGATCGGGTCGTTGAACAGGCGGTTGTGCAGGTGATCGTAGGCGCGCGCGGCGGCGCGGTCGGCGAGGGAGTGCGAGGCGGGCCAGACCGGGGTGCAGTTGTTGGCGACCAGCACCTGCAGGCCGCGCGCCCGCAGCTCCCCCAATGCCAGGCCGTGGCCGAGCAGTTGATGGTGGGCCACGGGCAGGCAGTCCAGGAACAGGGTGCGGCCCGGCGCGTGGATGCCGAGGCCGTAGCCCCAGGCCATGTGGATGAACGGCTCGTTGAGGGTGATCCACTTCTGGACGCGGTCGCCCAGCCGGTCGGCCACGATGGCGGTGTACTCGGCGAAGCGGTACGCGGTGTCGCGGTTCAGCCAGCCGCCGTCGTCCTCGAGGGCCTGCGGGAGGTCCCAGTGGAACAGGGTCGGGACAGGTTCGATGCCGTGGGCAAGCAGGCCGTCGACCAGCCGGTCGTAGAAGTCCAGGCCGGGGGAGTTGACCTCACCTGTGCCGGTCGGTTGGATCCGGGGCCAGGCGATGGAGAAGCGGTAGCCGGTGAGGCCCGCCTCGGCCATCAGTGAGAGGTCCTCCTCGTAGCGGTGGTAGTGGTCGCAGGCCACGTCGCCGGTGTGCCCGTCGCGGACGGTGCCGGGCCGGGCGGTGAAGGTGTCCCATACCGACGGTCCACGGCCGTCCTCCTTGGTGGCGCCCTCGATCTGGTACGCCGCCGTCGAGGCGCCCCAGACGAAGTCGGCGGGGAGATGGTTCAGTGCCACGTCTAACCTCCTGAAACATGAGCATGGCTCACGTTATCTGCTCGGATGGGATGATGGAAGCGTGAATCAAGACCGCAATGCAGGGACGCTGCGCAGGCTGCCGGTGCAGAGGCGCAGCGCCGAACGCTTCGAACGGCTCCTCGACGCCTGCGCCGAACTCCTGGACGAGGTCGGCTATGCCGCGTTGACCACCAAGGAAGTGGCCCGCAGGGCCGACGTGCCGATCGGCACCCTCTACCAGTTCTTCTCCGACAGGGAAGGACTGATCGGCGCGCTCGCCGTCCGCAACCTGGAGTCTTTCCTGGCGCGGGTCGCGGGCCGGCTGGAGCGTGAGGAGCCCGAAGGCATTGCGGGCATCGTGGAGGTGACCATCGACGAGTTCGTCACCATGCGCCGGACGATCGCCGGGTTCGGTGTGGTCGATTTCGGTGCGGTAGGACAGGATTACGTCCTGGAGCCGACGCTGGACAACAACACGGCGGTCGCCGGAAGGCTGCGCTCACTGACCGCCTCTCTGACCGGCGGCCAGGACGACGCCGAATTCGAGATCGCCGTGCGGGTGGCGCTGGAGTGCGCGGACAGCGTGCTGAAACTCGCGTTCGCCGCCGATCCGCAGGGCGACGCCCGGCTGATCGCCGAGTGCAAACGAGTCCTCAACAGCTATCTGAGCGACCGGCTCCGGTGACCACCGGCGAACTGGCTCAGCGGACGGCCTTGACCTTCCAGACTGTGACCGCGCCCAGTACGGACATGCCCGCGGAGCAGAGGAACAGCGAGCGGTAGCCTCCCAGGCTGCTGAGCACGACCGAGGCGATGGGGGGAACCAGGACGAACGGCAGGGACGTCATCAGGTTGGCCAGGGCCATGTCCTTGCCGCGGTCCGCCGAGGCGGGGAGCACCTCGGTGACCAGGGCGGTGTCGACGGCCAGGTACACGCCGTAGCCCAGGCCCAGGATGACGGCCGCGACCAGCGTCACGGTCCACGTGGGCCGGAGCGCGCCGTCGGGAGCGTAAAGGCCGGTGAAGACGGGGGTCTTAAGACGTTCACCGACGTCCAGCTTCCAGACCAGCCCGTCGTGCCCGAATCCGCCCGTCCAGGAGGCGCGGCCGTATGGGTCGCGGCGCAGGGTGATCCGGCGGCTGCCGCTCCAGGCCAGGGTCGCGCTCCACACCTCGCCGTGCCCCTCGGCGGCGTCCTGCGCGTCGAGCATCAGCCAGGGTCCTGCGTGCTGTCCCGTGATGCCGAGGCGGCTGGTGAACACGGTCTCCCCGACGGGCACTTGGTCGCGCCGGAGCTCGAACTCCCGGCCCCATTCGCCGACCACGTGGCTGACCCGGTAGTCGTCGCGGGCGGGCAGCGTCCAGGCGGCGGAGTCGAACCGCAGGACGTCCACCGGCTCTCCCGCGGTGAGGACGGCCCAGCGCTCGATCTGGTCATGCCCGTCCCGGATCCGGTAGTTGAGGTCGAGGCCGAGGGAGCGGACCCGGTCGGTGAAGGAGAGCGTGAGCAGGTTCTCCTCGACCGTGTGCGAGACGAACCGCCACTCGAATCCGCAAACGCCGTCGTCGAACCGGACGATCAGTGACGGCGCACCGAAGCGCAGGCCGCCCTCCACCACGTACTCCTCACCGCCGGGATCGTCGCCGCCGGGGTCCTCGGCGGGCAGGTCGGCCGCGACCGCGACGGCCTGCTCCAGGCTCAGCGGCCGGCCCCAGTGCACGTGTCGGGGGACATCGTCGGCGTCCAACTGGAAGGCGTAGGAGGTGGTGCAGGGAGTGCTCAGAAGCCAGAGGCGAGCTTCGGCGTGGTGAGTGATCACGCAAGTCCTCAAATAGAGTGTGGCTCAAGTTTCGCCTCATGCGTTAGGCACGAGGCCGCAACGCCAAGCCCTTGACGGGGATACCGAAAAGAGGGGCCGGGGTCGTCCGGACCAGGAGAGCCGGTCCGGACGGCCCCGGCCCTGGCGCCGCCTGGGGCGCGTCAGTCCGCGTAGACGCCGACCTCGCGAAGCGAGTAACCCCACTGGGTACCGCGCTCCGCCCCCTTGATCCGTACGTAATGCGCCTGAGTTGTGGCGAAACGTGCCGTGTCCAGGCCGCCGTCACCGGCGGTCGTGGACCACACCGCCTTCCAGTTCGTGCCGTCCTCCGACAACTCGACGCGGTACGACTTCGCGTACGCCTCCTGCCAGTCGACGGTGACGCGCTTGACCGGCTTCGAGGATCCGAGGTCGATCCTCAGCCACTGGTCGTCGTTCCACTCGCTGGCCCAGCGGGTGCCGAGGTCGCCGTCCACGGCCTTGCCGGGCGCGAAGCTTTCGAACGGGTTCCACCACTCCGACGAGGACGCCGAGGCGGCCGCCCCCAGCGCCAGGTTCTGACCGGACTCGTGCTTCTCGGTGTGCCTCCAGGTGCGGAGGTAGGACTCGGCGCCCGAGAAGAGGTCGTCCACGACTCCCTGGCCGCCGACGATCCGGATGTCCTCGATCCAGTCCGGGACCATGCCGTAGTGCGCGGCGCCGTCGGTGTTGAAGTCCCAAGTCCGCTTGCCGGTGGTCTGCTTGTCGATCAACGAGCCGCCGTCCGCGCTGCGGAAGGGGTACTTCACCGGGTTCGGGGTGTTCGCGCCCCGCGGGCCCGGCCAGCCGCCGACACCGTTCATGTCGGTGCCGTAGCCGTAGCCGACCTTGTACTTCTCGCGCAGCGCGTCCGTGCGCTTGGCCTCCGCGCTGAACGCCTCGGAGCCGCTCATGTACTGGGTGGCGAACCCGCCGAGCTTGTAGAGCCGTTCGGTCCAGCCCAGGTCCATCCAGCTGTGCGAGGAGATGGCGCCCGGGTACGACTCGGACTCGAGGATCTGGAAAGCCTGATCCGCGGCCTTCACGCTCATGTGGTCGAGTTCCAGCATCATGTGGCGCTTCATCATGCCGCGAACCGCATACGCGCCCAGATCGGTCAGCCCCCGGGTGTTGCACTGCGTGTTCGAGGAATACGTGGGGACGGACTTGCCCGCCGGCAGCCGCTTCTCCGCCTCGGGTGCCGCCGCGTTGCCGATGGGGTTGTCGTGCTGCGGGCCGCGACAGGTTTCCGTCTTCCAGAAGGTGCCGGTCGACAGGAACTGGCCGACATTGATGGCCGTACCGAGGGCACCGGAGTCGAAGCGCACCCCGCACAGGGCGTTGTCGAACTTGTGGCACAGGAACATGCTGCGCACACCAAGCCTGTACAGCTCGTCGAGGCCGCGGTCGACGTCCTCCTTGCTGCACTGCGCCTTGTCCAGGATCTGTTTGCAGCCGAACGGTTCGGAGGTCTCGACTCCCAGGACGACGGCCAGCTTTCCTTGCTTGATGACCTCGCGTGCCTGCGCGCTGTCGGTGACGATCCGGAACCAGCCCTTGCCCGGGCCGCCGTACATCTTGTCGATGAAGGCCTGCATGTCGTACGTCTTCTGGGCCTCGAGACGGATGGCGGTCATCTCGTCGCAGCTGCGGTCCTTGAAGAAGTAGACCGAGCAGATCACGCCGTTGGTGACCAGGTCGTTGACCAGCACCCGCTGGCCGCCGCGCCAGGCCCGCTCGATCCCGGCGTAGTAGTTCTGCTGATGCGTCAGCGAGTCATGGGCGGGCCAGTCCTTGAACGTGGGCCACCCGACGGGGTCGTGCCTGCCGTCGCCGCCCTTGGTGATCATGTCGAAGACCGCGAGCGAGCCGTCGGGGTAGTGCTCGGGGCAGTCCTTGAGCGCGTCGGCGACGCCCTGCTCCGAGAACGGCTTGCCGCAGATCAGCCGGCCGCCGAAGCCCTCGTTGGCCATGATGTGGTCGTGGGCGTCGACGAAGCCCCGCACGCGACCCTGGGAGTCGGTGCCCTTGAAGGGCTCGCCCGTGACGTCGATCTGGGCGTCGGGCGCGGGTCGCGCGGTCGGATCCCACCATTTGTGCTCCGCCGCGGAGCTGGGCATCGGGCCGAGCATCAGAGCCATCGCGGACAGGAACAGTAAGACCACCGTGAGGGATCTCAGCCTGCGGCGCGGACGTTGAACGATGATCATCGCGTGGATCCTTAAATGTGAGCAGGGCTCATGTTCCTCCATACGGTAGGGTCGCGAGCCAGCAACGCCAACCCCCTGAGGGCGTGCATCTGGTTGTGGTCAATCCGCGGAACTGGCCGCAGGATCGGCCTGGATGCTGGGACGTGCAATTCGTCTACTTCTTGACCCTGCCTGGGCTGGTCATCGTGCTGACTCTGCTGGCCTTCGTCGACCAAATGCTGTTGTGCGCGGGGCGGGCTGTGGAGCCGGGGCAGATCCGACGCAAGTCGTTCACGTGTTCGATTCTATCGCCGAGCGCTATCACCTGACCCTCACCGCCGCCGGTGTCCTGTGTCAACGAACCTTGATCATGTGCCATCGAACTTTGACGGACGCGGGTTCGTGCCATCGAAGTTTGATCACGCCTGGCCAGGGGCTAAGAGGGCTGTCCCGAAAAAGGTCTTCGGGACAGCCCTTAGGGCGGCCCAGGGGCGGCCTGGAAGCGATCACCTGGCAGGCACCTCCCCTTTCGGAGCCGCCGCAGGGGGCTGGCGGAAGCGTCGGCGACCGATCAGGCTCCAGGGTGCTGGTACGCCTGCTCTGCCTGCCCGTACGCCTCACCGCCGGGAGCGCCTGCGGCTTGTGCCTGCGACTGCTCGGCCCACTCCTTGGGCACCTCCTGCTCCATGCCGCAGAACGTGCACTGAATCGCAAATTTCGTCGAGATGGGGAACAGCGGCACGAAGAACAGCGTGAACTTGGTGACGTACTTCGTGACCGTATGCGCGGCAGGGTTGCCGCAGTGACGGCACGTCAGCATGAGTATCGCGAGCTGGTACAGGTATACGCTGGTGCCGAAGATGATCATAAGTGGAGTCCTTGAAAGTGGGGCGGAGGGGGCTGGGGTGAGGCGGCGGGTGTCCGCTCTCCGTGCCGTGTGGTGATTCCATTACGCCCTGGGTGGGGGTCTGGGGCATGGCCCGGAATCTCGTGGCTTGACAAAGCCGTGACGAAGACCGGCGCAGGCCGTTCGGGGCCGGGTGACCGGAGCGGTTGCGGTATGGGGCAGCCACAGTCCTCGGCGGGTAGCGCCGGATGCCGGTCACACCACTGTCTGCGTCAACGAACCTTGATCATGTGCCGTCGAATTTTGACAGTCGCGAGTTCGCCATCGAAGTTTGATCACGCCTGGTCAGAGGCTGGGCAAGGAGTACGCGACGCCGGAGGGCGGCCTCCCCGGGTTGACGGGCCGACCACCGAGCCCGACGTCCGTGCGGCGCCAGATCCCCTGTGACCAGGGGTTATGTCCATTAATCTTCGATGGCACGCGATCAAGGTTCGGTGGCACAGGACAGCCGGACGCCCGCTGATGCACGGCTGGTGGGGCGAGCGCGCGACCGCCGACCGCAAGTTCCGCGGCTGGGTGGGGGAGTGCGGCAGCCTGCCCGACGCTCGGGTCACCCTCGTCGACGAGCAGACGGGCAAGGAGTTGGCCAGATGGCCGTAGCCTGGGCGTTGCCGGGCGGGCCACGTCTGCCGGGATCAGGCCGGGACCAGGAACTGGACCCTCCCCGCCACCGCGCGGGGTGGAGGCCCCCGGAGGCACCTGTCACGCTGGCCTGGCGGTGCCCAGAGGCGATGGTCTGACGCGATCGCCCGGATCAAGAACGTCCCCTTCGCATGCTCTCCCGCCGCGCTCAAGCAGCTCACCGAGAACCGCAAGGGCGAGTCCGACCTGATGGCGCGGGACGGAAAGCTGTTCCTGGTCGCCACCCTCGACATCCCTGAGCCGGAGGGGTTCGAGCCGAAGGGCTTCCTCGGGGTGGACCGGGGCATCACCAACCTCGCCACCACTTCGGACGGGGACAACCACACCGGCCGCCGCCTGGGCCGCTACCGGCGCTGGCAGGCCCGCAAGAAGGCCAAACTCCAGGCCAAGCAGACCCACAGCGCCATGAGCTGAACCGGATTTTGTAGCGGCCCTGAAGCCAGGCATTGCCGCCTCGGCAGATGGGAGAACACAGGTCTGATGCCTGCACCACGGAAGTACCCAGAAGTACCCCGATGAGCTGCGTGAGCGGGCCGTCCGCGAAGTCCAGACCTCCCCACGTGGCCCGGGACCTGGGCATCCACAAGGAAGCGCTGCGGGGCTGGGTCCGCCAGGCCGAGGCCGACCAGGGCAGTCGACCCGAACTGCTGACCACCGCTGAGCGAGCCGAGCTGACCCAACTCCGCAAAGAAATAGCCGAGTTGCGGCGGCGAACGAGATCCTGAAAGCCGCCTCGGTGTTTTTCGCGAAGGAGCTCGACCAGCCCCGCACGAGGCCGACGCGGTGGTCAACCACCTTCGCGACGACTTCGGGGTCGAGCCCGTGTGCCGGGAACTGGACCTGTCGGTTTCGGCATACAACGCCCGCCGCAGGCGACCCAAGTCCGCCAGGCACCGGTGCGACGCACAGCTCATGGAGCACATCCGCCGCGTCCACGCCGAATCCGGCGAGACGTACGGGGTCCGGCGCATCCACCGCCAGCTGCGTCGCGAAGGCGTCCGGGCCGCGCGGTGCACCGTCGAGCGCCTGATGCGCGAGGACGGCCTGGAGGGTGTCATCCGCGGCCAGCGCCGCCGCACCACCATCCCCGAGCCGACCGCACCCAGACCGCCTGACCTGGTCAACCGCCGCTTCGAGGCGAGCCGGCCGAACCAGTTGTGGGTCGCCGACCTCACCTACATCCGCACCTGGTCGGGTTGGGTCTACGTCGCCTTCGTCCTGGACGTGTACTCGCGGATGATCGTCGGATGGCAGCTGGCCACCCACATGCGCACCGATCTCCCCCTGGACGCCCTGGGGATGGCCTTGTGGCGAAGGGGAATCAAGAAGGGCTCGGGTCTGATTCATCACAGCGTCCGCGGTTCGCAGTACGTGTCGATCCGCTACGGCGAACGACTGCTGGAGGCCGGTGCGACCGCGTCGGTCGGCTCCGTCGCCGACTCGTACGACAACGCCATGGCCGAGGCCCTCAACGGCTCCTTCAAGGCCGAGCTGATCGAGCACCAAGGCCCGTGGCGGGACGCTGACCAGGTCGAACGCGCCGTCGTCCAGTGGGTCGGCTGGTACAACACCGAGCGACTGCACTCCGCCCTCGACTACCTCCCACCCGAGGAATTCGAGGCCGAGTACTACCGTTCCCTGGCCACCCCGAACGCCGCCTGAAAGCAAACAAACCGGCCGCTACGAAACTCGGGGCAGCTCAGCGCGATGCTCACCGGGGCGGCAGCGGACCGGACCGCCGCGAGCACCGCACGACGGTTCATCCGGCGCAGGACGTGTGGTCCGCTGGTAGGCCTGGCTGATGTCACAGATCGTTCACCCTTCCACGCAGGGGCAGGGCCATATTGCCCGCTCGCGGACCTTGACGTGAGCCGGAACCCAGCCGATATTTATGCAGCGCGCGTTAGTTACTGTCTGTGGCTGCGTCAGCACGACGCGGAGGGATGGTCGATGTCCGTACCCGGTCTTCGATCCACCATCAACAGCAGCGTGGCCGACGGGCAAGCTCACCGCCCCTGTTGTCATGTCCGCGCCACGAGCGATGTCTGAGGCGCCTGGCACGGCGACAGTCTGGGCAGGCGCGTCGATACGGTGCTGGCTCCGGACGGCAGCGAAATCGCCGACACGGAGATCACCCCGGATCAGCGGGATGCGGATGCTCAGCTGGAGCCTCGGGATGCGGCGAAGCCGAAGTCGCAGGTGCCGGTGTGGCGTGAGGGGTTGCCTTGGTCGGTGCTGTCGGTGGACTACCAGCGCATTCTCAAGGCGCTCGCGGACCGGGCCCGGCTCGGTCGAGGACCGCTGACCTGCCAGGTCAGCCAGCGCCGCGCATGCCTTCGCCCTGATCCGCAAGGAGGACATCGACCCCGCGGCGCTCGCCCCGCTGCTCGCCGACTGGCTCGTCGCGATGGCCCCGGCAGTTCACCAGACCGCCGACCAGCTGCAAAGCGGCGACTACACCAAGGGCGTCGTCTCCAACCTCGCCATGCAGGTGGCCGGCACGCCGACCTTCCTGAGCACCGCCGAGGAGCAGGGTGTCAGCCCGGAACTGCTCAGCCCCTACTTCGAGCTGATGCGTCTGACCGAGGGCAGCGGAGAGGAGGACCTGACGGGCGTGATCGACCTGCTCGTGCACTGACCAGCCACTTGCCGCCACAGAAGCGACCGTGCTGGTCACAGTCCTCAAGGAGACGCTGTGGACCAGCACTTTCACAACACGCTCTAGCTCTTGCGCCCCACCGCGCAGTAGGCGTCGACGGCGGCACCGTCCCCACCCGGCTCCCCGGTGGCCTCCGGCCGCCACTCCGGCACCCGCACGACCCCCGGCTCCACCAGCTCCAGCCCGTCGAAGAACCCGGCGATCTCCTCGACGCTGCGCACGTAGTACGGAACGGCACCACTCGCGTTGTACGCCTGGGACGCGGCGATCATGCCCTCGCTCGTCGCCGTACTGTCACTGATCACCAGGTGGCTGCCCGACCCGAGCCCCGCCATCAGCCGGCGCACCAGGTCACGGGCCTGCCCGTAGTCGCTCACATGACCGAGCGTGTTGAGGATCACCAGGCCGACCGGCTGGGTGAGGTCCAGCGTCCCGGCGGCGGCCCGCAGGACGGCTTCGGGGTCGTAGAGGTCGGCGTCCAAGTAGTCGGTCCTGCCCTCCGGCGTGCTCGTGAGCAGGGCGTGCGCGTGGGCGAGAACGATCGGGTCGTTGTCGACGTACACGATCCGCGCGTCTGGAGCGACACGCTGCGCCACCTCATGCGTATTGTCGGCGGTCGGCAGTCCGGTCCCGATGTCCAGGAACTGCCGTACCCTCTGCTCACCGGCGAGGTACCGGACGGCCCTCCCCAGGAACTGCCGACTGGTCTGCGCCACGTCGACCAGCCCGGGGAAGATCCCCTTGATCTCGTCGCCGATCTCCCGGTCGACCTCGTAGTTGTCCTTGCCGCCGACGAAGTAGTTCCAGAACCGCGCCGAGTGCGGCTTGGTCGTGTCGATCCGGGCACGTGTCGCGAAACCGGCGCTGTCCTGACTGATGTCCTCGGACACGGGTGAGCCTCCTGTGGTTGGCGATGACCAGTGCAGCACCCCCAACCTATGTGAACTGACCATGACGCGCCCAGAGTTCACAGCCCCCGAAGCGCAACCGCCGGTCCGCCGACGCCCCCGCCGACTGAACGGACTGCCGCCCCGGCCCGCGGTTTCCGACTGCGCCCACGGCACACCAACCTGTGCCTCGGCATCCGCGAGGGGTCAGGGGATCGCTGGGCGGAGATTGTCCAACTGTCTTGCTCCCGTGAGGGCATGGGGAAGGTCTTCGTGTTTGACGCGGTCGAGAGTTCAGCAGTTGTGCGGTGTCCCGTCTGCAGAGATCTGGTCCCTGTCTCAAGTGACCTGGTCCGATTCGCTTGCGATCTCAGGTGACCTGGTCCGCCGACGTCAGTAGCTGTCCTGCCTCACCGAGCATTGACCGGTGGCTCACCTTCCCGGTCGCGCGGCCAGTCGGGCGGCGCGCAGGCTGAGGTGGTGCCGCTCCGGGAGGCTGGTGGTGCGGCGGGCAGCGGCGCGGTAGTCGGCGATGGCGGCCTCCCGGTCTCCGGCGAGTTCGTGCAGATGGGCGCGGACCGCATACAGCCGGTGGTGGCCCGCGAGCGCGGGCGGCGGGTCGGCGAGCATGGTGAGGCCGGCGGCGGGGCCGTCCACCATGGCGGTGGCGACCGCCCGGTTCAGGGGGATCAGCGGGTTGTCGGAGATACGGGCGAGCACCCCGTACAGGGCGAGGATCTGGGGCCAGTCCGTCTCGGCGGCGGTGGGCGCCTCGTCGTGGACGGCCGCGATTGCCGCCTGCACCTGGTACGGGCCGACCGGGCCGCGCGGCAGGGCGGCGGTGATCAGCGCGATGCCCTCGGCGATCGCGGCAGTGTCCGATTGGCGATGTGGAATCTTCAGGTTTTGATGTGGACGCCTTCCTGCAGCAGCCGCTCACCGCTCGAATCGCGACGAGCGGGCCAACGGTGCGTCCTGTCTGGTTCCTCTGGGAAGAGGGAGCCTTCTGGACCTTGACAGGCCCGTGGGCCCGGCTGTTCGACCGCGTGAAGGACGACCCGAACGTCGCCCTCGTGGTGGACGAGTGCGATCTCGTCACGGGGCGTGTCCGGCAGGTGATCGCTCGGGGCCGGGCTGAGCTTGTGCCCTTCGATGTGCCGAGGGGACGGCGCAAGCTTGCCCGCTACTTGGGAGCGGACGAGACTCTGTGGGGTGAGCGTTTCGTGCACTACCTGCACGATGATCTGAGCGAACGAGGCACGACGTGGTTGCGTATGGTGCCTGCCTCGCTCACCGCGACAGATCTCAGCTACTCCGTGGCATCGTGACGGTGCACTTCGCGGTGTCGTCGTTCTGCGCCTTGGTGCGGGCCAGGCGGTAGGACTCGGTTCCGGTCTCGATAATGGTGGCGTTGAACGTGAGGCGGTCCACGATTGCCGCGCAGAGCCGTGGGTCGGTGAAGGTCCGGCTCCAGGAGCCGCCTTGCGGGCCTCCAGCGCGATGATGTCCTCATTGAAGGTGCCTGCCGCGCGAGCCCCGCGGATCCCGGCCACCACGTCGCCGTGCTGCTGATGGCGGTGCAACAACAGCACCTTCACCAGGGCTTTCGTTCCCTCGGCGTCGCCGAGGGCCTTCTTGGCGGCGGCCCAGAAGGCTTCATGGACGGCCGTGAAGGTGCCCTCGGCGCGGGCCTGGTGGAGGGCCTCGGAGCGGTCCAGTGCCCCCGGCTTGGTCAGCAGGGCTTCCAGGTAGTGGTCCAGCACGAGGTGCTCGGCACCACGTTCGGTCAGCCGCCGGTGTCGGGCAATCTCCCGCCGGCCGTCATAGACGGTCAGGTCGTCGCAGGTGAGAGTGACGGTGACCTTGCGGTCGATGAAGCGGACCGGGACCGAGTACCGGCACATCTTCACGGTGATCAGGCCGTAGCGGTCGACGCGGGGCGTGAGCGTGATCCCGGTGGTGAACGGATCGTCCGGCAGCGGCAGCAGGTGACGGGTCTCGCGGGCGAAGTCCTGGGCGATCGTCCGCATCCTGGTCCCGATCCGCCGCTCGTCCTCTTTCGCCTCGAACTCGGCGAGCCTGGCGTTGAGTTCCTCCAGGCTCTCGACCTGCGGCACCGCGGTGAGGTAGTTGCGGCGGAAGTAGCCGACCTGTCCCTCGACGCCGCCCTTCTCATGCGCGCCGCGCAGGCCCGGCTCGCAGTAGAACGGGGTGGATCCGTACTCATGGAAAGCGGTCCAGCGCGGGTTCTCCTCCCGCGAGCGGCTGTGGAAGACCACCTTCTTCACAGCCGGAGTGGAGTTGTCGTAGCGGACTTGACCCGCCGGCACTCCGTTCAGCGTGTGCAGCGCGTGGACGTGGCCTTCGAAGAAGCCTGCTGACCGCACGACCGGGAGATGCGGTGCACTGCCTTGCCCGAGTAGGCCAGGCGGAAGGCGAACAGATAGCAGCGGGTGCGCTGGCCTGCCAGGTCCACATAGACGTCCCCGAAGTCGACTTCGGCATCCGCGCCGAGAGCGTTGTGCCGGGTTACGAATGCCTCAACGGGCGCTCCTGCCTGGGCTGCGATCTCCTTGCGGCGGGCCGTGACGAAGTCCCGGACCCCGTCGGATACGGGATCGCCTCGCCGAACCCCGGTACGAGGAACGGCGCGGACCCCCAGCTGTTGGGGCCCGTCCAGATTGAGCCTGACGAACCCGTCGGACTCGACGGAGCCGAGCTCGGCCGTTCGGGCGTTCGTCCCAGCGGTAAGTTGTCCAGGACCGCCGGATCATGCCGCGCACGGTGGCGAGGTCGAAGAAGGCATCTGTCCCGTCGCGGTGTAGGTGGCAGGTAGCGACTCGTTGACCTGCATGAATGCCAGATGGTTGGAGACTTCCGATGGCTGACGCTCTCAAACGGCCTGGCTTTCGTGGAAGTCCCGCTCGCCGTGGAGACAGAGGTGTCCGGCGAGCGTCAGCCTCGCGAGGACATTTGTACAAGACTGATAGCGGGCAGCGCAGGCATCGTCCCGTACATGGGACATGACGACGTCACGCACTGGCACGGGATGCATGTGGTCCACTACGGCCCGCGGCATGCGCCGCCGCTGGTGCTCATCCACGGATCGGGATTCTCGGGTGGCTCCTGGAGCCCGGTGGTGCCGGCACTCGCCGACCAGTATCACGTCATCCGCGTCGACCTCCCGGGTCACGGCCAGTCCTCGCCCGCGCCGTCGTACGACGTGCCTGAGCAGGCGGGCCGCTTGGCCGCGGTGCTCGACGGGCTCGGCCTTCGTCCGGTCACCGTGGTCGGGCACTCCAGCGGTGGATACATCGCCACCGCGCTTGCCGAACAGCGCCCTGACCTGGTTGGTTCGCTCGCGCTGATCAGCAGCGGCCCGAGTCCCGACGCGCTCCTTCCGCAGCCCGTCCTCCTTCGGATGCTGATTGCCCCGCCGCTGGGCCCGCTCCTCTGGTCGATCCGCTCGGACGCGATGCTCCGCAGGGGGGTGACCGCGGTATGCAACCGCCCGGTGGACGTCCCGGACGACCTCGTCGCCGAGGTCCGGGGCATCGGCTATCGCACGTTGAGGACGGTGCTGCGCCGAAACGCCGCGTACATCGCCGAGCGGAGCGTGCCCGACCGCCTCACCGCCCTCGACGTCCCGGTCCTGGTGATCTTCGGCGCTGCCGACCGCCGCTGGGATCCGTCTTCGGCACACCAATACGACACGGTGCCGAACGCGCGCGTCGAGCAACTGCCCGACGTCGGACACCTCCCCATGTTCGAATCGCCGGAGACGACCAGCAAGTTGCTGCTGGCCTTCGCGGCGGCAGGCCGCTGACACCGATCGCTACCCTGGTGCTGTGTGGACCACAGAGTCACCACCTGACTGGACGTCGGTGGAGGTCGCGATCCCGCGGCAGTCAGAGCGACTGCCCGGGATCAGCATGGCCGGGTTCGGTCAACGAGTCCCGGCGCTCGTGGACATCGCCATGGTCGCGCACCCATCGGTCACCCTGTTCGTGGACCTGAGCGAAGGAGACGGCCTCGTCTACAACGCCCACGGCCGGCGCGAACGCGGCAGCGTGGTCGTCGGGCTGATCCCGGGCAACCTTCGGATCAGCGGCCGGACGGCCGAGGCAGGCCAGTGCCTCCAGATTCGGTTGTCGCCGGTCGTGGCGGCTGCAGTGCTCAGCGCATCGACCGAGCTCGTCGGGACGGTGGTCTCCCTGGAAGATGTCTGGGGTCGCGACGCCGGGCGAGCCGAGGACAGGCTGCGCGCCGCCACGTCGTGGGACGAACGGTTCACGATCGCGGCGGATGTCCTTGGCCGACGGCTGGACGCCCGCCCACCGCTCGATCCGGAGATCGCTGCTGCCTGGTGGCGGATGCTCACCAGCCGGGGACGGGTGCGGGTCGACAGCCTGGCGAACGAGGTGGGATGGAGCCGTAAGCGCCTGTGGTCCCGCTTCCGGTCCCAGATCGGCCTCACTCCCAAGCGCGCCGCCCAGTTGGTGCGCTTCGACCACGCCGCCCACCTTCTCGCGGCGGGTGACGCCACCGCTCGGGTGGCGGCCGCAAGCGGCTACGTCGACCAGTCCCACCTCCACCGCGAGGTCAAGGCGTTCACCGGGGTGACGCCCACCGCCGTAGCTGCTGCGCCGTGGCTCGCGATCGACGACGTCGCGTGGCCGACTTCGTTCGCCGACCTGCCGCCGTCGCCGTCTGCGTTTCGTCAGGTCCCGGCGAGGTGAGCACAGGTTCCACGAACGGAGCAGGCGGCCGCCCTCAGGACTTGCCCGGATGAGAGTCGGACAGTACGAACGAGAACGGGTGGGAAGCCGACAGATCCAATGCGACAGGACAGCATCGACAACGGCACTGTTCTCGTATAGCTACCGCTACCCGACAAGTAGCTCTCTGCAGTCACAGTGATGCCCGGACCGGGTGAGAGGGACGGGGTCCGGGAACCTCACTGGCCTGGAGGGCGGCGAAGTCGTCGTGGGCCTGCTCGACGGCTTCGGGGTACGCCTCGCGCTTGGCGTGCTCGGCGAGTGCCCGGTAGATACTGGAGTCGAAATAGTCGCAAAGGGTGCTGGTCGAAACAGGCGCGACTCCCGCCCGCCCAGCGACGTCGCGAACGCCAAGTCGTTTCACGTTCCCTCAACATTCAACTCCCCACCCCCTGAGCAGCGTGGGCAGTCCCTAGGGTCCTTAAAGCTTTTGTAAGGAAGGGGCCCATGGAACAACCTCTCGCAATCCGGGCTCGCGGCATCACGAAGAGTTTCGGTGACGTCGTCGCCCTCGACGACATCGACCTCGATGTGACGCAGGGGCAGATCCACGGCCTGGTCGGACCGAACGGCGCTGGGGAGACGACCCTGCTCGGCCTTCTGCTGGGGCTCTCGGTTGCCGGTGGCCGACGGCGCTCCGGGTGTCCGGGTCGTCGAGGACGCCGGGGTACGGCAGGACGCCGGACTGCTCGTCGTACGCGCCCTGGTGCCCGCCCTGGACGACCTCGTGGTGCGGCTCGTGGAGGAGGGCGTCTCGCTGCGCGAGTTCACTCCCGTGGTGTCTCCGCTCGAAGCCGCGTTCCTCGCCCTCACCGAGCAGCAGCAGGAGGCCGGCCGATGACCGCGACCCTCACCCAGAGCCGGGAAGAGGAACACGAGCAGGTGACCAGGGGCGCTCGCGTCCCCCTCACCCGCGCCTGTCGCTTCGAGCTCGTCAAGCTCGTCTCCCAGTGGCGGATCCGCCTGCTGGTCCTCGCCTGCTGTATCGCTCCCGCCCTGTTCGTCGCCGCTCCGGCGCAGGCGCACGTCCGCGCGACCTCGGTCGCGGTCGACCTCCGCAGCCAGGGCGACGGCGTCGCGGCTGTCGTCGACGTGGAGTACGACGTCCTCGCCCGGCTGCTGAGTCTCGACGGTGCCCTGAGCCCGGACGCGGTCGGCGTGGACGGCGCGGCCGCCGAGGTGCCGACCGAGGTGCGGCGCAGTTCGCTGGACGCGCACGCGAGCGACGTGGCGGCGTACGTCGGCGGGCGGCTGCGGTTGAGCCGCGGCTCGATCGGGTGCACCGCTGAGGACGACGCCCGCGTCGAACTCGCCGACTCCGGCGCGGTGCGGGTCGCGCTCGCCTACGACTGCCCGGCGTCCGGCGCGCTCACCGTCCGCAGCGACATCTTCCGCGCCTCTGACGGCGTCATCGACGACACCACCACGATGGTGGCCCACGACATCGACGGCCGCCGCGGTTCGACGTTGCTCGACACCGCCCGCACCAGCGTCACGGTGGGGCGCACCGACCTGCTCAGCGAGATCCCGCGGTTCGTCCGGCTCGGGGCGGAGCACCTGCTCTTCGGGCTCGACCACGTGCTGTTCCTGCTGGCGCTGTTGCTGGGCGCGAAGCGGCTGCGCGACGTCGTCGAGGTCGCCACGGCCTTCACGGTCGCGCACTCGGTGACCCTGGTGCTGGCCGCGATCGGCTGGGTCAGCGTGCCCGGGTGGATCGTCGAGCCGCTCATCGCGCTGTCGATCGCGTTCGTCGCGCTCGACAACCTGCTCTCGCCGAGGACGAGCCACCGGCTGCCCGTGGTCTTCGGCTTCGGGCTGCTGCACGGGCTCGGCTTCGCGGGCGCGCTCAGCGTCGATGGGCCGCTGTCGGCCTCGACGCTGGCCGACCTGGTCTCCTTCAACGTCGGCATCGAACTCGCCCAGTTGACGATCATCGCGCTCACCTTCCCAGCGCTGCTGTTCCTGCGCATGGCCGCGACCACGCCGGTCGCCGCTCGCGCCCTCACGCTCGGCACCGTAGCGGCGACCGTCGCCGTCGCCGGTGCCGGTCTGGTCTGGTTCGTCGAACGCTCGCCGCTCCAGACTTAACACCCACATCCCACCCCGAAGGACCCCGATGTCCGCGTTCACCTGGACACGCGCGCGCCTGCGCGTCGCCCTGCACACCACCATGCTGGGGCTCGCCGCCAGCGTCGTGGCGGGCCCGCTCACGTCGTACGCGGCGCAAGCCATCGACCCGCCGGAGGCCACCGTCAACGGCGTCGTGTACGTCGACGCCAACGACGACGGCCAGCGCAACCCCGACGAGGTCGGCCTGGCCGGCGTGCGCATCTCCGACGGCAAGGTCGCCACCACTACCGCCGCCGACGGCTCCTACTCGCTGACGATCTCCACCGACCGTCGCAAGACGGACATCGTGTGGGCCGGCCAGCCGCGGGGCTACCGGTTCGGCTTGGACCAGTACAAGGAGCCAAAGTTCTGGGCCAACCTCGGCGAGCTCGCCGACGACGCCACGCCGACCGCGGACTTCGCGCTCGTCCGTGACAGCCTCTCCGACGGCGACACCTTCTCCTGGGCCAACATCGCCGACCCGCACGTCAACGCACAGCTGCCCGACCAGATCCGCGAGATCAACTCCACCGGCACCGACCTGCGCTTCATCGCGGTCAGCGGCGACCTCACCAACGACGCCAGCCAGGGGCAGTTCGACACGTATCGTCGCGGCACCCAACAGTCGGCCGTCGGCGTGTGGCCGGCCGTCGGCAACCACGAGTACGCCAGCGGCTCCGGCTACGCCGCCCGGATCGACAACTACCGCAAGAACGTCGGCCCGGAGTGGTACTCCTTCAACTACGGCAACCGCCACTTCGTCGTCCTCGAGAACAACGGCTCGGCGCCGTTCGACGAAGAGCTCAACTGGCTGAAGGACGACCTCGCCGCCAACGTCCCGGTCGACACCGACCCGACCAACGACATCGAGGTCGTCGTCCTGACGCACCAGCCGATGAACGTCCCGTTCGGCTCGCCGTCGACGTATGACGCCTTCGGTGACGTGCTCGAGAAGTACAACGCCCAGCTGATCCTGGTTGGCCACGAGCACTCCAACCACGTCGAGAACAAATCGGCCTTCGCCTCGACCGCCAAGCACATCCAGACCGTGTCGAGCTCGTACACCATCGACAACGCGCCGCGCGGCTTCCGCTACATCCACATGGCCGGCCCCGGCTTCGACAACCCGTTCCGGATGTACGGCGAGAACGAGCACCTCACGATCGTCACCCCCGCCCCCGGCACGGCCGTCCCGGCCGCCGGCTTCCCGGGCATCCAGATCAACGCCTACGACACCGGCGACAAGGTCGTCTCGGCGCGCTACCGCATCGACAACAGCAAGCGGTGGATGCCGCTGCACGACAGCGGTGAGTTCACCTGGCAGAGCAACCTGCCGGAGAACCTGCAGACCGTCGGCAAGCACACCCTCGAGGTGAAGGTCGTCGACGCCGCCGGCAAGACCTGGACCAAGTCGGCCGACTTCACCCT
This sequence comes from Streptomyces sp. NPDC001292, assembly GCF_042896465.1. NCBI lineage: Bacteria > Bacillati > Actinomycetota > Actinomycetes > Kitasatosporales > Streptomycetaceae > Streptomyces > Streptomyces sp. NPDC001292. The sequence goes on from NZ_JBIAXG010000027.1 coordinate 110,663, forward strand.
CACCGACGAGCCCGCCCTCCAGGCGGTCGCCGGCGACGACTGGGACCAGCACCACGGCAACGAGGGGCATACCGGCGTCGCGGCCGCGCAGGAGCCGGGCCGCCGCCTCGCGTGGAGCTTCCGCACCGACGGCACCTTCCTCACCGGCTCGCCCGTCATCCACGACGGCGTCGTCTACGCCGGCACCCGGGACGAGAACGGCGACGGCAACTCCAAGATCCACGCCGTCCAGCTCAAGAACGGCAAGGAGCTGTGGAGCTTCGAGGTGCCGCAGTCGATCCACGGCAGCCTCGCCTACGGCGACGGCATGATCTACGCCCCGACCCTCGGGTCGGAGCTGTACGCCGTCGACGCCGTCACCGGCGAGCTCCGCTGGAAGGCCGTGCCGGAGCAGGCTCCGGCCCCCAACAACCAGCGCACGTACGGCTACTACTCGCCGGCCGTCTCCGGCCACACCGTGCTCTGGCCGTACCAGACCCGCTACGGCATCGGCAGCCAGGGCGTCCTCAAGGCTCTCGACACCCAGACCGGCAAGGAGATCTGGGCCTCGCCGATGTCGGGCAGCCAGATGAGCGACGGCACCCCGGCCGTCATGGACGGCACCGTGTACGTCGGCAACCAGACCGCCGACCGCGTGCTCGCCTACGACCTGGCCACCGGCGCCCGCAAGTGGACCGGCACCGAGTCGCTGGGCAGCTGGCAGGACGGCGTACCGACCGCCGCCGAGGGCAAGGTCTTCATCGGCGCCAACAACGGCATCGCCGCCCGTGACGCCAAGACCGGCGAGACGTTGTGGACCTACAAGTCGCCGCACAGCTCGCTGGTCTCGAGCGGCTCGACCCCGAGCGCCGCGGCCGTCAAGGACGGCGTCGTCTACATGGGCTTCCCGACCGGCGCGGTCGCGGCCCTCGACGCCAAGACCGGCAACGTGATCTGGGACCGGGTCCTGCCCGGCGACATCTACCACGGCGGCGTCATGTCCAGCCCTGTCGTCGCGGGTGACACCGTGTTCGTCGGCGCCAACAACGGCAAGTTCTACGCCCTCGCGGCCGACACCGGTCAGCCGCTGTGGAGCCACGAGATCGGCACCTGGGTCGGCGCCGGCCCCGCCGTCAGCGGCAACACCGTCGTCGCGGGCGCCTGGGACGGCAACCTCTACGCCTACGTCCCCGGCGGTCAGGCCGCCCAGCGCTGGGCGATCGTGACCGGCACCGTCACCGACCCGGAGACCGGCGCCCCGATCGCGGGCGCCAAGGTCACCGCGACGGCGTCCGGCCAGGAGACCACCGTCACCAGCACCGACGCCCAGGGCAGCTACAAGCTAGGCCTGCCGGCGGCGAGCTGGACCGTCACGGCCGCCAAGCGCGGGCTGATCGCCGACGAGCGCTCCTCCCGCACCGTCGAGGTCGGGGAGGTCGGCAACTCCACTGCTGACCTCCAGCTGATCAAGGTCACCCGTCCGGTGGCCGGTGTCTCGACCTTCGCGCCCGACTACGGCAACGGCAGCACCCGCACCGACGTCGTCACCGGCAATAAGTACTACTACCTGGCCAACGACAAGATCCGGGCGTCCGTGACGCCGTACACCGCGGGCAACAACGGCGTGGGTGGTCTCGGCCAGGGTGCCCTGGCGGACCTCATGCTGAACGACGCCAACGGCGCCGAGACGCTCGACTGGGGCGAGATGCTGCTGCGTCCGGACCTCAACGGCACGAAGGACTCGTGGGACCGCCCGAACGACCAGATCGACTTCCCGGAGCTCGCCGTCGACGGCGCTGCGGTGGTCGGCAAGGGTGCCTACCGCGCGAACAAGGCCGTCCAGGCCCAGGTCCGCTACGAGACCCTGCCCGGCGCGCCGGGCGTGAAGATGACGGTCAACCTGACCAACACCGGCACGACCGATTACAAGGGCTACTTCAACTACATGATCGACCCGGACAGCTCCGTCGACAACGGCCGGATCCCCGGCGTCGCCGGCACCAACCCGGGCTTCAAGACCTCGGGTTGGACCGCGCCGTTCGTCTACGTCGGTGCTGACACGGCGACGACCAACGGCCAGCCGGCGCATGCGCTCGCCTGGGCACAGGACACGCCGTACGCCGTCGGCGCCTTCGGCTACGTCGAGGGTCTGTACTACGACGCCTCCCTCGCCGCGGGCGCGTCCAAGCAGTTCAGCTTCTACCACCTGACCGACTACGCGACCGCGGGTGGCGACCCCACGCGCAACCTCGCGCAGTGGGTCGACGAGCTCGACCTGCACGACCCGGCCGTCCCGGACGCCTCGCGCGCCGCCGGCACCATCACCTCGGCCGGTGCTCTGGTCGCCAACGCCCGGGTCGCCCTCGAGCGGGCCGGCAAGGTCGTCGCCTCGACCACCACCGACGCCGCGGGCAAGTACGCCGTCAAGGCTCCGGCCGGCGCGTACGACGTCAAGGTCACCGCTCTGGGCTTCGCTTCGGCCGCCGGCTGGGTGGCCGTCCCGGAGACGGGCAACGGCACCGCCGACGTCACGCTCGCTCCGGTCACGGTCGAGGCGAGCTACGGCAAGCGGATCGGCTCCGGTCTGGTCGAGGCCGGCTACGGCGACGTCATGCTCGAGAACGACAAGTTCTCGATGGCGATCGCCGACGCCTACAACGACAGCCAGCTCAGCGGCGACACCCGCGGAAAGCCGGTCGACATCGCCGTACGCGGCATGGCCGACCAGTTCGACTGGATCAACCTGCCCTACGTCTCGGCCACCCAGCCGACCGGCGACAACGCGTGGGAGGTCCGGACTGTCGCCGCGGACAAGGTCGAGATCGTGCAGGCGACCGGCGACCAGGCGGTCGTCCGCGTGTCGGGTCCGGTCAAGGGCTTCACCGGTTTGACCGCGACCACCACCTACACGCTGAGGCCGGGCGACACCTACGCCACGGTGACGACGGAACTGCGCAACACCGGCTCCGACCCGCTCAACGTGTGGACCGGAGACGCCATGGACCACGACGCCGCGGGCCAGGCCAGCATCATCCCGGGCGCCGGCGTGGTGGCGCCCGGCGCGACCGCGGCCTACACACCGACCAAGCCGTACATCGGCATGACCGGCACCGACCCGCAGGTCTTCGGCCTGGTCTACGGGACGCCCGCGAGCGCCTTCGATGTGTACGCCGCCGGCAACTGGGTGATGAGTCGGTTCAACGTCGACGTGCCGGCGGGCGGCTCCTACACCCTCACCCGCAAGCTCGTCGTGACCCCGGGCACCGACGCGGTGGGCATCCTCGACGGCGTTCCCGCGCCGTAACGCACACCCGCCCCACCACACGGGGCCGGCCCGGACTCCACCGGGCCGGCCCCGTGCGCCGAGCCGCCAGAACAATGCGGCGGGTCGCGTCAGGTGGACTGCATCACCACGACGGTGCGCGGGCCGATCGTGATTGACTGCCCCGCGGCCAGCGGCGTTCCCACGCCGAGGGGGTCTGTCAAACGAACGTGTCTGTCACGTAGTCGGTGGTAACGCTGAGTGCCCGTCAAGGGAGCAGGATGCGGTGGCGGAGGAGATCGAATCCGGCACGTCCGTGCATTTGCCTCATGATCCGTTTGGTGCGGGTGCTGACACCTTCGGTTCGGCCGTTGTGGTAGGGCAGGGTGAGGCCGGCGCCCCCGATGAGGCCGGTCGAGTACGAGGCCGTTGGCGAAACCGTGCAGGTGGGGCAGGGCGGCGGCCCGTGCGGTGGCGATCCACTTGGTGAGCTGGCGATCGTTGCCCGTAGTGGGTTTGAGTAGGGAAACAGGTCAAGGATGAACTCGGCTGGGCTGACTTCCAGGTCCGCTCCCACACCGCCATCCGGCGCCACCAATCCCTCGTGAACTGCGCGTTCAGCTTCTGCTGGAACACCTGGTTCGCCCCGCCCTCACTCACTCCAGCCGATCCATCACCCGGGCCTGACGCACTGCCAGGCCCGTTAGAGAGGGGGAGAACCGGGGTCCCAGCAGCCCCAACCGGCCTCCTGGCCCCAAGCACTCCGGGCCGTCCGTGGCTGGCTGACGCCCTGGGCCACGCTGCAACGCTACTGGTGGGCATGGTCGACGAAGCCCCCGCCCCCAGCACTCCAGGAACTGATCAACACCGTCGGCAGCGGCAGACCCCTCGATCTCTACTGCCCGATCTAACAAACCACCGCTAGAAGGCTCATGAAGATCTTCGAGTTCTGGCCCCGCCGCGTGAGCGGCGGGGCCAGACGACCAGCCGTCGACTCCTGGTTCAGGCCACAGGAACGGAAGCCTGTTGCGCCCAGCCGGCGATGCGCACACGTTCGGCTTCGGACCAACTGCTCGCCATGATGGTGCCGTCGCGGCTGATCTGAGCGGGCTCGGCGAGCCCGTCGTGCTGGAACAGGTCACTGATGAGCAGCGACGCGGACTGTACGAGGCCGATCCCGCCGTCTGCCAGGTTGTTGAGGAGTGCGTGGGCGTGTCCGACGGCACTTCGGTGGGCGATGGTGCCGACCTGTGCGGGCTCTCTACGAACGGCTGGACCGCCTGGCCCTGCCCCGCTCAGCCGGCAGGAGTCGGGGCGGCATCGGGGCCGAGGCGGTGGCGGAAGCCCGGACGCGCGGCGGCGAGATCCTTCGCCCGGTTCCGTTCCTCGTTGAGCGCGGTGGTCTCGTACGGGCGGGCCGCCTGCAGCAGCGTGTTGAGTCGGGAGGCAGGCCACGAGGGTGGAGTCGACGCGGGCCGCGTAATCACCGAGCGGCGCGCGGTGCGCGCCGCATAGTGACCGGCTGGTTGGCAAGACCCCTGACCCGGCCATTCCTCTCACTCTCCGTTGACGGATCGTCGCGCTCCGGCTGAGCATTGCGTGTCCATGCCAGCAACGGAGATTGAGGTATCACGTGTTCGGCATACGTCGCAGACGTTCGTTCGCCGCGGGCATCGCCGCCGCGGCAGCACTCCTCCTCTTACCCCCTGCCGCCCAGGCCGCGGAGACCGACGCCCCAAGGAAGGCCGCGCCCACCACGGCCGTCGAGCACGCCGTTCCGGCTGGCACGGCGGCGCGGACCGCGGAGTACTGGACCCCCGAGCGGATGGCGAAGGCCGTCCCCGCCGACCCTGTCGGGCGCACCACCGGACTCGCCGGTTCTCCCCAGGCGCCACAGAAGCCGACCGGGCCCGCGACGACCGGGTCCGATCCCGTGGCGGGCGCCGCGACGGGCGCCGGTGGCATCAAGGTGGCGGTCACCGCGACCCAGGTCGTGGGCAAGGTCTTCTACACCGGATCGAACGGCGTCGACTACGTCTGCTCCGGCTCGGCCGTCAACAGCACCAACAAGAATATGGTGTTCACCGCAGGCCACTGCGTCCACGGCGGCCCCGGCAAGTCGTGGTCCTCGAACTGGCAGTTCGTGCCGTACTACGACCACGGCAGCCGCCCGTACGGCACCTGGTGGGCTGAGACCCTCGTCGCCTTCAACGGCTGGACCAACAGCGGGAACTTCGGGTACGACCTGGGCATCGTCATCACCTCCCCGAGCTCCGGCGGTGAGCTGGTCAACGCCGTTGGCGGCCTGGGCATCCAGTGGAACTACCCCAAGGACCGCTACATGACGGCCATGGGCTACCCGCAGGATCCGCCCTTCGACGGGCAGTGGCAGTACTACTGTGCCGCCACCACCTCACAGCGCAGCATCTTCACCACCGACCAGATCAAGATGCCGTGCAACATGACCGGCGGATCGAGCGGCGGTCCCTGGATCTACGGCAAGGACGACGGTGTCTACTACAGCGGCTGGGTCAACGGCGTGAACAGCAACGTCAACGACAAGAACAACCCGACCGAGATGCGGTCGCCGTACTTCGCGACGTGGGTCGGCGACGCGTTCAACAAGTACTCTACGTACTGACGTTGGTGGTGGCCGACGCCAGTTCTGGAAGGCGGAACACCTCATGACGCGCTACGCACACGGCACGCTCGGTGTCGTCACCGCGGTGCTGCTGTGCGCGCTCGCCGGGTGCGCGGGCGGCGGCGGTGCGCCGGGCACCCCCGGTGACAGCACCGGCCCGGAGAGGCCCTGCCCGTCCTCCACTTCCGGCTCCGCGCCCATCGGCAGCCCGACCGCCACGGAACCGGGTACCGGTTCCCCGGGGGACAGTCAGGCCCACTCCGTGGATCCGCACCGGAACTGCGTCATCGAAAGCGGTGTTCCGGACATGCCGGTGGATCCCTGAGTCAGGGGAGCGCCACGGGAGCACGGGAGAGCCACGAGTGGAGAGGCCGAGCCCACGGGGCCGGCCTCTCCGCCTCGGCTCGGCATCCACCCCACGGACCCGAGGACATAGAATGCCTGGATGCCTGAGCCGATACGGATGAGCCGATGACCGCCGCCCGATGTGCGAAGGCGGTGTGGGCATATGCAGAACCTTGTATGTTGCCGTGGACTGGGTGCCCGAGCGACTTGTCACGCTGTGAGCCGTCCACCTATGTTCGATCACTATGCTCGCTTCCCCGATGATCAGCGTCATAGTCGCCACGCACGACCTTCAGGGACAGCTGGAGGTCTGCCTGAATTCGATACTGAACCAGTCCTTCCGGGACGTGGAGGTTGTCGCGGTCTTGGACCAGTCCGCTGAATGCCCTGCGGACTTGGTGGATGACTATGCTCGGCGCGATGGGCGGGTCTCGGTCGTGCAGCTGAGGGGCGTCGTCGGCATCGGCCGGATACGCAACGCGGGGGCGGAGCGAGCTGCCGGTGACTACCTGCTGTTCCTGGACAGCGATCACATCATCGGGGGCGAAACGCTTCAGGCGATGGCCGATCAGCTGCAATCGGCAGACGAGCCGGATGTTCTTCTCTTCGGGCACACTCGCCTCCATCGCGGCCGCTCATGGCCCGGTGCCGCCGCCAGCCTGCTTGCCCGGCAGGGACGTGAGCCCTTCGCCTTGATCGACCAGCCCGAGTTGTTCGGTGCTCCCGCCTACTCCTGGGACCGTTTGGTCCGCCGCGACTTGTGGATCCGGCAGGAACTCGCGTTCCCTGACGGTCTCCACGAGGAGGTCACAGTCGTCCACCGCGCCATGCTCGCCGCCGATCGGGTCGGCGTCCTGAAATGGAACTGCGTCCAGATCCGCCGTCGGCACACTCAACACCCCGCAGGCTCACCGGACGGCACCCACTTCGACGTCTTCGGCCGGTACGAAGAGAGCTTCGACTTGCTCGAGGAGCGCGACGCCCTGGACGTTGTGGCTCCCTTTCTCTTCACTCGTATGATTCGTCACTACCTCTTCCTTCTCAATCTCGAGGGATGTCTCTCCCGCTCCGAGCGCCCGCAGTTCTTCGAACGCGCCAGCGAGCACTACCGGCGGTTCCTCCCCGACGGCTACGAGCACCCCGAAGGTCGGGAGGGTGTCAAGTTCCAACTCGTGGCAAGCGGGAGATACAGTGCGCTGGAGGCCGCCAGTCTCCCTCACCGCGCGCGGAGTTTCGTCTCCCGGGGCGCTGCCGTCCGTGGACGGTAGCTCCAGGCTGGGTGACCTCGACCGTTACTGCCGCCGACACAGCGGCGCCGCGTGTACCGCACCCTGCACCGCCGGGACTGCTGCCCACGTCATGGCGGATGGTGAGCGGCGGTTCTTCGAGTCCGCTGGCTGGCCGGGACCCGCTTCAGGCGGGTGGTCAGCGGGGTCCCTGGTGCAAGCGGTGGCTCCGACTTTGTCGGCGGCGACGCCCTGTGTCAGAGTGGATCCCACCCCAACTTCCCATGCAGTCACGGTCTTTCACGCTATGAAGGGAGGGGCAAGGCGGGACCCGCCACCACCGAGGAGAATGACAACCACCTGTTGCTACGCCCTCCAGGACAAGGTTTGGGTCCACGGCCCGGGCCAGGAGCCGCGGGAGGTGTACATCGTCAAGGCGAACGCCGACACCATGGCCGTGAAGAAGGGCAGTACCTGCCGCTCCGGTCCGGCGTCCGCGGCCGGCCGCTGACCCGCCCATGCCCCATCTGCACATCGGCGAGACCGCGACCGGAACGGGGGACCGATCGCGGCCCCGCGCCGCAGCTTGAACGCCCGACTGCCGGTCCGCGCCACAACCCGGTGCGCGTTCGTGCTGCCGAGTTCAGTCGAGCTCGTCGACGATGCCGAGTACCAGCGCCAGGCGTCGCTTGGGTACCGAGCCGAACTTCCGGCGGACGTTCATGACGTAGTTGCGCGCGGTGCCGACTGTGATGCCCAGATGGTCGGCGATCTCCACCGCGGTGAGCCCCTGGGCCGCGAGCAGTGCGACGTCGCGCTCACGGGGGGTGAGCCCGGCGTTCACATGGTGGCGCTGGTTTTCCGGTACATGCAGCAGGCCGCGGTGCAGTGAGCGGTTACGGGCGAGCGCAGCGAGTGATCTGTCGGCTCCCGCCGTGGTGAGGAGCTCGGCGGCGCGGTCGCGGGCGCGGGCCCGTTCGGCCGGAGAGGGTGCCACCTTCGCGGCTGCGTGGTAGGCGCGGCCTGCGGTGATCGGCTCGCCCATCTCGGCGAGGGCGTCCGCGCCCTCGATTAGAGATGCCCAGCCCCGCTTGCCCGCGAGGTGTCCCTCGACGATTGAACGAATCGCGGCGGCGCGCGGATACGGCGACCAGAGCCGGGACATGGCGGCGGCCTCGTCCCGCGCCGCGTCGGGTGCGATCTCGCTCAGCGCGAGCAGGGCGTCCTCCCAGCCGAAGTGGTGCTCGGCCTCGCGCGCCTTCTGCAGGATCCGGGGCAGCCCGCGCGCCGGGCGCGGCTCGCGGCGCGCATGGCGTGTGTACGCGAGGGTCGCCGCCGCGCTCGCCCCGCACGGGGGCGAGGTCGCGTACGCGACCGTGACGACCGCCTCGAGGTCGTCGTGCTGGAGGCGGCGGGCCGTCTCGAATGTCACCGCGGCGGCGACGGCCGCGCCGAGTTCCCGTATGCCCGGTGCGGCGCCTGCCATCGCGACGGCGGCCTGCTCTCTCGCGGCGTCCAGGTGTCCCGTACGGTGCCGTACGAGCGCCTCGATCGCGGCGAACTTGTTGACCCAGGGGCCCCGGCCCACCACCCGCCCGCGGGCGACGGCCTCCAGGGCGGTCGGGTAGTCGCCGACGTACGCGGAGGTCAGCGCCCAGTTCAGATAGTTCAGCGCGGCGATCTCCCCAGTGACCGCGTCGAGGTCGGCTGGCAGCAGTGAGACGGCCTGTTGCCAGCGCTTGGGTGCGCGTTTGCGTCCCTGGTAGGTCTCGACGGCGGCCAGCATCCCGGCGACGAGGGCGATGATCCATGGTTCGCCGGACTGCTGAGCCAGGGTCAGGCCCCGGCGGGCGAGCTGCCGCCGGTAGGAGGGGCTGAGGCCGGCGTCGGAGGGGAAGGACATCCGGCTCAGGGCGAGGGCCTGTCCTCCGATGTCTCCTGCCGCGGTGAACTCGAAGAGGGCCCGGGTGCCGTACTCGGTTATCGCCTTTCCCCAGGCGGCGCGTGCCTGTGCGAGGAGCACGGCACCGCGTGCGCGGGGGGTGTGGCATGCGGCGGCCAGGTCGTCGAGGAGCGTCCAGGGGGCGGGGCCGGGTGCTCCCCAGCGGGTGAGCATGGAGACCATCTCGGCCAGGGCGATCCGGTCGTCGTCGGCGAGCGGAGGCAGCGACACTAGGGACCAGTGCAGCGCTTCGAAACCGAGGTCGGCCCGGCCGCGGAGCGCGGCCAATTCGGCGTGCCGTACGTGTTCCTGGACGGCGGCCGACACGTTCTCGGCGAAGGACGCATGGGGCTGGCCCGGAAGGAGCGGGGGCCGGGCACCGGACACGTTGTCGCTCATGGTGCGAGCAAGAATAGGTGCAGTTCTTGGATTGGCCAGGGGGCGGAGCCGAAGCTTTCATTTCCGTCGACGGAACCGCGGCCGTCGCCTCTCTTCCAGCCGAGGACTGCCTATGAACGCATCCCGCAAGTTGGTCGTGTCCGCGCTCACCGCCGCGCTGATGGCGACACCGACGGTCGTCGGCGCCGCGACCGATGACCAGCCGTCCGGCCCGGCGCTGGCCGTCGCCGGTGACATCCCGCGCGAGTCCACCGACGTACGGCGCGACCTGCCGGCCCTGCCACCCACCGAAGAGCAGCTCGCGGCCGTGGCGGCGCTGCTGAGATCCACCCCAGGAGATACATCGCCGGAAATCACCTGGAACGCCATCTACGGCACGCCGCGGACCGTGCGTGCGCCCGGCGGATATCTCACCGGCCCTCAGTCCGGCGAGGCGCTCGCGATCGCGAGGGGCTGGCTGCAGGAACACCGCGCGGCGTTCGGCCTGTCGGCCGCGGACGTCGAGGCGCTTGCGGTGCGGCGCAACCACGAACTTCCCGGCATCGGCGCCCGGGTGGTGAGTTTCACGCAGACGTTCGACGGCGTCGAGGCCGCGTACGGCGGCGTGATGACGGTGACCGTGGCCAAGGACGGCCGGGTGCTGTCCTACGCCGGCGACCCGGTACGGAGTGGCGGCATGCTCGCCGGGTTCGACAAGTCCCCGGCCGACGCACTCACCGCCGTCGTGTCGTCACTGTCCCCTACATCCAACTTCGTCCCTAAGCCGACGGGTGAGACCCAGGCCGGCTACCAGGTGTTCGCGGCCGGGCCGGCGACGAGCACGGCACCCACGTCGCCGGCACTGTGGCCGCCGTCGCCAACAACGGCACCGGTGTCGCCGGAGTCGCGCCGAACGCCAAGATCATGCCGGTCAAGGTGCTCGAGGACGGCAGCGGCACCTTCGAGGACATCGCCGCCGGCATACGGTGGTCGGTGGACCACGGCGCCGACGTGATCAACATGAGCCTCGGCGGGCTCGCGGGAACGCAGGTCATCACCCTCACCGGCCTGGAGTCGTCGGTGACCGAAGCGATCAAGTATGCCAACGCCCAGGGCACCTCGGTCATCGTCGCCGCCGGGAACTCGGCCACCGCGGTCTGCAACACCCCGGCGTGGGAGCCCGGCGCCATCTGTGTGGCTTCGACCGACCGCAACGAGCTGAAGAGCTGGTTCTCCGAACTGCCGAACAAGCCCGACCTGAAGGCCGTCGCCGCTCCAGGGGGCGCGGGACTGACCTCGTGCAAGGACGACATCGTGTCCACCGTGCCGGTCGGCACCGGATCCGCGTCCTGCGGCCAGAAGGACTACGACTACTACGCTGGCACGTCCATGGCCACGCCGCACGTGGCGGGTGTCGCCGCCCTGCTCTTCGCACAGGGCCGGACGCTGGCCAACGTCGAGGACGCACTGCTCGACACGGCCCGCCAGCCGGGCACCGGCATGACGGGCGTCTACTCGCCGGCCTACGGCTGGGGCATCGCGGACGCTGCTGCCGCCGTGAAGTACGCGGGCGCGGCCGCCGGCACGGGCCGTAAGAGCGGTACGGAGAAGCGCTGAACCGGATCGCTCTCCATCGAGTGCGTGGGGCGGCCACCCGGGTATCCCGGGTGGCCGCCTCGCCTTCCACGGGCTCCCAGCGCTCGGTACGGCCCGGGCAGCCCTCCGATCCTGCCCTGACTGACGAGTGCGAGGCCCTGGTACGCCCGACACAGCATCGCCAGATCGAGCTCATCCGGCGAGCGGCCGGAGCGACCGCTTCCGCGCAGCGGCTCGGGGCGCTCCTGGCCGCGCTCCTGCGGACCATGGCGGACCACAAACTGAAAACCTGCATCACCTTCCACCACCGGACGGTGGAGGCGCAGGCGTACGCCGAGGGCCTGGAGCGCGTCACCGGGAAGCTGCACGCGGACCAGCCCGAGAAGTACCCGAAGCGGATCTGGGCGGACTGGCTGTGCGGCGAGCACGTCCCCGAGCATCGGCGGCAGGTCCTCGGCGGCTTCGGCACCACCGCGCGGCGGACGGTCCTCTCGAGGTCTTGTCGTGGTAACCCAGCGCCTTCGCGATGGACGGGTGCCGGGGCTTGGAGGACGAGCTGGCGGATCGCGCCGATCCTCCCCGCGCATCTCGCACGCGCGCCGGCCGTCCGGACGACGTGACACACTGGCGGCTCAGGCAGCGGTGAACGGGGGATGATCCGGTTGGGTCTGGAGATCGAGAGCCGGCCGTCGGAGCTCCCGTACATCGAGCGGGTATGGCGCAGCCGCAGCGACGAAGTGGGCCGGATGACGTCGATCGCGACATCGCACTGGGAGCTCGTCTTCTGGGAGCACCACGGTCAGGTCCAGGCGGCCGTACTGGGCCCAGAACCCAAGGCATGCCTGGCCCCCGTCCCCAAGAACGCCACGTTCTTCGGCATCAGCTTTGCCCTCGGCACCTCGATGCCGCACATACCGATCAGTCGGCTCGTGGGTAGTAGCGCGGAGATACCCGACGTGACGCGGCGCTCCGTCTGGCTGAAGGGCTCCGCTTGGCACCCGCCCGATTACGACAACGCGGAGGCGTTCGTACGGCGCATGGTGCGTGAGGGCATCGTGGACTGCGACCCGATCGTGCCCGCTGTGCTCGACGGCGCTACCCCCGATGTCTCCGAACGCACCCTCCAGCGCCGCTTTGTCGCGGCGACGGGCCTCACCCGGGGCGCCATCCGGCAGATCCACCGCGCCCGCGAGGCGGCGGTACTGATCCAGGAGGGTGCGCCGGCCCAGGACGTCGTGCACCGGCTGGGCTACTTCGACCAGCCGCATCTGGCGCGGTCCTTGACCCGGTACATCGGCCGGACCGCCACTCGGCTGAGCGCTCCGGACAGGGCGGAGCCCCTGTCGCTTCTGTACAAGACCTCGGCCTCGATGCCCGCATAGTTTTCCTGGCGTAGCCGGCGGGGTTGGCTTGTCCTGGTCACCGGGCCGTCCCGGCTGGGACCGGGCAGACGATCCCGAACTCATGACGGAGGAATCATGCGCAAGGTCGTTTCGGGTCTGTTCGTCTCGCTCGACGGTGTCGCCCAGTCGCCGAACGAGTGGCAGTTCGCTTTCGACGAGGAGATGGGCGCGGCGCTGGGGGAGACGCTCGAGACGGCCGACATGATTCTGCTGGGCCGGGTGACCTTCACCGAGTGGGCCGGGTACTGGCCGACGGTGACTAGCGGCGAGGACGCCGGTTTCGCCAAGTGGATCAACGATTCGCCCAAGTACGTCGTCTCCTCCACGCTGGACAGTGTCGAGGACTGGGCGAACAGCACGCTCGTCAACGGCGATTTGGCGGCCGCAATCGAGGAGCTCAAGGCGGGCGAGGGCAAGGACATCACCGTCGCGGGCAGCCCAACGCTGGTGCGTTCGCTGCTGGAGCAGGACCTGCTGGACGAACTGGTATTGCTGATCCACCCGGTAGTGGCTGGCGAGGGCCGCAAGAAGCTGTTCGCCGACGACGCCGCCCTGAAGAAGTTGGAGCTGGTGAGCGCCCAGCCGACCAGCAGCGGAGTGATCATCGCGACCTACCGTCCGACGCGCTGAGCGCTGCTCGGCGCGGGCTTGATCCAGGGTTGGACCGGTCACGCACCACGCGAACCAGCCTCCGCCGAGGTCGACCCCAGCGCCACCGACACCGTGATCGCGCACCCCGTCTACGCACCGCCGGCTGCGATCTTTGTGGAGCGTGGCGTCGTGGCTGACCGGGCGGCCGCCGGGGCGTCCCTTCTTCTTGCGGTGGGCGGCCTGGTCGGCCTTTTCCGGGATCACCGCCTTGATGTTGCGGCCGGGTCCTGGGGCGGCCGACCGGACCGCGAACCTTGCTCCAGCGCTTGCGTGGCGGTGTGGCACGCCTGATCAAGCTTGCCCTGGTCCAACTGCGTACGAGCAAGCCAGAACGCGTGAAACGCGCGGCCGCGCTGGTTGGTGTGGTCCTCCCGCCGCAGAGCATCCGCGATCAATGGTTCGGCAGTCGCGGCTTCGCCCAGTCGGCCGTGGGCGATGCCCGTGTCCACGATGAGCTTCGGCTCGTCGAGGTAGGCCACCCATGACGGGTCCGGGTCTCTCGCGTGGATCTGCTCGAAATGGCGGTGTGCTTCCCCGATAGCCCGGTGCGTGGAATCCCGGTTGCCGAGGGTGGCATGAGCGAAGGCTTCGCGTATGGACAGCATAGACAGGACGCGTGGGGTGGTGCCGAGGGCTGAGCGGGCCTGGTCCTGGGACTGTGACGCCTGGTCAGTCCCTGATCTCGCAGATGACGGCGCCGGAGGTGACGGAGGCGCCGACGTCGGCCGACAGGCCCTTGACGGTGCCGCTCCGGTGGGCGTTGAGGGGCTGC